>DAHVZT010000059.1 GCA_027323885.1 Acidobacteriaceae bacterium
CGATAGAACCGCTCCGCCTCGCCATCGCCGTTGACCAACTTTCGTTCCGTCACTTCGCCGGTCTCCGCATCGAAAACCGCCGCCTGTTGCCAACCCGGATGAAAATCACATCCTATAATTTTCATTGAAGGCTTCTCCTGATCCAGCAGCTCATGGTCCTCAACCACAAACTACTCGACCATCGTAGAAGCCTTCCTCCTTATCCCATCAACTCAAGCCGTCCTTTGGCTTGAGTGGGAGCTTTTCTCCCCGTAATCTAACTCCGGGCCCTCAAGACTACAACGATTTCATGAATCCGGGAAAAGTCATTTCGTGACGTTCAGTTGCTATCATCGCCGCCCAATGTTCGCGCAGCCTGCAACCAGACGAATTTTTGAACTCGCGCTGGAACGTGTTCGGCTCCGTTTCAGCCTTTGTGTTTACGGTTACGTCGTGATGCCGGAGCACGTCACCTGTTGATCAGTGAACCCGCCACTCACCCACTCAAGCGTCACCGCAGCGACAAGGCTTGAATGGGCCATCCGCCCACCGAATGAGCCAGAAACCGATGACGGAAAAATCAACGCGTCGCGGTAGTTATACTCGTCTCGTGAACAGTTCACTGCTGATTCTTACCGGCGCATCGGGTGCGGGGAAAACGACCCTGGCTCGTGCGATCCAAGCGTCTCTTCCGAATTGCGAAGTCCTTTTTTTTGACTCTATCGGCGTGCCATCGGCGGGAGTCATGGCCACATACGATGGCGATTATGGTGCGGGCGGCGGTTGGCAACGCGCGATGACTATCCAGTGGATGCAACGGATTGCCCCTCTGCTGAAGTCCGGAAACAAAATTTTATTTGAAGGTCAGATGAGAATCGCGTTCATTGAAGAGGCGATCGCTGCAACAGGGATTACGGATGCACATATTGTGCTTGTAGATTGCAGTGACGCAGTTCGTACCACCAGACTTACGCATGATCGCCATCAACCCGGCTTAGCAAACGAGAAGATGATGAATTGGGGAAACTTTCTTCGCGAGGAAGCCAAGCAAAAAGGCTACGAAATACTAGACACAGGTTCGATCCCTTCCAAGAGAATCGTGGATCATCTCATCCAGTACCTCCGCTAAAATTATCCTCGGCAGCGTTCCTTTTGTTGTCTGGTGCGCGTGTCCGCTTCAGTCAGGCGGAGGGTCAGCAGCAGCCGATAAACAGTCCTGGCCGGGTAATCGGAGCTTGGCAGCGGACCAGAGATTTTGCGCGATTCCGCACTCCAAATCCACGTTTCAAACCCAAGGCCTGAACCACACGCGGGAATCTACAATCCCAATCCGCCGTCCACGCCAAGAATTTGTCCGGTGATGAAACGTGGGCCGGTGGCGAAGAACAGCACGGCATCCGCGACCTCTTCGGCCTTGCCGTTGCGCCCCATCGGTGTTTTCGCGGCGAAGTGTTCGTAGTCCGGCGAAGATTCGCCGTTGGCGATCATGCCGGGCGCGACGCAGTTGACGCTGATCTCCGGTGCGAACGCCTTGGACATGGTCTGCGTCAGCATGTGCAGAGCGGCTTTGGAGGTGCTGTAGTGGGCGTGCGTGGCCCAGGGATGCGATCCGCCCAGCGAGCCGATGTTGACGATCCGCCCCTGGCCGGCCTTCAGGTAAGGGTACGCAGCCTGCGCCATCAGAAATGCGCCTCGCGTGTTGGTCTCGAACATGGCGTCCCACTCGGCTACCGTGATCGACTCCAGCGCCGCCGTGGCGAACATGCCTGCATTGTTGATCAGCACGTCGAGCCGGCCGAATTCCTGGAGAACGCCCGCAACCGATTCCTTTACGGACACCGGGTCCCGGATGTCGCATCGCAAAGCCATGGATCGCTGTCCGTATTCCGACAGTTCCCGCAACGTGTCTTGCGCAGCCACATCGGATTCGCGGTAGGTGATGGCAACGTCCGCACCAGCACCCGCCATCGTATGGGCCAGGGTCCGCCCGATCCTGCGGGCACCACCGGTGATCAGCACAACTTTCCCATCTAGCGAGCGCATATCGGACTTAACCGTTCTTTGCAGTTGGAGGGAATTGGAATATCAATACGGGTGGCTCTTCTTCTTCGGCGCGGGCGCCAGCAATGGGCTGTCCGTCGGTGTGGCATGGCCCATCTGCGGTTGCGGCGCATTGTTCTGAGCGTCGGAGTTGGACGCATTTTGCTTATAGACCGAGTATTGCTGATCGGGTGGCAGCAGCTTGATGGTAATCGACTTCTTGTCTGTAGGAACGGAATATTCCTGCCCGAAAGTGCGAAATCCCGGCTTGATCACCTGCACCATGACGTCCGTGCCAATGGGGAGCATGTCAAGGACCGCCTTGCCCTCCTCATTGGTCTTAAGCTCCATGTTGCCTTCGTCTTTGTTTTGCTTCATAGGATGGAAGATGACAGCCGCGTTATACAGCGGTTTTCCGTTGGAAGCCTTCAGGACCGTGACTTCGACGTGGGCCATGGGAGGGGGAGCTTTGTACTTTCGCGGGTGCCGCTGGGAGGCATGGGCCTGCTGAACCAGTGGAACGGCGGTAGCCGCGAGGATGAACGGGGCTAGGAGAATGGCAAAGGACAACCGGCGCATACCCGCATTTTACCTCGTCCTGAGGTGGTCGTCCTAAAGCGCGGGAATGGGCGCCTTCGGTTTAGCCCGGCATCTGGTCAGGCACCTGTGGGCTTGCGGCGGACTTGCAGGTGATGGCGACCGCTCATCTATGTTGAGCCGAATACACTAAGATGTCGCCCGGAATCTTGACACTCTCCACGCGGCGGGCTTAATCTAGCACTCAAGCATGGTGACTGCTAACGGCCCATCCGGCGGAATGCCGGAGCGGGGTCTGCAGGAATCCATCCGCACAAGCTATCGGAATCCAGCTTCATCGCACCGCTCACCTCAAGGAGAAACGTAAGTTATGGCAAATGAAAAGTCGAATGCAGTCAGTTCGTTGACCCCGCTGCATGACCGTATCGTGGTCCGCCGCGTGGAAGAAGGCGAAACCGTCCGTGGCGGCATCATCATTCCCGATTCAGCCAAGGAGAAGCCGCAGGAGGGCGAAGTCCTCGCGGTGGGCAAGGGAAAGTCGAACGACGAAGGCAAGGTATTTCCACTGGATGTGAAGGTTGGCGACCACGTTCTGTTCGGCAAGTATTCCGGGACTGAGATCAAAATTGACGGCGAAGACCTGCTAATTATGCGCGAAGAAGAAGTGCTCGGAATTCTGAACCGGAAGAAGTAGGCGGGCGTTCCGGCCGATCCGTTTTTTGCGCGCCAATCAGGTTTCCTGCGCTGGCGGGCATTCCGCAATTCCAATCAGTAGCGAACGACTCTTAGGAGAAGCAGAAATATGGCAAAGCAAATTTTGCATGGTGAAGATTCGCGACAGGCGATCCTGCGCGGCGTGAATACGCTTGCGGACGCTGTCAAGGTGACACTCGGCCCCAAGGGCCGCAATGTTGTGATCGAGAAGAAATTCGGCTCCCCGACCATCACCAAGGATGGCGTGACGGTCGCCAAGGAAATTGAGTTGAGCAATCCGCTCGAAAATATGGGCGCGCAGATGGTCAAGGAAGTTGCTTCCAAGACCTCCGACGTGGCCGGGGATGGCACGACGACTGCGACCGTTCTGGCGCAGGCGATTTACCGCGAAGGTGTAAAGACTGTGGCGGCCGGCGCCAATCCGATGGCCCTGAAGCGCGGTATTGACAAGGCGGTCGAGAAGATTGTGGGTAAGCGCGATAAAGAGGGCGCTTTTGAGCATACCGGCGCGCTGGGCAAGTTCTCCAAGCCTGTCTCCGGCGACATGATCGCACAGGTGGGCACCATCTCCGCCAATGGCGATCAGGAAATCGGCGCAATCATTGCGCAGGCGATGGAGAAGGTTGGTAAGGACGGCGTCATCACCGTTGAAGAATCGAAGACGATGCAGACGCACCTGGAAACCGTCGATGGTATGCAGTTCGATCGCGGTTATCTGAGCCCTTACTTCGTGACGGATCCTGATCGCATGGAAGCGGCGCTCGAAGATGCCTACATTCTGATCCACGAAAAGAAGATCAGCACGATGAAGGACCTGCTTCCACTGCTTGAGCAGGTGGCCCGCAACGCCAAGCCGCTCGTCATCATCGCGGAAGATGTGGACGGAGAGGCGTTGGCGACCCTGGTGGTGAACAAGCTGCGCGGCACGCTGAATGTGGCTGCGGTGAAGGCTCCGGGCTTTGGCGATCGCCGCAAGGCAATGCTGGAAGACATCGCGAAGCTGACCGGCGGACGGGCAATCACCGAAGACCTCGGAATCAAGCTGGAGAATGTAAAGCTTGAGGACCTGGGCCGCGCCAAGCGCGTGACCATCGACAAGGACAACACGACCATTGTCGACGGAGCGGGCAAGGCCGAGGACATCCAGGGACGCGTGAAGGAAATTCGGAACCAGATCGAGAAGACCACCAGCGACTACGACCGTGAGAAGCTGCAGGAGCGGCTGGCGAAGCTGGTTGGCGGCGTTGCCGTCATCAAGGTCGGCGCCGCTACGGAAACCGAGATGAAGGAGAAGAAGGCGCGCGTGGAAGACGCGATGCACGCAACCCGCGCCGCTGTGGAGGAAGGTATCGTTCCGGGCGGCGGTGTGGCCCTGGTTCGCAGCGCCAAAGAAGTGGAAGCCCTCATCAACACACTGCAGGGTGACGAGAAGATCGGAGCTCAGATCGTTCGCCGCGCTATCGAAGAGCCGCTGCGCCAGATCGTCGGCAATGCTGGCGAAGAGGGTGCAGTCGTTGTGGGCAAGATCCTTGAAGGCAAGGACGACCACCACGGCTACAACGCGGCAACCGGAAAGTTCGAAGACCTGGTTGCGGCCGGCGTCATCGATCCGACCAAGGTCACCCGGACTGCACTGCAGAACGCAGCTTCCATCGCCGGCTTGATGCTGACGACCGAAGCCATGGTTTCCGACATTCCGGAGAAGAAAGAAGCGGCTCCGGCTGGCGGCGGTCACGGCGGCGGCATGGATGGCATGTACTAAGCGCTAAATCCGGTCCCACGGCCGGACGGATGCAACAAGAGGCCCTGCGGAAATGCGGGGCCTTTTGCTTTCTTATCCGGCTGATGGTGGACAATGAATTGGGCGCTTTTGCTGCGTCTCACCGCGCACCCATTCCCGGACGTGCTGTCGTTGGTGGCAAACTTCGGATTTGTCGAGAATAGCGGTATTCTGGACAAGACATTTCTCTACATCTCAACACGCATTGCACCGTGAGTGAATGCGATAAGGACAGCAGGAAACATGAATTTGCAAACGCAATCGCCGCGGACCAGCGCGGGCCCACGGACGATCCTTTTTGCAGCCCTGGCAATTTTTTCTGTCGCCGCTGTCTCACGGGCGCAACAAACTTCCTCATCCAATGCCAATCCGCGGCAGGTCGCACCAGCGGCTGCGCGGGTTTCCACCGGTCATCTCGTTTTTGAAGGTGGCGCAGGCGGCAACTTCGGAGCGGGTCTCCAGAATGGCCAGTACGTCAATCCGTCGTTCGCGGGACTGGTGGGCGCAGGTTATAAGCTGAACCGCAGGTTGACCATCTTTGTGGAGGGCAACTACTACCACAATGGAATGCCATCGCCCGTGCTGCAGACCGCGCGGCAGACTGGCGGGTCATACAACACGTTCACCATCTCCGGCGACCCAATGCTGTACATCTATCACGGTGCAAAATTTGGCGCCTATGCGGTGGGCGGCGGCGGCTTCTCGTCTGTGCGGACAAGCTTTAACGGGCCAATCGGCAAAACCATCAACTGCCGGATTTATTCTGGCCTCGGGTATAAAAATTTCACGAATTTCTGCAGCGGCAAAATAACGGGATCCTCTTACTCCACCACACAGGCGATGTACGATTTCGGCATCGGCTTTCAGGGACGGCTCTATCCCAACCGGCGCGAAAGCCTGTTTGTGGAATCCAGATACGTGAAAATCATGACCCCGGCCAACCAGCTTCCGACGCCTAATCTCGGGCTTGTCGCAATCACGGGCGGCGTGCGCTGGTAACTGCTCGGTGCCGCGCTCCAGGCCCCGCATTTCGATGCGGGGCTTTCCACTTGGGTGAGGTGACTGTAAAAACATCCGCAGAATATATTCTTCGTCCGCCAGCAATCAGAGAGCGCTAGGATGTTTCCATGCCTCTGGTGGAAGTTTTCAACCTGGTCAAAAGCTATCCTGTGCGCGGCAGGCGCGAGCACAAACGGGTGGTCGACGACGTCAGCTTTTCCATCGAGCGCGGAAAAACGCTTGGCATTGTCGGTGAATCCGGTTCCGGAAAAAGCACAATCGCGCGTCTATTGTTGCGGCTCATCGAGCCTGATTCAGGGAAAATCCACCTTGCAGGCCAGGATCTGGTCGGAGCCTCGCGGCACCAGCTGCGATTATTACGGCGCAAGATGCAGATTGTTTTCCAGGATCCTTATGCCGCGTTGAACCCGCGCATGCGCATTGAGGACATTGTGGGCGAACCGCTGTTGATCTATCGTGAAGCATCGCAAGCACCCGGCGGGATCAAAGAAGAACGACAGGCGCGAATTCTGAGCGCTCTGCGGAGCGTGGGTCTGGATGCGGCGGCGCTCCCGCGCTATCCGCATGAATTTTCCGGTGGCCAGCGGCAGCGGATCAACATCGCGCGCGCGCTTATCCTGCGGCCGGAACTGGTGATTCTCGATGAACCAACCTCCGCGCTTGACGTCAGCGTCTCCGCCCAGATCACACATTTGCTCCGTGAACTGCAGAGGGAACTGCACTTGACCTATGTCTTTATCACCCACTCCATGCCTCTGGTGCGCTACATGGCAGACGAAATCCTCGTGCTCCACCGGGGCCGGGTTGTTGAACATGGCGGGTGGCAACAGATCTGCGAGCGCCCAGCATCGGCCTACACGCAGGCATTGTTACAAGCCACTCCCGAACTTCCGGTGTGATCGCGACCGGACACATTGGAACGGCCGCCACGGCAGATAGATCACGCAGTGGGATTTGCCGTCATCCAACCAGAAGGAGGGGGGCGATGAAAAGGAAAAGCCTGCTTGTGGCTGCAGCTACAGCGGCGTGGAGATGCGGTGCGGGGCAAGGAAATCACTCCTCTGACGGTTCTGCGTACCTCCGCCAAACACAGGTGGAACCAGCACGGAACGGCATGAAACTCTTTTACCCCGTTGACCTGATCCGAAGCGCATTTTCACATTCCTGACCCCGGAGACGCCCTATTGAATCCGCCCGCGACAACCTACGACCGTTTTCCTTTTGTTGTGGTCTCGCAGAACGATGCGGACTGTTGCGCCGGATGGGAACAAATAAGAGGAATGCTTTTCCCTGCGGTCAGGCGGACCGTGGTGGAAACATACCCTGGCTGCGATGTGGATGCGATCGAGGCTGCGCTGCTCCCTGTGCTCCATGCCGAGATGATCCTGCGAAGCGACGATGCGTTGCTCTCCCCGGCGGAGCTAGAGCAAGAATTCGCTCCGATGATGGGAGACGATCGCGTCTTCGCCTACATGGAGCGGCGAACGTTGCAGGAGTTTTTTGATCCGCAGAAGTTTGTTGCGATTCAGAACCAATGGAAATGGGCGCGCGGCTCGGTGGTTCTGATCGGCACGGGCGCGGCATTGATTGCGCAGGAGTGGGACCGCATCCTCTACGCCGATCTGGCGCGATGGGAAATACAGAAGAGGCAGCGGGCGCACCGGATCGGCAACCTTGGCATGCGTAATGCGGACGCCTCAGCCGCCGAACTTTACAAGCGCGCTTACTTCCTGGACTGGCGCGCAGCCGACCGCCTGAAAGCAGACCTGCTGCCGCGCATCGACTTCCTGCTGGATACCAACGAGGATGCGCAGCCCAAGATGCTCTCTGGCGAGCAATTCCGGCACGGTCTTTCGTGCGCCGCCCGGCAGCCGTTTCGTGTGGTTCCGTTCTTCGACCCGGGCCCTTGGGGTGGCCAGTGGATGAAGCAGACTTTCGGGCTTCCCGACGGTCCCGTGAACTACGCGTGGTGCTTCGATTGCGTTCCAGAGGAGAACAGTTTACTGCTTGGCTTTGGAAAGACTTGCGTGGAGGTGCCTGCGCTCGATCTGGTTCTCTATCGTCCGCGCGAACTGCTGGGCGACTTTATTGTCGGGAAGTTCGGCACCGAGTTTCCCATCCGCTTCGACTATCTCGATACCATGCAGGGAGGCAATCTCTCGCTCCAGGTACATCCCCTGCGGCAGTATATTCGCGAGCAGTTCGGCATGGATTACACCCAGGACGAAAGCTATTACATGATGGACACTGGGGACGGAGCGGCCGTCTATCTCGGTCTGAAGGAGAACGTCTGTCCAGAGGAAATGGAACGCGATCTGCGCATGGCGCAGCAGGATGAAAATGCGCCTTTCCCTGCGGAGAAGTATGTAACGGCATGGCCCGCCAGAAAGCACGACCATTTCCTGATTCCTGCAGGAACCATCCATTGTTCCGGAAAGAACGGTGTCGTGCTGGAGATCAGCGCGACTCCTTACATTTTCACGTTCAAGCTTTGGGACTGGGGACGGCTTGGACTGGATGGACGTCCACGCCCGATCCATCTCGAACACGGCCTGGCGAACATCCAGTGGAACCGGACCGCGCCATGGGTGCGGGAACATCTGATCAATCGCGTTTCGCAAATTACGGCCGCGAAGCATTGGCGAGAGGAAAAGACGGGACTCCATGAGCTGGAATTTATCGAGACGCGCCGCCACTGGTTCACCGGCAGCGTTCCACACGACACTTGCGGCACGGTGAACGTGCTGAACCTGGTGGAAGGTGACGCAGCTGTTGTGGAAAGCCCGTCCGGTGCATTCCCCCCGTTCCCGGTGCATTATGGAGAAACGTTCATCGTTCCGGCACAGGTGGGCGCATATACCGTTCGCCCTGCCGCAGCCACGGAGAAGCCGTTGGCGACTTTGAAGGCCTATGTCCGGGAATCCGTCGATTAGCTCAAGATCTGCCGGGGTTCTTCTGGCTGCAAGGCTCAGGGAAATAGGACAGGTGGAATCCTGCCTTTCTGCATCTCACTCTAACTGAGGTGCCTGCGAGGATGAACAAGAGGGACAGGTCGGAAGCAATCAGGAAAACTGCGGCTTTAATCAGGGGAATAAAAATCGCCATGTTGACCACACACTCCGGCCAGCGGCTGCGCAGCCGGCCGATGGCGACCCAGCAAGCCGATTTCGACGGAGATCTCTGGTTTTTATCCAGAGCGGAGTCGGGAAAAGTGGATGAGATCGAGCACGGCGCAATGGTCAACCTCAGCTATGTGAACAGCGACTCCCACGTCTATGTGTCTCTTTCAGGAAGAGCGGAATTGAGCCGGAACAGGGCAAAAATTGAAGAACTCTGGAAACCAGCGCACTACGCCTGGTTCCCGCAAGGTAAGGACGACCCGGAAATCATGGTCATCAAGGTTATCGTAGAAGAGGCTGAGTATTGGGAGGCCCCGGGGAATGTGCTGGTTCGTTCCTATCAATTGCTGAAAGCTGTCGTAACCCAAGGAAAATCGAAGGTCGGCGACCACCAGAAGCTCACGCTGGATTGAATGCGTATCCTGTCGGCGCGCCGCCAATGTTAGTCCACTCCACTCACGTCAGGCGCCACTGGTTTAGCCGGAGCGTTTGCGTCTCTCACCTGTTCAGGACGGGAAGAACACTTGCAACTCTTACGAGCTCGTAAAAAGCCGCCGGCGAAATCCGCTGCCGGAGCCGAAGCAACGCAGTTGGAACTGGATCGCCCCACTGCGGATGAAATTTTTGAGCAGGTGTCGCGCAACGCCCGTCATGAACTAGATCGCCCCGCAATAGCTCTTGCGATTTCAGGGCTCGCGGGAGGCATCACCATGGGATTGAGCGCGCTCAGTGTTTCCCTTGTCGTGGGAGAACTGGGGAGTGGCAGCGTTGCGCACTTCGTTGCGGACCTCTTTTATCCCCTGGGGTTCATCGCGGTTATCGTCGGTAGAGCACAGTTGTTTACTGAGAACACGCTCTATCCGGTGGCGCTGATGCTTGCCGAGCGGCGCCACGTGTGGACCACAGCCCGGCTCTGGGCGATCGTTTTGCCAAGCAATATTCTGGGCGCGTTTCTTTTTGCCGTACTTGCGACGCGCACCGGCGCGCTTCGTCCGCAGTACGTGCAGGCCATGGTGCAATTCGGTCTGGATTCCGTGAGCGTGCCAGCCGGGCATGTGTTCTGGAGCGCGGTGATCGGAGGTTGGATTATTGCGCTTGTTGCATGGCTTGTCAGCGGCAGCCACTCCATTACCGGTTCCGTCATGTTGATATGGTTCCTCGCCTTCATTGTCGGTCTGGGGCACTTTGCCCATTGCATCGCATCGAGCGGGGAAGTTTTCGCGGCCGTGCTGTGTCATCGGATTCCGGCGTCGCAGTATTTCAGGTGGATCGTGCCTGCGGTGCTGGGCAATATTACCGGCGGTGTCTTCATCGTCACTCTGCTGGAGTATGGACAGGTAAAAGGCGGCGACCAGGCGGGCCAGGGCTTTCCCCGGTAAGTTCTCCGCTGGTCTTCTTTTATTTCGGTGGAGCGTTGATAATTCCTGTATGCAGATTCGTGGGTTGGACGTCAGCGGCAAAGTCGCGGTGGTGATCGGCGGAACTTCGGGGATTGGCCGTGCACTGGCCTTGGGCCTGGCCGAAGCAGGGGCGGATGTCGTTCCGGCATCCCGGCGTGTCGAGCAGGTGAACGATACGGCTGCCAAGGTAGAGGAGATCGGGCGGCGTTCGCTTGCCATTCCTTGCGACGTTGCGGACCGGGATTCCCTGGAAGAAGTCTTGCGCCAGACGATCTCCAAACTCGGGACTGTCGATATCCTTGTGAACTGCGCGGGTAAGACAAAGCGTGGGCCCACGCTCGACTTCGATGAAGCGATCTGGCAGGACATTCTCGACACGAACCTGACCGGCACGCTTCGCTCCTGCCAGGTCTTTGGACGACACATGATCGCGGAGCGCCGTGGAAAGATCATTAACATAGCGTCCCTATCCAGTTTTGTGGCATTGCAGGAAGTAGCTGCCTACGGAGCCAGTAAAGCTGCGGTCGCGTCTCTCACCAAATCGCTTGCGATTGAATGGGCCCGCTACGGTATCTGTGTCAATGCGATTGCGCCGGGAGTTTTCCGCACCGCGCTCAATGCGGAGTTGCTCGATTCAACCGGACGGGGAAAAGAATTCCTGATGCGCACGCCGATGGGCCGCTTTGGCAAGTTGGAGGAACTGGTGGGCGCCGCAATTTACCTTGGCTCCGATGCTTCCTCCTTCGTGACCGGAGAAATCCTTGCGGTCGATGGCGGCTTTCTGGCCAGCGGAGTCAATCAGTAGCGCCTATTCGCGAACGCGTGTATTCGCCATTCACTAGCCTTAGAATTCCCAGCGGATTTTCATCACGCAATTCCATTGGAAGACTCTGCTGCGGAAATGCCTGATAGCAGACGGGACGCGTGAAGCGATAGATTGCCTGAGAGCCGACGGAGGTGGAGCGCCCGTCGGATGTGGCGGGAAATGGACCACCGTGCACCATTGCGTGGCAGACTTCCACCCCGGTAGGAAATCCGTTCACAATAACTCTTCCGGCTTTGCGCTCAAGGACGGACATGAGCTGCTCCATGGCAGCCAGGTCGTCCTCCGTTGCATGGAGCGCGGCAGTAAGATGACCTTCCAGGTTCTGAGCTATCTCCAAAAGCTGAGCGGTGTCAGAGTACGAGACGAGCAGTGTGGTGGGCCCGAAGACCTCCTGAGCAAGCTCCGGGCTTTGCAGCCAATTTTCGGCGTCCACCTCATACAAGACCGGGACCGCATAAAAACCATTCTCTGCCGGAGCTGGCTTTGCTTCCGCCAGCAAGTGGACCTTCTTCTGCTGCTTTCTCTCCGCCGTTGCGTTCCCAAAGCGGGAGCAGATATTTGCGTTCAGCATGGGCGCTGCGGGGGTCTGCGAGACGAGATTCTGCAGCTTTTCGATGAACGCCTGCTTACCCCTCCCGTTGGGAAGAAAAACGATGCCGGGCTTGGTGCACATCTGGCCAACGCTTGAAGTGAAGGATTCAAACAGCCCGGTGGCGATGTTCTCACTGCGGGTCGCAAGCGCCTGGGGAGTTATGAAAACAGGATTGCTGCTCCCCATTTCCGCAAAGCACGGAATTGGCTCCGGACGCGAGGCCGCCAGGTGCATCAGCGCTTTTCCGCCCGATTGCGATCCCGTAAACCCGACGGCTTTCACAAGAGGATGCTGCACGAGTGCCGTGCCGATCTCATTTCCCGCGTCGAACAGCAGGGAAAACACTCCGGCAGGAAGATTGCAGTCTCTCAGGCATTGTGAGATGACCTGTCCAACCAATTCACTTGTTCCTGGGTGAGAAGGGTGCGCCTTCACAATGACCGGATTTCCCCCCGCAAGGGCCGACGCGGTGTCTCCTCCCGCAACGGAGTACGCAAATGGAAAATTGCTCGCGCCAAAGACGGCCACTGGACCCAGCGGACGCACCATCGACCGGATGTCCGGCTTGGGCATCGGCAGTCTGGAAGGATCGCCCACATCGATTTTGGCCGAGACCCAGGAGCCTTCTTCCACGAATTGCGCAAACATTCTAAGCTGGTTCGTCGTGCGCGTCGTCTCAACCTTCAGCCGCTTGGGTGGCAGTCCGGTTTCCAGGTGCGCGCGCGCAATCAGCTCCTCTGTCACCGCGTCCATGCCCGATGCAATCTGACGCAGGAGGATCGCTTTTTGTTTCCCCGGCAGCTTTCCATAGGATTGGAAAGCGTCTTCGGCAAGGCGTGCGGCTGTATCCACGTCCCGCAACGATGCCGAGTGGAACTGGGGTTCGAGAGCTTCTCCATTCGCGGGATTGACGGCGGAAAAGACGCTCGTGTTGGAATCGCTCAAGGGTTCCAGAAGGGATAGGCCGCTCAGTTTCATGAGATTCGCTCCGTCTGCAGTTCTCCGGTGAGTACAGGACGCGTACGCAACGCGTCCCGCAGAATGGCGCGGGCGTGCTCTCTTTCGGCACCGGCCAGTTCCAATCTGGGTGGACGCACACGCATATTTCCCATTCCAACCTCCTGCTGCACGAATTTAATGAGCTGGACGAATTTGGGAACAGTGTCCATTCGCAATAAGGGCAGAAACCAACGATAAAGATCGAATGCTTCTCTTCTCTGGCCCTGGGTCGCAAAATCGAACAGTGCGACCGATTCTACAGGGAAGGCGTTGACCAGCCCAGCAATCCATCCGCTCGCGCCTGCCGCGATTCCTTCTACAATCGCATCATCCACACCAACAAAGATCGACAGGCGGTCGCCGGTAAGTGCGCGTATCGCGGAGACCCGCCGGACATCCGTGCTGGACTCCTTCACGGCGTGCAAATTCTCGTTTTCGTCGGCGAGTTCCGCAATATGCTCAGGAAGAAAATCGGTTCCATACGCGACGGGATTGTTGTAGAGCATCGCGGAAAGCTGAGTGGAGCGGAGCACAGAACCGATGTAAGTTTTGGTTTCGCGCCAATCGCCTTTGTAGATGTACGGCGGCAGGACCATCAATCCCGCGCATCCTGCTTCTTCCGCGTTCTGCGCCAGCCGTATCGCCTCCGCGGTCGTGAGAGCCGATACCGCCGCAACAATGGGAACACGCCCGCCTGCCGTCTCCACCATATTCCGCAGGATGGAGTTTTTCTCCTGGGCGTCCAGCGTAGCCCCTTCGCCAAGCGAGCCGAGCATCACCAATCCTGTGCAGCCGCTGTTCACCAGCATGTCCGCATGTTGCCGCATAAAGCCATGGTCCACCTGCAAATCTTCATCGAAGCAGGTGGTCATCGCAGGCATTACGCCCGTCCAGCGCATCACGAGTGTCCTCTTTCGATCATGGTACCGACCTGCAAACGGGAAGGGAAATAGGGTTCCCGTGGAATTTCCGAAACGCGGCCGGCAATGTGATCGGCGAGTAACCGTGCGGTAGCCAGCGCGGTCGTGATGCCCAAACCCTCGTGGCCTGTCGCAAGAAATACTGTGGGATCGTGCAGAGAGGGTCCGATCAGGGGTAGCTTGTCGGGCGTGGCTGCGCGAAATCCTGTCCACGCGCGAACTGCTGTGAGTTGATCCAGCTGCGGCAGGTAGTACCGGGCGCGCTCCATCATACGATCCAGAACGGGTTGTTCCACCTGCTGCCCTTCGGCGTCGTACTGCCGCGAGGACCCAATCAACATCTGCCCGCTTTTTCTAGGCTGCACGTTGAATGCGATAGACTCCGGCGCGATGGAGCCCGCACCCTTCAAATAACTCAACTCCACCAGTTGATGCCGTACGAACTTAGGATATCGATCGGTGAGGACGAGGTGACCTTTGCGTCTTTTGATGGGGATCTCTGGAGTCAGTTTGGCTGCATCGGCACCCGCGGCATTCACAATTCGCGACCCATGGAACACCGTGCCATCGGAAACATGGACGCGGTTGTTGCCAATGCTCACGACAGTCTTTCTTAGCAGCACGGCGTCGCCCCAGATTGCTCTGTCAAGCAGATGACGCGCGGCACTCGACGCGTTGAGAACGGCATCCTGCGGCACCAGCAGACCGCCGGCCAGTGCAGGGTTAAGGTTGGGCTCGGCCTCACGAAGTGCCTGCGCATCCAAAACTTCCGCGGGAATGTTGTGATGCCGATAGTTCATGCATTTGCGGGAGAGTTCCTTCATCTCGTCTTCATCCGCTGCGATCCAGATGGTGCCCGGCGTCTCATATTCGGATGAGGAGGGCAGTTCAGGCGCAAGGTCCTGCCACAGGATTTGCGAGTATCTGGTGAGAGCAAGCTGCGCCGGAGAATCATCCATGACGACGATGTGGCCCATGCCTGCAGCCGTTGCGCCGCCGCCTACTTCACCGCCATCCAGAATGGCCACTCGCATTCCATCGCGGGCACATTCCAGCGCGCAGGCTGTTCCCACGATTCCCGCGCCGACAATGATCGCGTCATAGTTCGCGCTCAAGGAACGAGCCCCATACAAGATGGGTCATTCTTGTCGAAAACAAGATCGGTTTCCGCCGTGATGTAGGCGCGGCCCGTAATGCTTGGATAGACATTTCCGTCTCTCACGTTGAAAGATCCCTCAAAGATACTGCCCAGGATTCCTTGCTGCCGCCAGACCTGTCCGGGCCGGAGTTTGCCTTTCGCGTAAAGGCAGGCGAGTTTCGCGCTGGTGCCGGTCCCGCATGGCGATCGGTCATACGCCTTGCCGGGACACAGCACGAAGTTTCGGGAGTCCGCTTCGGGCCCCGATGGCGGCCCGAACAGCTCAATGTGATCGATCTCTTTTCCGTCATCCCCCGTGATCCCGTTGGCGGAAAGCGCCTGTCGAATGGCCCATGTTACCGCAGTGAGTTCCTCAACATTGTCGATGGCCACGGTGTAGGGCTGCTCCTCGACCAGATAGAACCAATTGCCGCCCCAGGCCACGTCTCCGCAGAACGCTCCATAGCCAGGCACCTGCACCGTCACTCGCGCAGCGCTGCGGCGGCTGGGCAGGTTATGCACCGTGACTCGGCCGTCCGCGTGCAGCGTAGCGCCAACCGTTCCAACCGGCGTCTCGATTCGATGCTCCCCCGGTTCAATTTTGCCCAAATGGCTGAGCGTGGCGATCAGGCCGATGGTTCCATGTCCGCACATTCCCAGATAGCCGACATTGTTGAAGAAAATGACCCCAGCCGTGGAGTGTGGGTCCACGGGTTCGCAGAGCAAAGCGCCCACGATAATGTCCGAGCCGCGCGGCTCGTTTACCACGGCGCTGCGGAATGCATCGTAGTCGCGGCGAAATGTTTCAAGCCGCCGCTCAAGCGAACCGTCCCCGAGTTCCGGGCCGCCTGCGAGGATCAGGCGTGTCGGCTCCCCGGCGGTATGCGAGTCAATCACGCGAATGCGCTGGTGAGGAGTCATGGGGTCGGAGATCCCTCACGGGAGCAATTTCTACTCTACCGTTATCCAGGCGTCTACGGAATCCCGGCATGCGGAGCAAAGAATTCGAGTGTGCCGTGGCCGCGTCCAGTTCTCGTCATTTCTTTCCGCCTCGGCTCGTTCTTACCCAGTGCGCAATTGAAAGGGCGGTGGCGACAAAGCAGCCTAGGATAAAAACCACCATGCTCCAGAAAAAGGGTCGCGACTTGGCAATCTGAAGTACCTCATGCCCAAACTTGAGAGCAAGCAGCCCGAAAATTGTATAGCGGACCAGACGAGCAAAAAAGTTAATGGTGAGAAGCCGCCAAATGGAATAGCCGAGCGCGCTGGCCGCAGCCATGACAAGTGTGTAGGGAAAAGGCGGAGGAGCGAGCGAACCGATCGCCACAGCCAGGCCCGAACGGCGGCCTATATTCTTCTTGAGCCTTTCGAATTTCTGTTCGCCCGCGACTTTGCGGATTCCCTCTTCACCCAGTTTCCGCGCCAGTAGCGCCAGAAAGAAAACTCCTATCATGGATCCGCAGGTTGCGGAAAGCACATAAAGGGGCAGACCCTTGGGGTGCTGTGCCACCAGGCCAACCAGGAGCAGATCGTTCCCAAACGGAAGGACAATGAATGAAGTAAGAATGCCCAGGACAAGCGGGCCAAAGTATCCAATGTGAAACAGAAACAGCAGCATCGGACGGAAGAAGCTCGACATTCGGTAGTCCTTCTCGAAATTTGAGCCGGCCCATGGCGGCCGATTCTAGGAGTTAGATTCCAAAAACGATTTCCAGTGCACGGAAAATGCGACATTGTTCCGCATGGCACAGAGCTAACGCAAACCGCCGCGCAGCGAAGGACCTCCGCGATGAGGTCGCCAAACTGGTTTAGAATCGAACTTCGACCTATGACGGCAGAAAAACCAGCAGGCAAGCCGACCACACCGCCAGAGGAAACCAATCTGGCGTGGCAGAAAACGGAGCTGGCGCGTCACCCGAAGCGTCCTTACCCGATGGACTTTATCCATTCGCTCTTCACCGACTTCAGCGAAATTCATGGCGATCGTGCGTTCGGAGACGATCCTGCGATGGCCTGTGGAATGGCGCGTTTTCATGACGAGCAGGTTCTTGTCGTTGCCAACGTCAAGGGGCGCGGCACCAAGGAAAAGGTGCACCGGAATTTCGGCATGCCGAACCCGGAGGGCTATCGCAAAGCGCTCCGCGCGATGAAGATCGCCGAAAAATTTGGCCGTACGATCTTCACGTTCATTGACCTCACCGGCGCAAATCCCGGCCTGGGCGCGGAGGAACGCGGGCAGGCGGAAGCCATCGCCCGGAACCTGCGCGAAATGTCGCGTCTGCGAGTGCCGATCCTTGCCACGATAACGGGAGAAGGCGGCTCCGGCGGCGCCCTGGCGCTGGCTGTTGCGGACCGCGTGCTCATGCTGGAAAACGCCGTGTATTCCGTCATTTCACCGGAAGCGTGCGCATCGATCATGTGGCGGGACGCCACCAAGCGGGGCCTGGCTGCGGAGGCGCTTCGGACCAATTCCGAGAACGTGCTGCGGCTCGGCTGCGTGGATGCCGTCGTGCCGGAACCGGAGGGCGGCGCACACAACGATCCGGAGCGGGCGGCGGAAATACTTGACGGCGTTCTCCAGCGGCACTGGAGCGAGTTGAAGCGTCTTTCGCCGGAAGAGTTGGTGCAGTCCAGGCAGTCGAAATTCCGCAAAATGGCCCAGTTTTATAGCGAAGGATAAAACGTGTTCCGAAGCGCGAAAAACGAAGCGCGGGCCGCGCGTCCGAGCATGCATTCCAGGCGATCCGATGGTGCGCGCCGCCTTCTGGTGATGATCCGCTCGCAAGCAACTGTCTTCAGCCTGGGAGTTGGCCGATGAGCCTGTTTCAAGGGCAGGGCCGCGGGCGGGAGTTCCTTCGCTTCCTTGCCGCGGTCGGCTGGCTGCTGCTCGCCTACTTCCTGGCGGAGAAAGCTGGCCATGGCTTCAGCCGGGGCATCGCATTTCCGCTGATCCGCAACATCTTCGACATCTTCCTGCTCATCATCGGCTATGGCTACATGGAGCTGGCGTGGGAAAACACCCGCCAGCCCCTGCGCGCCATTGGGCTGGGCATGCGTGCCGGATGGGGCCGGGAGTTTGCAATGGGCGCGGCTCTCGGCTGGGCCATGGTCGCCGTGGTCATCCTGCTGGTTGCGTTAGGCGGACATTTGTATATCCAGCTATGGACTGCGCCAGCCGCGTGGGGCAGACTCGTGCTGCAGCTGTTTGTTGTAGCGACCGTTGCGCTGGCGGAAGAGATCGCGTTTCGTGGATACGCGTTCCAGAAGCTGGTGGCCGCCGTCGGTCCATTTGCGGCGACTCTGCTGGCGGGCATTTTTTTTGGGCTGGTGCGGGTGCAAGCTCCAGCGGCAACTTCAGCCGCAGTGTGGGTCAGTGGTATGGCCGCAATTCTGCTGTCTGTCGCTTACCTGCGGACGCATGCGCTCTGGCTGTGCTGGGGCCTGCATTCTTCCTGGCTCGCGGCCATTGGAATTCTGTTCGGTCAACCGCTGGCGGGCAGCCGCACTGCCTCCAGCGTGATCCAGACCTACGCCGACGGACCTACGTGGCTGACTGGCGCCGAGTACGGCCCGGAGGGTAGCGTGATCACTCTCGTGGTCCTATGGATCGGCCTGTATTTTCTGTTTCGCATCACGCGGGATCTGGCCTGGAAAGTCAACCAGCCGGTGCTGAGGCCGGCAGGAATTCCCATGGATCTGAGCCATCCCATGCATCCCGCTCCACCGCCGCCCGCAGCTTCGGCTCCGGTCCAGTCCGGGCCTGCGGGCGGACTGGTGCAGATTGCGCCAGCTCCACCACCGCCCCGGCAAGCGCCGCCTGAACCCACAATCGCGCCTGGCGTGCCTCGGCCGAAAGAATAGACAGCAGACGCAGCCAGATCGCCTACCCCTGTCTCTGGATGGCTATTCCGCACTTTTGGACGGGGGTGACCGGTCTTTCCCCGGCAATCCGCCTGGGTCAAGCAAGCCCCATCTGGGACCTTCCCAGGGGAGTGAGGTCCGCTTCCGTGGCGCGTCCTTTGAAATCCACCTCGAAATCGTCAGGCGCGAAGTCGGGAGGAGTTTTTCCTGCCAGAAAGGCCGGAGCCTGTCTCGCCAGATACGCGGAGTTTTTGGCGCATCCGGGCGTGGCGGCAATGTACATCACGTTGCTATAGCCGCTTCCCTTATGCTCATTTTCCACGGCATGGATCACGTCAGAATGCCAGAACACAGTATCGCCCGGCTCCATAAGTGGAATCGACGACAATGCTTCGATCAGAAGGCTGTGATATTGCGGATTGATCGAGAGCGCGCGCCCCGGTGCGGCTCCGCAGAGATCGTCTTCCGGCACATCGTCCTGCAGGGCGCGAAGCAGTACGTACACCATGGCATCGGCAATCGGTATCAGTTGAAGAGTGCCGTCGCCTTTGCCCTGGCGTGTCAGTGCCGTCCATCCCTGAAACGTGCGGAACATCGAGCACACTGCCGGAGAGTCAACTTCGCGAACCTCGGGACGGTATGCCGCGTCGTACGCATTGTAGGCACGCCAATTCCCCGCGAAAACATGCCGGTAGACCTTCCGAAATTTCTCGTCCAGCCAGCGTTCTACGGAACCGCCATCCACGTGCGGCGACAGACCCAGAGAAGCGGAGCCCGGTGGACGGCGGCGGATGCGGTCGGCGTATGCAGGCGTTTCATCGGGGTTGAAATGCTGCACGCCTTCGCTCCTGGCCTGCCATAAGTTGTTGAGAAAGACGCGGACGCGGGTCAGGGATTCCGACTGGCGGGCCAGCACCTGCGGACGCGACCAGTAGATGCCGTAAATCTGCGGCTTGGCCGAAGCGAGCGTGCCAAAATACTTGTCTTCCGCAGCATTCGCCAGCTTCGCGTCTAAATTGTTCTCCTCCACATATGCAGCGATTTCCTTGTCCCAGGCTTCCGCTTGCGCGGGCGCGAACGTCCTGCGAATCACACATGCGCCTCGTTCTTTGATCTTCGCGATCCGATCCGCCGCCACTGTTCCGGATTCGATCGCAGCATATTGCACCGTCGGGATTACGTCGTGTCCGGCATCCCGTTCGCGCACAATCGCGTAGACCCGCCGGCGCATCTCTTCTTCGACCTCACGGAAAACTTCGGCGTAATTGGGAAGACCCTGGCGCAAAATCTTTTTGGCATTGCGGACTGATTCCGGCAAGTCGTCGATGACAAAGCTCATTTTCTTCAGCTCCTGATTTTCCCGGCACGATTGCCCCCAGGGAAAACTGCGAACACATTCTAAATGTTGAAAGCTCATTCCGGTTTGGTTGCGCGGAATCGCAGTTGGACGCATTCGCCTCACCGGGCTTGACGCTGAGGAATCGTTGAGCTCCGTGCATCATGTAAAATCGAACGATAGGACCTTGCCTGCTCTGGCGCTTCCAGAGCCCATACCTCCAACCGATCCGCATCGGACTCAAGGCGTTAGACCAGGCGCCGAAGAGATCGCGTGGAACGAGTTCGGGAAAGCGCAAGAAGTTCCGCAAAGTTCAAGGAGATTGGAAACGTCATGGCGAAAGTTGCAAAGACCGGAGACCGCAAAAAACAGATGGACACCACCAAGAGCACAGATTGTCCCAAGTGCTCCAAGCCGACTCGCATTGTAAAGCGGGTGAAGGATCGCGAGCGCGGCGCGCCCGGCGGCGTATACATCTCCTGCTCTGCCTGCGAGTTTCACGAGAAGCTGTAGGCGGAAAATTTCGCCGCGATCTGATCGCTTGTAGAAAAACCCATCCTCCGTGTATGCGAAGGATGGGTTTGCTGCGTTTATGCGCGCGGGGCGGGACTACTCTTCCAGCGCGGGATAGTCGGTGTAGCCGTGTTCGTTGCCGCCGTAAAACGTGCTGCGGTCGTAAGGGTTTAACGGCGCATTCTCCATCAGGCGTCGCGGCAGGTCCGGGTTGGCGATGAAGATTCTGCCGAATGCGACTGCATCCGCCAGTCCATTTTCCACCACGGCAATGGCGGTCTCCCGCTTGTATCCGCCAGCCGTGACGATCACGCCGGGATAGAGCGGACGGAAAGTTACCAGCGGGGAACGTGCTTCTTCTGGAATCGGGGCGGAGCCTTCCCGCACGTGCGGCTCAATCAAGTGCAGGTATGCCAGCTTGCGAGCGTCCAGTTCGCGCAGCACGTAGCTGTACACGGGGACAACGTCCGTTTCGCCGCTGAATCCGCGGCCCCACGGGGAAAGACGCACGCCAACGCGGTCCGCGCCCCAGACTTCAATCACGGTATCCACCACTTGCAGAAGCAGACGCGCTCGATTTTCGATCGAGCCGCCGTACGCGTCTGTACGGAGGTTGCTGTGGCCCATCAGAAACTGTTCCAGCAGGTAGCCGTTCGCACCATGGACTTCCACGCCGTCGAAGCCAGCGGCGAGCGCATTCTCAGCTCCGCGGCGGAAATCTGCCACGATATCTTGAATTTCGGGAATTTCCAGAGCGTGTGGCCTTTCGTAGGGAACGATCCTTCCGTCCGCCGTCATCACGCTGCCGTCGTGGAAGGGCACGCCCGAAGGCGAGACTGGCATTTGACCGGCAGGTTGGAAAGAAGAATGCGAAACTGCTCCAACGTGCCATAACTGCAGAAAGATGTGGCCGCCTTTCGCATGCACGGCCTGCGTGACCAGCTTCCATCCGGCCACTTGCTCCGCCGTGTAAATGCCTGGCGTGTTGGGATAGCCCTGGCCCTGCTGCGAAATCTGCGTAGCTTCTGAAACGATAAATCCCGCCGAGGAACGCTGCGCATAGTACTCCGCGTTCAGCTCCCATGGCACGAAACCGGTCCGCGCGCGATTGCGCGTCAGCGGAGCCATGACCACGCGGTTCGGCAGCGTGTAGGGGCCCATTTCAAGAGGGGAAAACAGGGAAGTCGTGGCGACAGCACTCGGCATTTGCGGAAAGCTCCTAAGTCCAGAAATTATTGCGCATTCATTTAGATGTTCCACTCGACCCAGGGATTCGGGGCTCGATGATTGTCCGGCGCGTACGTCATGCGCGGAACCGGAGTGGGGTACGCTCTCTTGAAGTAAAAATTAGTGATTGACGCGGCAGGCGAACGCATTCGCGAGCGCGACCCGCGCTGGCGCGCAGAATCAGACAGCGATCGCTTCGGCGATTTCAGCGAGGATTGATTGTGCTGCTTTTTCGGGATCGGATGCCTGCGTGATGGGGCGTCCTACCACGAGCATGTCGGCACCGGCACGGATCGCGGCCCCAGGAGTTGCAACACGCTTTTGATCTCCGATGTCCGCGCCAGCGGGCCGGATCCCCGGAACGACCAGGCGCATGTCCGGGCCAAGTTGCTGGCGCAGCATTTGTACTTCTTCCGCGGAGCAGACCAGGCCGGGAATGCCTGCCGCCTGAGCCATGCGTCCCAGTTGAAGCACCTGGTCGGCGGGAGCGGCGCTGACGCCAGTGGCCGCAAGCTGCGCACGATCCATGCTGGTCAGCACCGTTACGGCGAGAAGTTGCGGAGGATTGTTGGCCGTCCGTGCTGCTTGGACCGCCGCCGCCAGCATCGCTGGCCCGCCTGCTGCATGAACCGTCAACAAAGATGCATGAGAGCGCGACGCAGACCGGATCGCTCCTGCAACCGTGTTTGGAATGTCGTGAAACTTCAGGTCTAAGAATATGGAGAAGCCAAGGCCGGCAAGTTCTTCGACGACAGCGTTCCCGGCGGCCAGGTACAGCTCCAGCCCGATTTTCACCCACTTGCACGTTCCGCGCAGTCGTTGCGCCAGATCCCGCGCCTCTGCTGCGGCCGGGAAATCCAGAGCGACAATCAGGCGATCCAAAGCTTGGGTGCTGGAGGCATTGCCGGGCGCGGGCATTCGTAAATTGTACTTTGGCGGTACGGAATCAGTTCCCAGCATCCTGCGGTGGTGTATCCGCCAGATCGCGGGCCACTCGGAGCTGCTCCAGGCGCGCAATTTGCACCGCTCGCCTGGGATCGATGAGATCCAGACGAACGCGTGTGACGCCGCGGGAACGCATCCCCAGCATGTGAGCCGCTTCCGAGGACAGATCGGCGATCCTGGTCTCAGGAACGGGGCCACGGTCGTTGACTCGGACCACGATCCATTTGCGGGTGTGCATATTGGTCACTTTGATCCACGTGCCAAGTGGGAGCGTGCGGTGGGCGCAGGTCAGCCCATTCATATCGAAAATTTCGCCGTTTGCGGTCTGCTTTCCCTGGAACTGCTCGCCGTACCACGACGCCAGTCCCAATTGGTGCCAGGGCTGCACTTTGTGCAGGAAGTGGAGGTTATGCCTGGATGCGCGTGCTTGTGCCGGGGCTGCGGGCTTGGATGGTGCCGCACCGGCGGTGTGGCGATTTCCGTGGATGCCGAGAACGTTGCACGTCACGGCGAGGGCAACGGCTGCCGCGATCAAACCCAGGCGAACCAGTGAGGCGGGAGTACGGAAACTCGGAATCGTATTTTCGCTAAATATCCCCATGTTGTTAGAACTCCTCTAGTTTACGGAAATCAGGATCGTAAGTCCAAGCGCAGCAGTCACTTAGTTCGCGCTTTCCTTGCGGACTCCCCCAGAGCTGTGATAGCTATGGTTTCACCATGCGGGGCCGTGAACGACCTGCATGTGGCTCTTTTCCGTGTATGGATTCCGACTTCAACAAGTACGAGCGGGCGGTACCTGAGAAACACGAGAGGCAACGCCCGTCCCAGAGAATACATGCAAGTACCGGGCCAATTCCCCCGCCAATTGTGCTTTCCATCGCAGGTTTTGATCCTTCTGGCGGCGCAGGCATCCTGGCTGACCTGAAGACCTTTGCCGCTCTCCAGGTATACGGAATGGCGTGCATCACCGCGCTGACGGTGCAGTCCACCCAGGGTGTTCGCCGCGTGGAAGCCTGCGATCCCACCACAGTGCAGGAGACGCTGGACTGCCTGGCCGCGGACGTCAGGTTCCAGGCGATCAAGGTTGGAATGCTGGGTAGCGGAGCGGTCGCGAGTACGGTTGCTGACTGGCTCGCCAGCCAGAGCGGAGTTCCGGTTGTTTTAGATCCAGTGCTCCAATCAAGCTCCGGGACTGGTTTAGTGGATGCGGCCGCGCTTGAATTGCTTCGCACCAGGTTCCTTCGCCGGGCTGACTGGATCACCCCGAATCTGACGGAACTGGCGGAGTTGACCGGCATCGAACGACCGGAGACTCCTCCAAAAATAAGGGAGGGTGCGGAAAAACTGCTGGAAATGGCTGCGGCGCAGGGAAACTCCCGGTTGAAAATTGTCGTTACGGGCGGCGATCGGGAGCAACCGGATGACCTTTTGCTGAGTTGGGAAACTTGCCAGTGGTATTCCGGTGCACACATTGAGACGAACTCCACCCACGGCACCGGGTGTACATTTTCTTCCGCGCTTGCGGCCAGAATCGCCCTTGGAGATCAAAGTTGCGAGGCGGTGGAGGCGGCCAAACGGTACGTCGCGGGCGCGCTCCGGAGCGCCTATCCCATCGGGCATGGTAAAGGTCCGCTGAACCATTTCTGGAACAAATAGGACCAGCCCGGCACTCGCCGGAACGGCTACACTGGCCTGTTCGTGTCCCCAGGCCCAAGGAGCACGCCGGTGATTCCAGAACTTCGAAAAGATTTCAATGCCCGCTTTCAGCCTGCCATGTACCGGCGGCTGCTGGACCGTATGGATCGCGAAACCCGGACCCATGTGGATTTCCGCATTTCCGAAACGCCCTGCTTTTTTCCCGCCGAACTGCTTTCCGGGATGGCGACGGCCGGGAAGGAGCTGACGCATCAACTGGTGGACAGTCCGGAGTACATGCGTCGCTCTGACGCAGCTGTGCCGGAACACTATCGAATCCCGAAGGACGACGGCCACCCCAATTTCATGACCGCGGACTTCGGCCTTGCGCACGATACCGACGACAACTTGGTTCCCCGGCTGGTGGAGCTTCAGGCATTCCCCTCCATTTATGGATATCAGGCGCTGTTGTCCCTGGCGATGCATCAGGAGTACTCGCTGAATCCTAACCTGCGCTGGTTTCTCTCCGGGCTGGACGAGCAAAGCTATTGGCGATTGCTGCGGCAGGTGATTGTGGCCCAGCATGACCCGGAAAACGTCATTCTGATGGAGATTGAACCCGGGCGGCAGAAAACGCTGCCGGATTTCAATGCGACGAAGGATCGGCTGGGGATCGAAATCGTCGGCATTACCCACGTTGTAAAACAGGGTAACCGCCTGTTCTATCCCCGGAAAAGCTCCCGGGGAACGGTACTCACGCCGGTGCGCCGCATTTACAACCGGGCCATTGTGGATGAGCTGGAGCGGAAACGTGTTGAGCTGAGGTTCGATTACAGAGACGATCTTGACGTGGAATGGGCCGGAAATCCCAACTGGTATTTCCGGATCAGCAAGTTCTCGCTGCCATGGCTGCGCCACCCGACGGTTCCCAGGGCGGTGTTTCTGAGCGACTGGTATGCCGGGCAGCGGGAGGGTTTGCCGGAGGATCGCAGCCAATTGGTGCTGAAGCCGCTCTATTCCTTTGCGGGCACGGGAATCGTTTTTGCTCCGTCCCAGCGGGAACTGGACAGGATTCCAGTCCCTCAGCGGGAGCAGTATTTGCTCCAGGAGCGGGTGAGCTTTGCCCCTGTCATCGAGACCCCATTCGGACCTACGCAGGCAGAAGTACGCATTCTTTATGTCTGGCCGGACGACGGCGAGTTAACTCCGGTGTTGACGTTGACCCGCATGGGACGGGGAAAAATGATGGGAGTTGACCACAACCGCGATCAAGAGTGGGTGGGAAGCACAGCGGCTTATTTTATGTAATTCGCGGTTGTAAACGCAGACGTCTTAGTACATATTGGCTATTTAGTTCTCGGTAACCGCATTACATACTCCAAAGGCACTATCGAAAGAAACGATCAAAAGTAACTGGGACGAAGGAACTTTTCAATGTATGCTTGTGCCAAGCAATCCTTGTAGAAGGGGTGTTCAGCCCTGAAAACTGAAGATGAAAGCGCTCCGCCGCCGAAAGCAGCCGCGAAGGGTAAAGACACGAACCCTTTGATGGAACTGCGCACTTCGGTACGTTTTCCCGTGCGAATGCCGGTGAAGATTCAGACCGACACTGGCCGGGAGAATGCCGAAACCGTCAATGTGTCAGCCAGCGGTGTCCTGCTCGCGTTTTCGCGCGCGCTTGATGCGGGCAGTTCGATCGAGATAGAGATGATCATGCCCTCCAACACGATGGGAACATCCCAGGATGTCGTGGTATATTGCCACGGACGAGTGATACGTTCCTATCGAAAAAGCCCAACACTGGTGGAAGTAGCCACCGTGATTGATACGTATCAAATTATTTCTTGAGGCACTATGCCTTCAATTTCTGCCGACATAAAGAACAATAATTTTGCGTCCACACCGGGGATCGAGCGAAAACTGGAAGCCGGTCCAGATATGACGACAAACGCAAATTTCGACCAGAATTCGAGCCTCTCTCCGGTGGAAGCTCCCGGAATCCGCATTCTGCTGGCGGATTCGCAGGCGATCTATCGGGTGGGAATCCGCAAAATCTTCGCAATTGAGGATGATATGCGCGTAGTGGCGCAGGCGGAGAACTACGCCGGATTGCTGGCCGCATTGGAGCGATTTCCGTCCGACATTGTTTTGCTCGACGGCGGTATGATTTCCGGCATTCCGGATGCCATTCCTGACATGTCCCGGCGTGCGCCGAATGCCAAGATCATCGTGCAGGTGAGCGAGAACAGCGAGAGTTTCATTGTCGACCTGTATCGCCGGGGTGTGCGCGGAGTGATCTCGCGCTCCATCTCCCCCGACTTGTTGATCCGATGCATCCGCAAGATTGCGCAGGGTGAGACCTGGATCGATAACCAATCGGTCAGCTGGGTCATCGAAGCCTATCGCGCTCAGGCGAGCAACTTGACCAATCCCAAGCTCCAGCCACGGTTGTCGCCCAAGGAGCTTTCGATCATCGCTTGCGTCACGCAAGGGATGCGCAACAAGGAGATCGCCTACAAGATCGGAACGACCGAACAGGTGGTTAAAAACTACCTTCGCAAGATCTACGACAAGCTTGGTGTTTCCGACCGGCTGGAGCTTGCGCTCTATTGCCTGCACCACCAACTGCTCAAGCAACAGCCTGCCTCTTCTGGCGCGGCCAGAGGCACGGTTCAGGAAATCAATATAAACCGGATTCGCCCTTGATCGGCGAATCGCGACAGTATGCCCGCGCGAATCTACGAATCTGCCTGTAAATCAGACGTACGCGAACCTCGACTTGGGCAGCTTCGTTTCCTCCGCTTCTTCTAAACTTCGCCAACCAGCGGAGGGAATGCGGTTATCAATCAGCCCTAGCTTCCGGCACGAACGTTTTCCAGCAGCCTTACGAGCATTTGCAGGTCTTCCTTTCCCACATGGGCCAGCAGGCGATTCACAATTTCCAGGACCAATCCATCCAGTTCGTCTAGCTTCTTTAGTCCTTTCGGCGTGATCTGTGTCAGCACCGTTCGGCGGTCTTTGTCATCGCGTGTGCGAAGCACCCAGCCCTCCCGCTCCATGCGGCCCAGCAGTCGCGTGATGTCTGGATCGTGGCTGATGAGCCGATGTGCGATTTCTGAGCAGGTAAGGCCGTGCTCCCCCGCACCCCGCAGGATGCGCAAGGCGTTGTATTGGGTCTCGGTAATGCCGTAGGGCTTCAACCCCTGGCGCAGCGCATGCCGGAGTACATCGGCAGTGCGCACCACGTTCAGAAAAGCCTCTGCCTCAAGGTTGGCGAAAGGCTTGTTCTGACGGAGTTCCAGCTGCAGACGTCCCGAACCGGACGCGGTCGATGCTTCGGGAGATGGATTCATTTCTGCCTCAGAAACAGGAGCGGGTTTGCGAACGCGGCCGGGCATGGTGCATCGCAGGCCATCATTCTTTTGTGGATTCAACTTCGAGGGTGACCTTCACTTCGTCTCCTACAACGGAATCGCCGGATTTCAAGGTCCCGTTCCAAACCAGGCCGAAATCTCTGCGGTTGAGCACGGTGGATGCCGTGAAGCCTCGCCGCAATTTGCCGTAGGGATCAAGCTGCTGCTTTCCGAGGGGGTCCATGTTCAGCACGACAGGTTTGGTCACGCCGTGCATGGTCAGGTTGCCGTAGAGCTTGAGTTGGCCACCCTCATTGGTGAGCTTGCTGCTGACGAAATGCATGGTGGGGTATTTGGCCACATCGAAAAACTTTGGACTTTTCAGGTCATTGTCCCGCATCGTATTGTCTGTGTTCACCGTGTTTGTTTGAATCGTCGCGTCAACGCTGGATCCCGTGATGTTCTTGTCGTCGTACATCACCGTACCCGTGACCTGAGAAAAGCTGCCGTGAACGTTGGAAATGCCCATGTGCCGGACGGAAAACAGGGCATCGGAGTGGGCCGGGTCAATCTGCCACTTCGTCGTTTGTGCGAAAGCATGGAGCCCCGTGAGAAGTACCAGGACGCCGAGAAGACGTGTCCACAAAGGAGAGTTCGTCATAAGAAATTCACCCGCGAGTTGGATTTTGGAGATTGCCGAGCAGGTTCCAGAAGCGCAACATGCTCGTTATAACAGATAATCTGCCGCTGAAAAGGATGCGATTATTTTTGCGCAGACGCCAATCAGTCCGTGGCGAGGCTGAGATGGTGGCGCACGTCGGCACCGTGGACCCAGAAAATCACGTCTTCCGCAATGTTGGTTGCATGGTCCGCGATGCGTTCCAGATTGCGGGAAATAATCACGATGCTGAGTGCCTGGGCCGTCCACTGCGGTTTCTGTTGAATCATGGCGATCATGGCCTTGTGGATGTCACGATTCATTTGATCCACGTCATCGTCCAGGGCGAGCACGGATTTTGCCATGGCTGCGTCGCCGTCCAACAGAGATTGCAGAGCGAAGCGGATCATTTTCTCCGTCAGGTCGCTCATCTGCCGCAGATTGACGGGCAGGTCCGCGGCGGGTCGCGAGAGCAGATCGGCTGCTCGTTCTGCAATGTTCACGGACTGGTCCCCGATCCTTTCCAGATCGCCGTTGATCTTGATGACGGCCAGCAGAAAGCGCAAATCGATTGCCATCGGCTGCTCCATCGCCATCAGGTCGTAAGCCATTTCGTCCACTGAACGTTGCGCCGCATTGATCGCCGTCTCATTTTCCTGGACGTGATGCAACAACACCATATCGCCATTCATATAGCCGTCCATGGCGCAGCCGAGCGTCTGCTGGGCAAGAGCGGCCATTGCGAGCAGCTTATTCTTTAGCTCTGCCAGGCGTTGCTGATAATGGATTCGCGGCACAGCGTTTTCTCTCCGTTTGGGTTATTCAATTGTGTACCAAACGGGGTGCGGTTCGGTAAATGTTTTTATCAGCCGAGCCGCCGCTCAGCGTCTCTGGCCGCTTCGTAAATCTGCTGAAAGGATTCCACGGCGTAGAGAACCGGTTGCATTTCCGAGATGGAGAATTTGTGTTCCAGCACCTGATCCAGATTGAAGTCGCGAATTTCAGGACCGCGCTGCACGACATACGTACATTCTCCATGGGAGGAAATCAGTCCGCTGCCGTACACCTTGATCTGTCCATGTTGCCGGATCACGCCGAATTCGACGGTAAACCAGAAGAACCGGCCCATGCGTTCCAGGTCATCGGCACGGCCCGCCATGCCGCAGCAGACGCGCCCGTATTCATGGAGAAAATCCGCAAAGACGGGATGCGCGTGCATCGGAACGTGGCCGAAAACATCATGGAAAATGTCCGGCTCCGGCGTGTACTCAAGCGAATTTCTATCGCGCAGCCAGGTGGTGGTCGGGAAGCGGCGCGCCGCCAGCATCTCGAAAAACGCATCGGTAGGCAAGTAGCCGGAGACCGGAGTGGAATTCCAACCCGTCCGCGGCTCCAGCCTGGCAGAGACCGCCGCCAGATCGGGGATGCTGTCCTCACTCAAACCGATCTGCTGAAAACCGTCCAGATATTCCTCGCATGCATGCTGGCGCAACTGCGGCATGCAGCGCCGCACCAGCTCCGCCCAGGTTGCATGTTGCTCGGGCGTGTATGCCTTCCAGTCCTGCTCAATAAGAAAAGGGGCGGCAGCGCGTAATTCAGGATTCTTCAGTTGTGCGGTGTTGCTGGCCATAGGACGCATCCTTCCAGCTAGCTAAACTTTTCAGGATGCGACGGCAGATGCTGGGGTGTCAATGATGAGATTTCTTTATTGTGAAAGATTTCCGCTGACGGACGATACGAGGCGCGTCCAATCAACCGCACCCTTGGCATCACAAAATTGAAGGATGAATTCGCCAGTCATACGGTTGAGAGAACTGCTCTTCTGTTCTCTGAACAAATCATCATATTTCTGTGCATCGAACCCCAACGGTTCAATGATGCTGATATTTAAATCAGGGTCGCCCGAAAGCAGGTGCCAAAAGTTTTGGCCTGCGATACGCAAAAAGAGTCCCCTGTTCGTTGTTCTTGCGCGGCCATAACAAATACCAAGGGTCGGTTGTATTTCACCGCTGTGCTTGGACTGCTTGAGCACTCTAACGGCATCCGCAAAGTGCTGCCTGAGCGCCTTGTGTTGGGAAGAATTCCCCCAATTCTTTCCCGACTTTACGGAAATGAGATAGCGCACATTTTCTCTGATCAGATCAATATCGATACCAGTGGCCGGTGATTTTTGCCCGCCTCCGCATTCCATCGCTACAAATACGGCTAAATCTTCCAGAAACTTGCCAAAGGAGCCTTCCTCTGACCTTGCCCGCGGAAAACGTACTCCATATGGCGCTCTGAGAAGATATGGAAGGAGCAGCGCAGATGGAGCGTTTACCGAGGAAGGTATACACGTACGAATTCAAGCTTGAGGCGGTTCGTCTGGTGGAGTCAGGCCAG
>DAHVZT010000062.1 GCA_027323885.1 Acidobacteriaceae bacterium
GGCAGCGAGGCGGAAAAAGCGTTGGGTGAAGCAGGCATTACCGTCAACAAAAACGCTATTCCGTTCGACACGAATCCGCCGATGAAGCCGAGCGGCATTCGCCTGGGAACGCCTGCGCTGACGACACGCGGGATGAGGGAATCTGAAATGCAGGTGATCGCCCGCTGGATCGTGGAAGCGCTTGAGCACCGTTCGGATTCCACACGGCTGGCCAAAATTCGCGGCCAGGTGTTGGAAATGGCGGAGCGCTTTCCGCTGTATGGCTGGTTGCGGGAGCCGGTGACGGCGGCGCGGTAAATCCTCAATCCATTTTTGCAAGCATCCGGTTTTGCAAGCATCCGGTCACCCGCAGTTTGTCCGATTTCCGCCTTGCTTTTCGGCTGGTCTGTGCGCAGGGCAACGCGCTGACGAATTCCTTCGTCTGATTTGTTACTCCCCCGCTACAATTCAGTTCGGCTTATAAAAAGATCGCGGTGGCACCGTTGCGTTTTGCCGTCAGCTGCGGAATGGCTCAAAGGAAAGATCATGTCGGACAATATTGTTCCCGTGCTGTTGATTGCTTGTTGCTTGGGGGGCTTTACCGGGCTGCGTACGTTTACGCCGATTACCGTGCTCTCCTGGACACTTCACCTGCACAAGATGAGCATCCTTGGCAGCTCTTTGCATTTCCTGCATACGACGCCTGCCGTGATCGTGCTGACCATGTTTGCCGTAGGAGAGTTGGTCGGCGACAAGATGCCGCGCACGCCAAGCCGTTTGAAAGCGCCGGGAATGGTCGGACGCATCATTTTTGGATTTATGTGTGGCGCGATCTCCGGGCAGGCATGGGGCGCGAACTGGGAGTTGACGGCAGTGGCGGGACTGGTGGGAGCCATCGCCGGCGCATTGCTGGGCTATGAGGTGCGAAGGGGCTGGCGCCATACTTTTCACACGCCGGACCTTGTGGTTGCGCTGATTGAGGATCTGGTCGCGGTCGGGGGGAGCATCCTTGTGGTTTCGCGCGCGATTTATCTGTCGTTTTGAGTGCCACTTTAAGCCCGCGAACTTTGAGCATCCTTCGACAATAATCCGCAGGCGGCCTGTAAGCCGAATTCTGTCGAGGACGATCATTCCTCTAGGCGGCGCATTGCTGCGCGCGCTCCAGCGACCTACCCGCGAGTTTGGCGCGCCGGGCCAGCACGCGCTTTGCAGGCTTGCGTCCGCAAAGCTCCCCGCCTATTTGGTCTTGCTCCGTGTGGGGTTTACCATGCCTCCGGCTTTACAGCCGGAGCGGTGCGCTCTTACCGCACCTTTTCACCCTTACCCTGCTCTTGCGAGTGGGCGGTATTTTCTCTGTGGCACTTGCCGTCCCGAAGCCTTGACGCTCCGGTCCCGGACGTTATCCGGCACACTGCCCTGCGGAGTTCGGACTTTCCTCCCCCGGTTCACATTGCTGTGGACCGGCAGCGATCGCCCAGCCGCCTGCATCTTTATGTTAGCTGACCCGATCCAGAGTAGCCGTCATCGAAGGCCATGGGAGGTAAAGCCGCCCAATCCGTGCGAGAGCAGGACTTGATGCGCGTGCTCAGGTACTAAACATATTTTTCTTTACTCCGGCTTGAGAGTTGCTTACACTCGGTCAGCGACTCCATCCTTGTCTCTTCTCCGGAGCAAGCCAGACATGTCTGCGCGCTGTGCGTTCCCATCGTTCGTCCTCACTCTGTTTGTCTCAGCAAGCTTGGCCGGTTGCGGAGGTGGCAATTCCGCCAGCATCGCATCTGCGCCTCCTACGGTCAATCCGGCGGCTTCCAATCCAGTTCCGGTGCTCACGTCCATCAATCCCGCTTCTGGAACTGTGGGAAGCAGCGGAATCACCCTCACTGCAACCGGCCAGAACTTTCTTTCCGCGTCAGTCATTTACTGGAATTCAGCGCCGGTGGCGACCTCCTACGCGAGCGCCACGAAGCTGACGGCGCAAATACCCGCGGGTGATCTGCAGAACGTTGCAAACAACATGATTACAGTTGTGAATCCCTCGCCGGGAGGCGGGACGTCGAACGCGCTTACCTTTGTAGTGAACGCGCCACCCACCACGACAACAGGGTTTCGGCTCAATTTGCCAGCCAACGATCTGGCCTGGGACCCTGTCAACCAGGTGATCTATCTTTCACTGCCGAGTGCCGACGGTCCGAACGGCAATACCGTGCAGGTACTCCATCCCGCTGCGCCCAGCCTGGGAGCTTCGGCCTATGCAGGGAGCGAGCCAAACCTGCTCGCCGTCTCCAAAAGCAGCAAGTATCTGTATGTCAGTCTGAACGGCGCCTCCGAGGTTCATAGGATGACCCTTCCCAATCTCGGAACGGACATCACGATTCCGCTGGGAAGCGGTTCCCTAAGCGGTCCTTTTTTCGCCATGGACTTACAGGCTGGTCCAGCTTACGATGGGACGGTCGCTATCGTGCGGGGAACCCCTGCTACAACTCCCGAGGAAGAAGGAGGAGTCGTGATCTACGACGACGCGACTATGCGCCCCGACGTCCTTTGTGGATTCATGCAGATGGGGTGTACCACCGGGCTTGATGGAGCTTTGTATGATTCGATCCAGTGGAATTCCGATGGAAGCGAGATGTTTGCGGCAAACAATGAAAGCAGCTCCTTCGATTTCTATACCATTCCCGTGACGTCGGCTGGATTTGGAATGGCAACAGATTACCCGGGTCTTGTTGGCGACTCCCGAGGAGCTTTCACTGGTGATATACATTACGACCCGACCACCCAGTATGTGTACGTTGACAATGGGAACGTAATCGATCCTGTTGCAGGAATGCTCGTCGGTACGTTCAATTCCTCGGGGATCATGGTGCCGGACGGTGCTCTGGGAACCGCGTTCTTTCTGGGCCAGACCGTCGCTACCAGGGGAACCGCAACGTACACACTCGAGTCGTTCGACATTCGCAAATTGACGCCAATTTCGACCCTCGCCATTCCCAATGTAATCGGGATGCCCACGCATCTCATTCGGTGGGGAGCGGATGGGCTGGCATTCACCACGACCAGCGTTGGCGCATCATCTTCCACCCCGGCGGGTGCGGTTTACGTGGTGAGCGGGCCCTTTGTGAGTGGAACCGGAGCTGCCGCAAGGAGTGCGAAACCTCCGGCGCATAATGTGCAGCGGACCTGGAAGCCTGTGCGCATGATGCAGCATGTTCCATCCGAGTCTGAACTCAGCCATTCTTTCAATCAATGAGGGAATTTCACTGGTGAGGATTTCCAGCCGGGTTCCCGATTCGGCGTCTTTGTTGTTTGCGGAGAGTGGGGAGTCAACGGTACGTTTCCGATACGACGATTCCCTGCGCGGATCATGCCTTTTCCTCCCATCCCACACATGGCAAAACGCGCCAAGTGTGGGGCACCCCGGCACCAAGTGTGGGGCACGCGACAACTTTCCCCGCCGTCAGTACTGCACAAACTCCCGCACGCGCATTGCTATGATGGGGTTTGTAGAAGCTTCGGGAGAAACGTATGGCCGTCTACTTGGTAACGGGTGCTGCTGGATTTATCGGCTCGTGGTTGACGCAGGCGCTGGTAGAGCGCGGCGATACGGTGCGCGCGCTGGACAACTTCTCCACCGGCAAGCGCGAAAATCTTGCGCCCTGGATTGGCAAGGATGGGGGCGACAAGATCGAGTTGCTGGAAGTGGACCTGCGCGATGAGCAGGCTGTCGCCAAGGCGTGCGAAGGGGTTGAGATTATCTTCCATGAAGGCGCGATCCCGTCCGTCCCGCTTTCGGTGAAAGACCCGCGCACCAGCCACACGGCTAACATCTACGGTACATTCAATCTGCTGGAGGGCGCGCGGCACGCGAAGGTCAAGCGTGTGGTTTATGCGGCATCTTCTTCGGCGTATGGAAATAAGAATCCGCTGCCGCAAAAAGAATCCATGCTGCCGGGGCCGCTGTCGCCCTACGCGGTGCAGAAGCTGGCCGGTGAGCTTTATTTGCGCAGCTACTACGAAGTCTATGGACTGGAGACCGTCGCGCTGCGTTACTTCAACATCTTCGGGCCGAGGCAGGCGCCGGACTCGCCGTACAGCGGTGTCATGGCCAAATTCGCCACGGCGATGCTTGCGGGCGATCAGCCGGTCATTTACGGCGATGGCGAGCAGAGCCGCGACTTCACCTATATAGAGAACGTCGTGCAGGCGAACCTGAAGGCCGCCGCTGCTCCGGCGGAAAAGGTGGCCGGGCGGATGTTTAACTGCGCCTGCGGCAAGCCGTACACGCTGAACCAGACCTATAAGTTGATGGCGGAAATTACGGGGTACAAAAATCCGCCGCAGTACGGGCCGCCCCGCGAAGGCGACATCAAGCATTCCTATGCAGATATCTCCGCCGCGCGCGAGGCGCTGGGTTATGAGCCCGAAGTGGATTTTCAGGAGGGACTGCGCCGCACTGTCGCATGGTATGCCGAACGATACAAGGCGAAGCCGGCCGGAAACGCGATTCTTGCGCGAGTATGAGCGCAGCTGGGTTCAGGAATGGGA
>DAHVZT010000083.1 GCA_027323885.1 Acidobacteriaceae bacterium
GCAGCTCGAAGCGGCCTGAAAACCAGGTTGTGGAAGTATGGAAATCGCTACGCGATTCCCACACTCCCACCACCTCGACGACTACGGGATTATCCCCTCAACCCCAGCGCATATGGGGTACGCATTCTGAGGGCAAGGTCACTTCGATTGGAAAAGACTATCCTGGCCCGCCTCTACTTGCGCTCGAGATCCACAAGCTGCGATCCCACACATCGTCAGTGCGCGACGGACGATCTGGTTCCTGGAGTTTTGACGAGCGTCTGAGAAGACGGCCGGGGCTGAAGTCTGAGCAGAATCTCAAGAAGCTGCCGCTGATGATCCGAAAACTGGCTCTTGTATTCAGGAGAGTTCAACATCGCTTCCCGCTGCTCCTCCGGAAGAGGGCTCAGCGTATGGAATGCCTGGCGCATCATGCTCCGCTTCTCCGGTGGCAATTTTCCCACTTCCTGAAGCACGTTGCGAATCCTGTTCCGTTCCTGCGGAGACAGTTTTTCAAGGGCTTCGATGCGGTCTAACGTGCGCTGACGCTGCTGTGGCGGCATCGCGTTCAGTTGCCGCAGGCGCAGCAATAGTTTGTTTTGCTGCGACGCCGGCAGGCGGTTGAACCCAGGCTCGTTGCGCAATGCGCGTGCCTGCTCCTGCGGCGACAGGTCCCGGTGCTGCTCAAGCCATTGGCCAAGATGAGGACGGGATGGAGCCTGATCTTCACCGTCGATTTTGCGTTTTTTTGTCTGTGCCGACGCGGTGCTGTGCTCGTTTCCATCAGCGCTTTGCGGAGCACGAACAGAGGCATGACCATCCAAACGCGAACTACTGGCGGACGCCAGGACCATCAACAAGACCGCGCACAGGAGAGCCCATGGCCCCGCACATCGATACGCCTGCACCACTGCTCGTCGCAGATTCGAGGGCACCCGAGGTCCTCCGCAATGGGCGGCTTGCGGCTTAATGCTATGGGTTCGCACTGAAAGATTGCCCTTGACTGGCGCCAGGATCGTCAAACGCAGCGAACTGCTGCAGGGTCTGCGCATTGGAATCCATAAGCTGCAGATCTGTCACCGTGGCCGAAACCGTCTGCGATGGAGGAACGGTGCGGTTCAGGCTCTCGAATCCCGTATACGACCCGGCCGTCACGATCAGTAGCAGCGCGAATCCGCCGGCCATTACAGGACGCAGTCTGCGGTCCGTCCCGAACAGCAGATGCATGCGCATACGTTCCAGCCAGCTGGCGGAACCAAGCTGCTTCTGCTCCTCGATACGCGACGCCAGCCGCGTTGCAAAGTAAGGGCTCGGCTCAGGTACTTGCCACGTATCCAGCAAGCTCATGGTAGTTTGAAATTCGTTCCATTCCGATTCGCAACGCGAGCAGTGCCGGAGATGCTGCCGGACATCTACGGGCACGCGAGCAGGATCCATCAGCATGTCTGGAAGCGCTTTCTGTAGCTTTTCACAGGTCATTCCATCTCCTCTCCTTTCGCAATCTTCACGCAAATTCCTTCAATCGCTCTCGCAGCGTTTGATAGGCGCGGAAGAGCAGCGACTTGGTCGCCGATTCGCTCAGCTTCAGCACGGTGCCGATCTGCCTGTAGTCCATGTCCTGGTACTTGTGCATGATCACTGCAGCCCGCTGCCGTTCCGGGAGCGCCATCACCTGGTCTCGAATGTGACGCATCCGCTCCTTCCGCACCATCCCCTGGTCGGCCAGGGGACGCAGGTCCGCCACATCCGGCGTGGTCCCTGTCTCCTCATCCACCTGATCCAGATAAACACTGGAGGAGCTCCGTTCCGCCTTCGTATCGCGCGCGAAATTGATGGCCGTATTCGACGCAATCCGATAGAGCCAGGTGGTGAATCGTGCGTCCGCCCGATAGCTCGCCCGGGCCCGGTAGATACGCAGGAAGACTTCCTGAGCCAGTTCCTCCGCGATCGCCTGATTATGGACCATGCGATACATAAAGCTGATGATGGGCCGGCGATACTTGGCTGCGAGATACTCGAAGCACCCATCGTCCCCCGCGCCAGCCCGCAGCATAATTTCGGCGTCGGTGAGCTGGCCGAACCCTTCATCGGAGCGGGTGCTCATGGTCAGGCCAGCGGACCCCTGGTGCAATCGCTCTGCCGGAAATCTCTCCAGCGCAATCGTGCCCATATCCTTCCCGACACCTTCCAGGGAGCTAAGTTGCGGTCCGAAGGGCAAAATTTCACGCTTTTCGTCAGGGCCACCGCCGGGCAGTCCGGGCTCCCCCTCTTCGCCCCCGGCGGGCGTTACCTGGACATCATCTTCGGCGGGCGGTTCGGGAAATTCGCAGGTTTCGTGGACGATTGCGCTCGGTGCAAGCGGAACCGATTCAGGCGGATCCTGCTTGTGCGCTGAGCCCTCCTGCGAGGAACGCGGGAACTCCTTCCGCCGATCACGGAAGAAATCCGGCTCATCTTTGTCCCACATTCTCATCTGAAATTCGTATCCGGGTAGTGCTCGGATTGTAGCGTATGCATGGCTGGCGGAACTGGACGATTGACGCTATTCTGACAGAGGGCAGATCGGATCGATCTGAATTCGCCAGCACCCTCACTTCCGGGCGCTTAACTCAGCGGTAGAGTGCCACCTTCACACTTTCCGTGAGAGTAGAATTCTCAAACAGATCCAATCACTTCCAGCACTTCTGGAAGCATTCAGGAACGGTCGCACACTGCTATGTTCCCGAATTGTTCCCAATTCCAAGTGTACCGGCAACCCTCACTCACCACAGGCGGGTTGGCCACACCGGTCATCCGATTAGCCAGCCTGTTGTTAGCAAGTGCAAATGTCCGGTGGAGTTAGCACGTGAAATGTCCGCTTGAGTTTGGTTCATGTAGCCGATGCCGAGGCTGTTGGAAAGTGGGAATGCCGGGCTGTTTGCGGGATTTCCAAGCGAGGTGGGAAAGCCGGTTTTTGGACTTTTCCACGGAGCGGCTTTTCAACAGCTTGTTTTGCTGCTGTCTGGAGGATGGGTGTGCCCTGGCTGGTGGAGTGCCCCAGCCGGCGTGGTCCGTGCGTCATGCTGAGCGTGCCGTCCAGATGCTGGTGCACAACGGCATTGCAGCCGGCCAGGGTGCCGCGCCATCTTACCTGGTCAATCTGCAGGGCCAGATTCTGAAAGCTGACGGTGTTATCCCGGTTGACGGTGCGTTCGAACTGCAGCGAGAAGATCAGGTCCAGATCGCGGCGCGGACAGGCGGTGAAGGCCGTCCCGCGCTGGGCCGGGGGAGTCTGAAAGCGGCTGTTGAACTCCGCGATAGAGTGCTCGCGCAGAAAGCCGTTGGCATCGGCGACGGTGCGGATTGCCTTGAATCGCAGTTCCTGCGGCAGCCGTGCCTGCCAGGTGGCGAAACTGCGTTCCGAGCGTCCGCGCGCCTGGGGCGAGTAAGCCGGAATCCTCTGCACGCCCAGATCGCGCAGCGCCCGTCCCAACTGCGTCACCCGATGCGGATCCACCTTGCCGCCGGCCTTGGGCGTGAGCCGGAAATGGCTGCCCCGGTGGTTGTGTCCAATTTTTTGTGTAAACGTTGTGTATTGATTTTGGCATTAGAGAAGAATCAAGGTAGTTATACCCAGCAGCGATTCTATATGCAATGCTAGATTTCTCTGGCGAAGGGACCGCGATGACGAGGATGGGACGAGCCTATTCGGACGATCTGCGGGTGAGGATATTGGAAGCCGATGAGCGCGGCGAGGGGAGTTGCCGAGTGCTCGCCAGG
>DAHVZT010000105.1 GCA_027323885.1 Acidobacteriaceae bacterium
GCGATTTTGGGACCACGTGCGTCAAGGGGCCAGGCCATCGCCGGTCCGCCCTGCTTCCATGACACGTTGGAATGCCATGAAGACAATCAAAAGTTCGCGAATGAACCGTCGCCGCTTTCTGAAGCAACTCGGCGCGGCCGGTATGACCGCGAGTGGGGCCCTGAACTTGCTCCCGCGCGTTCAGGCGTTTCCATCGGCTCCCGACCCGGCGCCGATTGTCGGCGGGCCGGTAAAAAACCGCGCTCCGCTTGCCCCAAACGCGTTCTACACGTTACCGCTCGGTTCGATTCGCCCGGCAGGGTGGCTGCTGCGGCAGCTTCAGATTCAGGCCGATGGCCTGAGCGGTCATCTCGATGAAACGTGGCCCGATGTCGGTCCCAACAGCGGATGGCTCGGCGGAACGGGGGAATCCTGGGAGCGAGGCCCATATTTTCTCGATGGCCTGATACCGCTGGCATATTCGTTGAACGATCCGCGCCTCAAGGCCAAAGCGCAAAAATTCATCGACTGGACATTGAGCACGCAAAGCGCGAACGGCATGTTCGGTCCCCGCAGCAATGACGATTGGTGGCCACGCATTGTCATGCTCAAAGCGCTCACGCAATATCAGGAAGCAACCGGGGACACTCGCGTCATTCCCGCATTTTCCCGCTACTGCGGCCATCAGCTGGGCGCTCTGCCAAACCGGCCATTGCGCGACTGGGGAAAGTACCGCTGGCAGGATGAAGCGCTCACCGTCCTGTGGCTCTACAACCGCACGGGAGATCCCAAGCTGCTCGACCTGGTCCGGCTGCTGCACCAGCAGGGCTACGATTGGCAGGCGGAGTTTGTCGATTTCCGGTACACGCAACGGACTACACCGCAAGCCATAGGACTGAAAAACGGGGCCAATCCACCGGCCGCAATGCAAACCCACGGAGTGAATAACGCGCAGGCAATCAAGGCCTCGCCCGTATGGTCGGTCGTATCCAGCCTGGACGCCGATCGCGAAGCCGTCTTTCGCCAACTGGAAGCGCTCGACCGGTATCACGGCCTCCCCAACGGCATGTTTTCGGCGGACGAGCATTTTGCGGGCCCAAACCCTTCCCAGGGAATCGAGCTTTGCGCTGTCGTGGAAGCAATGTTTTCGCTGGAACAATCGCTTGCCATTCTAGGCAGGCCGGAACTCGGAGATCGCCTGGAACGTATCGCGTTCAATGCCCTTCCCGGAGCGTTCACAGACGACATGTGGGCCCACCAATACAATCAGGAGCCGAACCAGGTGGAATGCAGTCTGCACCGTAAGCCGTGGACGACCGACGGGCCGGAATCCAACCTGTATGGACTCGAGCCCAACTTCGGATGCTGCACTGCGAATTTTTCTCAGGGCTGGCCAAAATTCACCGCAAGCCTGTGGATGTCATCCCACGACGACGGCCTGGTCGCCGCCGCCTACGCGCCTTGCGAAGTCCACACCAGGGTTCGCGGCACAGACGTTCACCTGATCGAGCAGACCGAATATCCGTTTCGCGAAACTGTCCGCATCCTCGTCCATCCCGCGTCGCCTCTCGCCTTTCCGCTGCGTCTTCGCATCCCGGCATGGGCCCGGAACGCAACTCTTCAAGTGAACGGAAAACCTCAACCGGCTCCGCGCGTTGGCAGCTTTGCTCTGCTGGAACGCACATGGAGCGCAGGCGACCGGATCGAAATTGCGTTTCCAATGCCTCCGCGTTTTTCCCATGGATTCCACAACTCGATCAGTGTGGAACGAGGCCCGCTCGTCTTCTCCTACGCCATCGGAGAAGACTGGGTCAAGCTTCGGGATCGCGGCATGACGGCGGACTGGCAGGTCTATCCCTCGACGCCATGGAACTACGGTCTGGCCGTCGATGCAGAAAAAGAAGAGAACGCTGAGCAGATTTCCGTGATGGAACTCCCAGTCGGCAAGGGCCCGTTTACCAGGCAGGGAGCGCCGGTCAGGCTCCACGCCAAGGCGCGCAAGCTGCCCAACTGGCAATCCGAGGATGGAGTTGCGAATCCAGTGCCGCCAAGTCCTGTCTCCAGCGATCAGCCGGAAGAAGCCATCGTTCTTCTGCCCTACGCAGCGGCCAAGCTTCGCATAACAGCATTTCCGCAATTGAAGAGCTGATCCGCGCCGCGGTGGCTATCCCGCTCAGGCGACAGAGCGAACAAGGCCGATGTGCCTGATAAAAAGAAATCGAGAGCGGAACCTGGAAAGGTCCCGCTCTCGCGTTGAGGTTGAGATTGTACCCCGGCAGTTTGCGCCGTGGCCGTTAGAAGTTATATTTCACGTTCAATTCGATGATTCTCTGGTTTGGAGTTCCGTCCTTGGTATCGAGATAGCCGAAGTTCTTGACCGTCCCTCCAGGCCCCGTATTCAGCGCGATCGCCTTGGTTCCATAATCTACGTTGTAGCGAAGCGTAAGCTGATTGCCCGAACTGAACTGCGGCAGCGGGTGGTTCAGCCAGTTGAATGCGGAGACGCGGAACTGCACGTTTTGGCTTCCTTTGATCTGGAAGGTTTTGTACATCGCCAAGTCGTTTTCGATGAAGGCGGCCATCCTCATATAGGGAAATCTCTGTCCTCCCTGCGTCCTCAGGGCCGGAGCGGAGAAGCACTTGAGTTGGACCCTCTGGTTGTATGCCAGGCCCTTGTTCGGATTGCAGGTCAGGACCGGCATAACCGCCATTCCAGCGTCTGTTCCGAAGTAGGTCGCGCCGCTGATGCCCGGGGTCACTCCCGCGGCAACCGCCGCCGCAGGTATGTTGACATAGCTCTCGGTCAATCCAAAGTTCGGACTGTTGAGAGTCTGCAGGTTTCCGCCAGACTGCCAGGACGAGATACCCGAGATCGTCCAGCCATTTGCGCCCATCTGAACCAGCTTGCTGTTGCCGTGGTACAGATCGCCTGCCTGGTAAATATAGGAGGAATTGAAGACGAACGTACGGTCCGTTGGAGCAGGACCAAGGTTTTTGCTCAAATCGAAGGGATTGATCTGGAACGCCGCGGAATCGAGAGTTTTCGACCACGTCATGTTCAGATCGTAGCTAAGCCGGCCTGCGCGCTTCATATACGCAACCTGCAGCCCGTTGTAGTTGGAATAGCCGATGCTCTGGTCCATCTCGATGCTGTTGGTTCCGTATTCCAGGCCGAAGGGCCGGTAGTCGGCAGGCTGATTGCAAGCCGCCGATCCCGCTCCTACGCCCGGAGGACAGGTGGTGGAGAGATTTTCCGGGTTCTTTGCGATCAATCCCGTCCTGGGATCAGGCCCAAAGAACGCTCCCAGCGGAGTTTTGTTCTGGTTGGCATAGGCACTGAATCCGCTGCCGGAGATCGCCTCTCCATTGTCATTCATTTCGCTGCTGCTGTTTCCGACATAGGCGACCTCAAGGACGCTCTGCCAGGGCAACTCCTCATCGACCGTCAGGTTATAGGCATAGGTCAGCGGGATTCCATAGTCGTTCGGATCCAGAGCATTCTGGCTTCCGGTGACACCTGTACCAGGCTTGTTGTTC
>DAHVZT010000116.1 GCA_027323885.1 Acidobacteriaceae bacterium
AGTGCGTCCGCCGGAGGCCGGATGTATCTCCGGCAGGCAAAATCAGCGATGGAACAACCGCGAAATCGACTGATTTTGAGCGGATGCGGGCAAATTCCGGTCGAGGAACTTTATAACTCGGCGATTTTCAGAGGTTCCTTAGAGCGCGGAACTGATTGGGAAAGTCTCGGTAATATCGCACTGAAAACTGAGACGAATCCGCACCAGTATCGAAGGTGAAAATGAGTTTCCGCCCGTCCATCCCACACTCAAGCATCGGAGAAAGGTCATCCATATACAGTGTGGCTGCCGGTTTGGTTGGGTCGAAGGTTTGTCCGGCCTCAAACTCTCCGTTTTTCATAAATGTGATTGAGCCGAGAGCTTGAAAAACCGGGTAGCCTAAAATCGCATTGATCCGATAACTTCCCTTGGGTAACTTTATCGTGAGATTATCGTCATCCAAGATCAGGACCACTACATTGTGGATCGTTGCGCCACCAATCTTCATTTCTGGCAGAACGCCAACATGCAGACGATTTTCGATTCCTGTCAGTCCGCTCATTGTCTGCGCGTAACCAACGGAAGGTTTAATTCCAAGCCGCTTTGCGAAGCTTGCGCTTAAAACGGAAAAGTTGGCGCCGGTATCGAGAATCCAAGGCCCCTTGACGCCATTAACAGCCAGTTCGACATCAATCGAGCCGATTGGACTGCGCTCAGTCTTAAGTCTCACGGGGGAATCCCAGGATATCGTCTGCGGAGGTATAGTTTTGAGAAGAGAGATGGTACCGGAATCATCCTTAATATCTTGTAATCGAGTTTTATCGACCTGCTTACTGAAGTGAGTCAGAAGGTCATCATAACTTTTGCTTGAATCCGCATATCGATACGACTTGAGATAATCATCTGCAAGAGCTTCTAAGCCTAATGCCGCCCACTCTGGCTGGGATGTTCTGATCATAGGAATCGTCTTATCAAGCAGCCGAATGGAGTCGTCGATTCGTCCGTCTCGATTCGCAAGTATCCCAGCAAAAAAATCTCGTTCTGAACCATACGGCATTCCCGCAAGCTCAGCCTTTAACTCCTCAAATTTAAGTTCTTTCACCTCCGAATAAAGCGCGTCTCCTTCACGTTTTGCATTAGCTCCGATTCGTGACGCAGGTTCTTTGCTCTGAGCCTGTCCGATGATCAGAAAAAAATAAGCGCAGGCGAGAATGAATGACGATATTAATTTCGGCAATCGCGTCTCCTTGGAGGCTGTTATGAACTTGAATTATAAGCTTGAAGATTTGGATGGGATTCGCAGCAGGATACGTATCCTGGGCGAATCCCATCCATGCGGTATTTTTTAAGAATGCGCCTGAAATCCGGCTTTCGCTCAGCAGGGTGTCGAATTTGCCTTTCCGCACAATTACCCGTTCGGCTCGTTCTTTTCCTGCTGTTATCGCTTTCGTGTTGCGTAGGGGCCGCTGCAGGCGCGAGCCATGCAACTCCGGTTGAAGGCTACAGAGTTATACACACTTACCCACACGACGCCTCGGCGTTCACCCAGGGACTGGTGTACGTGGATGGGATGCTCTATGAGGGAACGGGCCTGAACGGTCGGTCTTCGATACGGATGGTGGACTTGAAGACGGGACGCGTGTTGCAGAAGCACGACTTGCCTGGCAACTATTTCGGCGAGGGATTGACGGATTGGGGCAACAACCTGATCGAGCTGACCTGGCAATCCCATATCGGCTTTGTCTACGACCGCTTCAGTTTTCGCGTTCTCAGAACGTTCATCTACAACGGTGAGGGCTGGGGACTGACCCACGACAGCAAGCATTTGATTATGAGCGACGGCAGCTCAAACCTTCGCCTACTGGATCCGCAGACTTTCCAGCCAGTGGGCCAGATTGCGGTCACCGATGAAGGGAAGCCGGTTGCGAACCTGAATGAATTGGAGTACATCCACGGGGAGATCTATGCCAACGTATGGCAGACGGACAGGATCGCCAGAATTTCTCCCTCCACGGGGAAGGTGATTGCTTGGATTGACCTGTCCGGGTTGTTTCCGGCAAGCCAGAGGCAAAATCCCGACGCGGTGTTGAATGGCATCGCTTACGATTCGAAAACCAATCGGCTGTTTGTGACAGGGAAGCTATGGCCCAAGCTTTTTGAAATCAAGTTGGTGCGCAAGTAGGCTCGAATGGTGGGAACTGAGCTCCTGATGGGCTCGAAGAGAATCGAGTATCCTGCGCGCGGAGTGAAGAACGACGATCAAGTCGCTGATTCTTTTCTTTCGCGACAGCTCCCGCACATCTTTCAAAGTGTTTCTTTGTAGGATTCCAGCAATTTGAGAACGTTACTATCCACCACGTAAGAGATAGTCGTCCCGCAGGAAGGACATTGCGCGGATTGCAGGCCGCCGTCCGCGGGCGTTTCCTTGTCGATTGGGAAGGACCGTAGACATTCCGTACAAGTCGCCAAGAGGTACTCTTCACTGCGGCGGTTGATCCAAAGTGGTGCGTGCGTCTGCTTCGGCAACGCCGGACGTATAGGCGATTGGCTGTAAAGCTCATGCATTGTGGCGATCAGTTGTTCCGGAGTGTATGCCCCCTTTTGAAAGAATGCATTCATCAACAAGCCCGAAGACTCGACATTCGCAATGAATTCGCCGCTGATCACTATCACCGCGATTTGAGGGAACCTTCGCCGAATGATCGCAAGCAGTTCGAAGCCGGACATGTTCGGCATTCTCAAGTCGGAAATAAGAATATCCGGAGGTGTTTCTCTCAGACGGCGCAGAGCTTCAAATCCATCGGTGGCGGTGCGGCAGACAAAACCGTTGGCATGCAGAATTTCGCTCAGAGCTTTGAGCAGTTTTGGTTCGTCGTCCACTAACAATACACGCGGAGCGAAATCGGCCGACATACTGGAAGCTCCTTGAACAGACTTTCCAGTATGGTATATGAAGTCCACCGTTACAGAGTGCGCAACTCAGAGGATTAAATCCCCAGCAGCGCCCTCAATTCGGATGGTGTGCGAATGAGCGCATCGGGCGGGACAATCTCCAGCGTGTGCGGTGACAGACCGTAGCTGCAGCCGATGGAGAATGTCCCGGCATTCTGCGCGGCGAGAACGTCGATGTCCGAATCTCCGATCATGACCGCCTCATGCGGTGCAACTCCGGCTTCGCGCAGCAGCGTTTCCAGCCCGAGCGGGTCCGGCTTTTTTGTCGCGAAGCTGTCGCCCCCGTAAATGCGGAACATTCCCTCGGAAAGTCCGAGCGCTTCGCAGATCGCTCTGGTTGGGCCCACGGGTTTGTTGCTCAATACGGCCATGTGCGGTTTGCGCGGGTGGTGACGCAGCGCGTCCAACACCGGCAAAACTCCGGGATATACATAGGTCTTGTCCAATTTGTGTTCGCGGTAATAAGCCAAAAAATATTCGACGGCTTCCTCCAAGAACGGCGCATCGTGGGGATCGCCGAGGGCGCGACGCATCAGCATTCCAACTCCATCGCCGATATAGCTGGCAATGACATCCTCCGGCAGCTCGTGCCGTTGAAAATTGCGCAGAGTGGCGTTGACGGATTGGGTAAGGTCGGCGCGCGAGTCGATGAGCGTCCCATCCAAATCGAAGACGATCAGGCGAAGTTGTTCGGCGGGAAATGTGCGAGTCGGCTCATTGAGGGCAGAAGGCATGGCTTTAATGTAAGCGATGGCGGCTCGAACGAGGAACCGCCGCGGGAACGGCTGGGACAGGTGAGTCGACTTCTTCCATGCTGACTGCACAGAACGCAACAAACATGGAAAGACCGGGCTCACATGCCGGCCCTACTCAATATCGATATTCCCCGAGCCTGTAGAAATCTTTACGATGGGGCCGCCACCGTTGATAGGGCCGCGCAGTACGCCCTTGGTACCGTGGCCGGAGGTTGCTCCAGACAGTTTGGAATGGATCGTCCCTGACCCGGTTTCCGCGTCCAGAGTGAATTTCGAATTTGCCGCCATATGGCAATGAATGTTCCCGGCGCCGGTCTCGAGCTTCCAGTCCGATTCGGGGCTGCCCGACAGAAGGATAGAGCCGCTGCCCGTATTTGCGCGCAACCCGCCATGCAGATTGGTGGCCGTGATTTTGCCTGAACCGGCCTGCAGGCGCGCTTCCGTCAAATCGGAGTCGCGGATGGCAAGGTCCCCCGAGCCGGAGCTCGCCTTCACATCTCCATGCGCGCTCTGAATGTCCACCGTGCCGGAGCCGGTTTCAAGCCTGGACGCTGGACCGATATCCGTGGCTTTGATACTTCCACTGCCGGTCGCCGCGCGTACAAAGCTCTGAATGGTTGCCACTTGAATGTCGCCCGAACCGCTGTTGACCACCACGGAAGAGGTCTTTGGTATAGAAATGACGTAATCGATGGAAATGTTCTGCAGCAGATGACGGCCGCAAGTGTCCTGGTTTCCGACCTGGACCGCGTTCCCACTCTGCATGACAGGCGGGTCGGCTGCGATCTTTTTCATCTGATCTGTATTGCCGAAGGCGCTCCACTTGGTATTGTGAATTTTGGCGGCGATTTCAACATTATTTCCTTCAGCGCCAGTGACCACAACCGTGCCGGAGTTCGTGCAGACCTTCAGGGCGACCGGTCCGCTGGCGGCGAGCGAGCGATGAAACGTGATGTCCGCAGCAAAAGCCGAGTTGCAGGTGGCCGCCGAAAGAAGGATGACGCCGGTTGCACGCAACCACTTGCGGAGTGCTTTGGGAGTGGAGGCCATGGTATGCAATTCTCCTGATGGCTAACCAGGCTGCTTTAGCCGGGTATGCCTACTGGCATACGATACGACAAATGTTCGCGCGGAGTTCCATGCCCTCCGGATGCCCCGCGCCCTGCTAGACTCTGAGGCGAATGCCAACGCTGCCGCTATTCCGAGCTGCCGCCATTGTTGCGCTGATTCTCTGCAATGGGTTTTTTGTGGCGGCGGAGTTTGCTTTAGTGTCTTTGCGCCGCACCCGCGTGCAGCAACTGATTGAACAAGAACGTCCTGGGGCGCGCACGGTCGCGAACCTGCAGGCAAATCTGGACGAGTTTTTGCCTGCCGTGCAGATTGGCGTAACTCTCGCAAGTCTGACGTTGGGATGGTTGGGTGAGCCGTTCGTCGCGCAATTTCTGCGCCCATGGCTGTCCCTCTTGCCCCACGCGCGGCTTTATGTGGCGCTGGTTTCAGGGATTCTCTCATTCGGCCTGATTACGTATATGGAGGTCTTGTTTGGCGAGCTGGTTCCCAAGTCGCTCGCTCTGCGTCAGGGCGAAAAGATAGCGCTCGCCATCGCCGGGCCAATTGACGTCTTCATGCGCATCACGCGCCCGGTGGTGCGATTGATGAATGGCTCCGCGGAGAGGGTTTTGCGACTGTTCCGGCTGTCGCGCGTGCCGGAAGGAATTGCGCATTCTTTGGAAGAATTGAAGCTGATTACCACCGCAACGCGGCACATGGGCCTGTTACCGCAGAAGCAGGAAAGAATTATTCATCGCGTGCTCGATCTGGATACAATTGCGGTGCGCGAGATCATGACGCCGCGCCAGAAAATTTTTTCCCTGCCCGCGGACCTTTCCCTGGCCGAGGCCAATGCTCGCATTACGCAGATCCAGCGCTCCCGGGTGCCAGTTTATGATCCGGCGCGCGGTCCCGAGCACATCATAGGCGTGGTGTACGCCAAGGATCTGGCGCGGCTTATGCATTTTCGTGCAATCGTCCAGTCGATTCCGCAGGCAGGCCTGCCAAGGGAAGGCAATGAAGAACTCCGGATTGGTCAGCTGATGCATGAGGTGACGATCGTGCCCGAGACGAAGGCCGTTTCAGACCTGCTGACAGAGTTCCAGACGCGAAGGCGGCATCTGGCAATTGTCGTCGATGAATTCGGTTCTGTTACCGGCCTGGTTACTGTAGAGGATGCGCTCGAACAGATAGTCGGAGAGATGGAAGATGAATTCGATGTCCGCGACAGCTCCATGCAAAAGCTTTCCTCCGGTACTCTGGTCTTGCATGGCAACGTAACGCTGCTCGATTTGGAAACACAGATGGGATGGCGGTTGCCGCACGATGGTGGAGTGGAGACGCTGGCCGGATTTTTTCTGGTGCATATGCAAAAAATCCCTGAGGTAGGAGATTCGGTTGTGCATGATGGCCGCCGGTTTACGGTGGCCGCGATGGATGGACGGCGCATCACCCGCATCCGCGTGGAACCGGATCTGACACAGCAGTCCGCGCAGCCTCACAGCGAATCCCTAAGCTCAACGACGAGCGAGGAGCGCACAATCACCTCTGCGGAACGCCGGCAGTGATGGCCGCATGGAGAGCGATTCTGAAGCGGCTCCTCCTGCTGCTTCCTGTGCTGTGGGTGGTGGTATCGCTTATTTTTCTCCTTATCCATCTTGTTCCCGGAGACCCGGTGGAGCAGATGCTGGGCGAAGGCGCGACTGCCGCGGACATCGGCGCGCTACGACATGCGTATGGGCTGGATGTTCCGCTGGGCACGCAATACATGCTTTATTGGCGCGGTGTCCTGCACGGGGATTTGGGCCGTTCCATCCGGCTGAACCGGCCAGTGACCAAGCTGATCCTATCTCGCTATCCGTACACACTGGAGTTGGCCATTCCGGCGATTCTGCTGGCAATCCTGCTGGCGCTGCCCGCCGGGATTGCATCTGCCCGCCACCGGGGCAAATGGCAGGACCATGGGCTGAGTGTGGTGAGCCTTTTTGGAGTGTCCTTTCCCAGCTTTACATTGGGTCCCGTTCTGATCCTGATCTTCGGCATCGTGCTGGGATGGCTTCCAGTTTCCGGCACCGGGTCCTGGCGGCATTTTGTTTTGCCAACCGTCACAATGGGCACGGCGCTCGCGGCCATTCTGACGCGCATGGTGCGGACTTCCATGTTGGAAGAGCTTGGCCAGGACTATATCCGGACCGCGCGCGCAAAAGGACTTTCGGAGCGGTCCGTTGTGTACCGGCACGCGCTGCCCAACGCCATGATTCCACTGTTGACGATTCTGGGGCTGCAGTTCGGGACCCTCCTGGCTGGAGCAATCGTCACGGAAACGATTTTTTCGTGGCCCGGTCTTGGACGCCTGACAATTTCGGCAATCTCGAACCGCGATTATCCGCTGGTGCAGGGATGCATTCTGGCGATCGGACTGACGTACATCCTGGTCAACCTTGCGACGGATGCTCTGTACGTCGTCGTCAATCCTCGCATTCGCCAATAGCGGCGCCGCGGTCGCGGTTTCTCCTGGAGGGATCGAGCGCCTGAGTACACCCATTCGATTGTTCGCGGCATCCCAATACTTTGGACCGCCGCCCTCTCCACCCGAGGAATGATCTCTTCGCGAATCACGAACGGCGATTGAGGTGAGCACGGTTTCCAAAGTTTGCGCAGAAGGTTTTTCATCACAACTCATGCAATTTATGCTGAATCAGGGGCAGGAGTGTGGCTTCACGAATGTGCTGTTCTACCGGGTTAACTCCTAAGCAGGCGGGTCGTTTCAAGAAATTGGCTTTCGGTCGCTCTGCATTCTGCTGTGCGCTTTTTGTCGCTCCGAAACATCTCTTTTCCGATCTGTTTACTTCGCCGACCAGCATGTTTGCCCCGCAAGCGGAGCCTGCGCACGAAATTTTCCGCGTAGCGATGTTCACGCTAGGCGTGACCGCGACCATTTTCGTCACTGTCTCCGCCCTGCTGATTTACGTCGTTTTGAAATATCGGCAAAGGCCAGGCGATGACGAGCGCGAACCCCCGCAGATCTACGGCAGCACACAGATCGAACTTTCCTGGACTGTGATCCCGGTACTGATCATCGTCGTGCTGTTTCTATCGACGGCGCGTGTCGTCTATACGATCCAGAATGCGCCGGCACCTAAGAGAGCTTTGCATGCGACCGTAATCGGGCATCAATTCTGGTGGGAGTTTCGGTATCCGGGATATGGTGTGGTGACTGCAAATGAATTGCATATTCCCGTCAGTCCGGATCCCAAGCGGCCCATGCCCACTTATCTCAAGCTCGCGACTGCCGATGTTGACCACAGTTTCTGGGTTCCGCGTTTGGCGGGGAAGACCGATCTTATGGCCGGCCAGTTGAATAACATTTGGATGCAGCCGGAAACGCCCGGTATCTATCTGGGCCAGTGCGCGCAATTCTGCGGGGCGGAGCATGCGCGAATGCTGATTCGTGTTTACGCGCAAACTCCACAGGATTTTCAAAAATGGATGAGGAACCAGCAGAAGAACGCGGCGCAGGATCCGAAGGCCGCGCAAGGCCGCGCGGTGTTCGAGCAGAACGCATGCATCAACTGCCACACCATCAGGGGAACAGTGGCGCACGGCCGGTTTGGTCCGGACCTGACGCATTTGATGAGCCGCGATACCATCGCCGCCGGAGCGCTCCCCAATACGCAAGCGAACCTGGAACAATGGATCAAGGACCCGGCCCGCTTCAAGCCAGGCTGTTTAATGCCGGCCATGAAATTGGGCGATCATGACATCGCGGAGATTGCATCGTACCTGGTGACACTCCACTAAACGGATTGGGGCAAAGGACCCGCTTCATGGCTGATTCCATACCGGTTTCGGGAAATGTCGATCTGACGGTGGCGTACAAGCTGGATCGCTTGTGGCTGCAGGTTCTGCACGACTGGATCGTAACCGTCGATCACAAAAAGATCGGCTTGATGTACATCGCGACGGCGCTGATGTTTTTTGGCGTGGGTGGATTTGAAATCCTGCTGATGCGCATCCAGCTCGCTGTTCCGGAAGCGCACTTTCTGTCGCCGGAGGTCTTCAATGAGCTCTTTACGCTGCATGGAACCACAATGATTTTCCTGATGGCCATGCCGATCATGTTCGGATTCGCCAACTACCTGGTTCCGTTGATGATCGGCGCGCGTGACATGGCTTTCCCGCGTCTCAACGCGTTCAGCTACTGGATTTACTTGTTTGGAGCGCTGCTTCTTTACTACAGCCTTATCGGCGGCAAAGGGCTTTACGGCGGCTCGGGTGTGCCCGACGTGGGATGGTTCGCTTATGCGCCGCTGACCGAGAAGGCATTCTCTAAAGGCAATGGGAGCGACTACTGGGCTCTGGGAGTCTTTATCAGCGGCATTGGAACGATCGGCACGGCATTGAACGTTGTGGCGACGACGATATGTATGCGCTGTAAGGGAATGAAGCTCAGCAGAATGCCGCTTTTGGTATGGCTTATGCTGGTCACGTCGGCCATGGTTCTGGCGGCCCTTCCGCCTCTCTCGGCGGCGCAGATTATGCTGCTGATGGATCGTTACCTTGGCGCGCATTTTTTTGACAGCCAGGCGGGCGGCTCGGGCGTGATCTGGGCCCACTTCTTCTGGATCTTCGGCCATCCGGAAGTCTACATTCTGGTATTGCCTGCCTTCGCATTCGCCAACGAGATTGTCCCGGTGTTTTCCCGCAAAGCGATCTTCGGATATCCGGCAATGGTCGCGGCTTCGGTGGGAATCGGGTTCGTCAGCTTCGGCGTGTGGGCGCACCACATGTTCACGGTGGGTATGGACGCGGCGGCCAACACGGCCTTCGTCCTTTCAACCATGATGATCGCGATTCCTACCGGAATCAAAATTTTCAACTGGCTGGCCACGATGTGGGGCGGAAAAATACGATTCGATGTTCCCATGCTCTTCTGCACAGCGTTTTTGTTTCAGTTCACGCTGGCTGGACTCACGGGCATCATGCTCGCGGTAGCGCCCTTTGATTGGCAATTGCACAACACGTATTTTCTGATCGGCCATTTTCACTATGTCATCCTGGGCGGGATCGTTTTCTGTCTTTTCGCGGCGTTCTATTATTGGTTTCCAAAGATGACAGGCCGAATGATGGACAGGAGACTGGGCGAGTGGCACTTCTGGCTTTTCGTCATCGGATTTCATATGACCTTTGATCCAATGCATATTTTGGGAATATTGGGAATGCCGCGAGAGATTTATACCTACGAGCCCGGCCACCATTGGAAGGTCTGGAATCTGATCGTTTCAGCGGGCGCGTTCATTCAGGCTATCGCCGTCGTCATCTTCCTCTACAATCTGGTCCGCTCGCATTTCCACGGCAAATTGGCGGGCAACGACCCGTGGGACGCATGGACGCTGGAATGGGCGACCACCTCTCCTCCGCCGGCCTATAACTTTGCCAGTGAGCCGACAGTGCGCAGCCGCCGCCCGCTTTGGGACCTAAAGCATCCCGAAGATCCCGACTGGCGATACGAGGAAGATAACCAGAACGAAACGGTATCCAGATGACCACGGTCCCGTACAATTTCGATCCAAAAGACGAGCCATGGATTCTTCCATACCGCGGCAGCGTGGCAATGTGGTGCCTGATCACGGCGGAATCGGCAATGTTCCTGATCTTTGTCGTGGCGTATCTCTATTATCTAGGGAAGAGTCTGAGCGGTCCCACGCCGAAGCAGGTCCTGGAACTTCCGATCTTCAACACGGTTTGTCTTCTGTCAAGCAGTGTGACGGTCCACTTGTCTGTCAACGCGCTCCACCGCAAAAGCCAGGTGGGCTTTATCGGCTGGCTCGCTGGAACCATTTTGCTGGGAGTGATTTTTTTGCTGGGGACTGGCCGCGAATGGTATCAACTCATCTACTACAGAGGGTTGACGATCCGGACCAATCTGTTCGGCACAACCTTTTACTCGCTGGTTGGACTGCACGCCACTCACGTCGTGGTCGGGTTGCTCATGCTGACCATAGTGATGCTTCTTGGCCTGTTCAACCGGGTGGGAGTGGATCAGGTTTCCCGTTATCACACGCTTTCCATGTATTGGCATTTTGTGGATGCCGTCTGGGTTGTGGTCTTCACCGTGGTTTACGTGATTGGAAGATGAGAAGGCGATGAGCATGGAAATGGAACACGAGCATCACTCCAAGCACAACACGATCCATCTGCCGGCCTCCACGGCCATGCCGATGGTACTGGCGCTGGGAATCACGCTGCTTGGCGCCGGGCTGGTGACAAGTTGGGTGGTGAGTGTGCTTGGGCTGGCGCTGGTGATCCATGCGGCGGTGGGTTGGTTTCATGAAGTGCTGCCGCAGGAGAAGCACGAAGACGTTGAGGTAATTACCGAATCCATCACGATCAGGAGTTCGCGTTCCCAGGTCGCCCGCCTGCCTATTTCTGAAGACCATCGCAAGAAATTGCCCGTGGAGACCTTTACGCTCGGCGCAGGCGTGAAGGGCGGCATTGCGGGAGGTGTTGCGATGATCGCTCCAGCCCTGCTGTACGGGTTGATTCGATTTCACAGCATCTGGTATCCGGTGAATCTGCTCGCAGCCTTCGCGGTTCCGGATTGGGCTTCCAGCAGCACGGCATTCCTCTCATCTTTTCATCTTCGTGGACTTGTGCTCGCCATTGTGATCCACGGCGGGGGGTCCCTTCTTGTCGGACTGCTTTACGGGGCGATTCTGCCGATGTTCCCGCGCAAGCCGATCCTCACTGCGGGATTTCTGGCGCCTTTTTTCTGGACTGGAATGCTTTATGCCACGCTGCAGGCTGTCAGCCCGGACCTGACTCCAAGGATCGACTGGCTGTGGTTCATTCTTTCGCAAATCGCGTTTGGACTGGTCACCGGATTTGTAGTCAATCTGCACGTGCGGGTGCGCACGGAGCAGTTCCAGTCTCTTCCGTTCGCCGTACGCGCCGGTCTGGAGTCGCAGGGCATCGGCGACGAGGAGAAGGACCAGTCGCGATGAAAACACCGGCAAAAATCCTGGCCGCCGTTCTTTTATCTGCCAGTGTTGGCTGCAATCATCTGCCGGGGAAACCGGGATTGCGTCCGGAGACGCAACGGCCGGACCAGACGCATGACTTCGCGACCCTGTATAAGACCAACTGTTCGGCTTGCCATGGAGACAACGGAAAGAATGGACCTGCGTTGCCGCTCAACAACCCGGTCTATCTGGCCTGGGCGGGACACGACGCCATTCAGGGGATCGTCTCCAACGGAGTACCGCATCGTCTGATGCCTGCGTTCGGACCAGGGGCGGGGGGCCTGCTGACTGCGGAGCAGGTCGAAGATATCGTGAACGGAATGATGAAAAACTGGGGAAAGAAAGACGTTCTGAATGGGCAAAATGTACCAGCGTACAATCCGGGCTCTGCCGGTGACCCTACTCAGGGGCAGGCCGTTTTCCAGAGAAATTGCGCTTCATGCCACGGCGCGGATGGCAAGGGAGTGGCCGGCGGGCCGCCGCATGTAACCGGCTCGATTGTCGATCCGTCCTATCTGGCCTTGATTAGCAGTCGCGGCCTTCGGGACATTATCGTTGCCGGAATACCGGAGCAGAAGATGCCCGACTGGCGTGGCGACGCATCTGGAAAGCCGATGACAGACAGGGAAGTGACGGACGTGGTGGCATGGCTCGTTTCCCAGCGCACGCCTCATCCCGGAACGATGGTCACCCCGGCGGACAAACGGAAAAACCAGGCAGCGATTGCCCCAGTGCAATCGCGAGGCGGGAGGTAAGCGTTGGAACATCCGACAACACAGCCGAGTCAACACTCGCGGCGGACATTCCTGTTCAAACTGGCATTGCTGGCCAATGGAGCCGTCGGCGCCGTGCTGGCTGTGCCTATCCTCGGTTACATTCTGGGACCTGTGTTCAAGCGGGGCAGGAGCTACGAATATTGGATTCCGCTGGGATTTCTGCACCAGTTTCCGGAGGGCGAGACCCGCCTGGCCCATTTTCACAATCCCGACGGCTCACCCGCCGATGGGCAGACGCGTACGCTCCCATGCTGGGTCCGCCACATCAAGCAGAACCAATTCCAGGTCTTTGCGATCAATTGCGCACACATGGGCTGCCCGGTGCACTGGTTTCCGCAATCCAAGCTGTTCATGTGTCCGTGTCATGGAGGCGTTTATTACCAGGACGGCGCCCGTGCTGCAGGACCTCCTCCGCGTGGACTTTTTGAATACAAGTACAAAATTGTGGGGGATCGGCTCATGATCCGCGCGGGTCAGTTGCCGACGTTGGCGACTCATGCCAGCATTGCGGCTCCGGGGAGTTCGCCATGTCAGGGCTGAAACAAAAGGGAATCGCAATTTACCGCTGGCTGGATAGCAGACTTGGGCTGGCCGGCCCTGTAATCGAGGCAGCCGAACACCCCATCCCGAAGAGCAGCGCGAGCTGGTGGTATGTGTTCGGCAGCGCCGCGACCGTCATCCTGATGATGCAGATTGTCACCGGGGTCCTGCTGGCGCTGGTCTATACGCCGACCGCGCGGGACGCGTGGAACAGCCTCAACTTTCTGAATCATGGGCTCACGCTGGGCTGGTTTCTTCGCGCTTTGCACGGCTGGGGATCGGACTTCATGGTCGCCATCGTGCTGATTCACATGACGCAGGTTTTCATGTTCGGGGCTTACAAGTTCCCTCGCGAGCTCACGTGGATTCTGGGCGTGTTTCTTCTGCTGATGACGTTTGGGATGGCGTTCACCGGGCAGGTGTTGCGGTTCGACCAGGACGCGTACTGGGGGATTGGAATCGGCGCCTCCATCATGGCGCGGGTGCCGTTTGTCGGGTCCAAGCTGGTTCACTTATTGCTGGGCGGCCCGATCATCGGAGCGACGACTGTCTCGCGCTTTTTCGCGCTGCACGTTTTCGTCATTCCTGGAATTTTGCTAGCGTTTGTTGGCCTGCATGTGTGGATGGTGCTGCGGCTTGGTATCAACGAATGGCCCATGCCGGGACGGCTGGTACGCAGAAGCACGTACATACAGGAATATGAAGCGGAGATTCACAAGGACGGGGTTCCGTTCGTGCCGGATGCGGGCTGGACAGACGCCATGTTCGCAGCGGCGATCATTCTCGCGATCATGGCCTGCGCCGCTCTTTTTGGGCCGATCGGTCCCACCGGGCCGCCCGATCCCACTATCATCCAGACGGTTCCCAAACCGGACGTGCCGTTTCTGTGGATTTACGCGCTTCTGGCTTTGCTGCCGCCCAAACTGGAGACTCCGATTCTCCTGATCGTGCCTGTGGTTGTGATCTGCGTGATGCTCGCTCTCCCATTCTTTGCCGGTGAAGGCGAGAAGCATTGGTCGCGGCGTCCTATCGCTGTTTTGATGGTGCTGGTGATCGCGGTGTCGCTGGGAACGCTTACGGTCGTTTCTTTGAACCCGCCCTGGAGTCCGGAAATGACGGCGTGGAGCGCCGACCCCGTGCAGCCGAGGTTTTTGCGCGGGAGAACGCCGCTGGAGCGGCAGGGCGCAATCGTGTTCCAGGAGAAGCAGTGCCGCAACTGTCACGCGCTGGCGGGTCTGGGCGGCAAACGCGGGCCCGATCTGGCGTCGGTGGCGACCCGGCTCACGGAGGATGAGTTGGTGCGCCAGGTTCTACAGGGCGGAGGCAATATGCCTGCTTACGGCAGCGCGCTTAGCCCTGCGCAGACAACTGCTCTGGTCGCCTTTCTCGGTACCCTGAACGGCAATGAAAGGCCGGCGCGCGATCCTTCATTGGAACTCACCCACAGCAACGCTGCGCAGAAGCAGCAGAAGTTCTGAGAGCGACGTGAGCGCCGAAACTCAGGCCATCTTTGCGGAATGGAGGTTGCCGCCGGGATTGACTCTCGGTCTTCTCCTGGTAACTGCGCTGTACGTCCGTGGCTGGATTGCGATTCGAAAAACCCGTTCGGCGTATTTCACGGATGGGAGGCTGTTCTGTTTTTTGGCGGGAATGGCAGTCCTTTGGCTTTCCGTTGCATCCCCCCTGGATGGCGTTGCCGACGTGCTGCTGAGCGCCCACATGGTGCAGCATTTGATGCTGATGTCTGTTGTCCCGCCTCTGGTTCTGCTTGGCGCCCCGGTGGTTCCGCTGTTGCGAGGCCTTCCCGCACCCATCATCCAAAAGATCGTCGGGCCGCTGCTGGCAACAGCCTGGGTTCGCAAGACCGCACATTTTTTTACTCAGCCCGCCACCGCATGGGTGGTGTTCAATCTGACATTTCTCGGCTGGCATTTCCCGCGCGCCTATGACCTTGCCTTGGAGCATGAAAAGCTCCACGCATTTGAACATCTTTGCTTTCTCGCAACTTCCATCCTGTTCTGGTGGGTCGTTTTGCGGCCTTGGCCCGCGCGCAGAAATTCGGCGGGCTGGATGGTCCTGGTCTATCTTCTTTCGGCTGATGTCGTAAATACGGCGCTCTCTGCCTTTCTGGCCTTCTGCAACCATATCGTCTATCCGTATTACAGCAGCGGCCCCAATCCATTTCACGTGGACCCGCTTGCCGATCAGGTGCTCGGGGCTGTCATCATGTGGGTGCCCGGATCCTTGATTTTTCTGGTTCCCGCAATGCTGTTGACGGTTCGTATGATGGAGCCACAGCGGGGCCGTGCGCGAGTTGCGGCTGGGTCACTCCCCTCATGAAGGGGCACAATCACTTTTTTGCTCGGAGTGGCGCCGCAGTTTCCAGAAAGTAAAAATTTCCGGAAGGCGATGCCTCCACGCCACCAAGACGCCGGTTGTACAGGACAACAGAGTCCATAAACCATAGCGGCAGGGTCGGAAGATCCCGGGCAATCAGTTCCTGCACGCGAGCGTAGGCCAACTTGCGCCTTGCCTGGTCTGTTTCGATGCTGGCGGACTGCAGCAGCCGGTCTACTTCCGCGTTGGAGTAAGCGCCGCGGTTTGCTCCCCGTGGCGGAAAGCTGGAGGAAGCGAACGCGTAGCGGAAGATATCCGGGTCCTCATTGCCACCGATCCAGCGCAGCGCGTACAGCCCGAAAGAGCCGTGGGTAATGTCGGAGTAGAACGTGGCGAATTCAAAGCTCCGGATGTCCAGTCCAATCCCAACCGCGCGCAACTGCTGCTGCAAGGCCATCGCCAGAAGGCGCGCCCCCTCGTCGGTGGAGGTTTTCATCGCGACATGAAATCGGATGCCATCGCGCGCAGGTTTGTATCCTGCCGCATCCAGCAGGCTGAGTGCCTTCCCCGGATCGAAATCGTAACGCGGCACCTGGCCCTGATAGGCCCAATGATTCGGCGGTAGCAGACTGTTTGCGATTCGTGCCTGTCCCCGCAACAGAGCCTCGATCAGGAGCGGCCGATTGATGGCATAGGCAATGGCCTGCCGTACCCGGACGTCGCGCAGATAAGGATCGCGCAGATTGAATGTCAGATACTGAACTACCGTCCCCGGCACCGAGACCGTGGCCAGCTTGGGATCCGTTCGCAGGGACCACAGCATGTCCGGTGTAAGAGCGTTCTCCGCCACGTCCGCGGAGCCTTTGCGCATTTCCAGCGCTCGCGTTGTGGCGTCGGGAACTACATGAAACTCCAGCCGCGCGATTTTCGGGACCGTCTGCCAGCTCTGCGGGTTGCGTTCAAGAATTACCTCTTTGTCAATTTCCTGCTGCAGAAAACGGAAGGGGCCAGTCCCCACGGGATGCTGTTGGAAATCCCGGCCACTTCCGTAGGGAACAATGCCGATCGCACCGTCGGAAACGTTCCAAGGGAGTGATGCGTCCGGCTGCTGCATGTGGATGATCACCGTGGATGGATCGGGAGCGTCAATATGGGACACATTCCGGTAAGCCTGGTATTTGCCGGTGAGCAGAGTGTTGTTGCGCATGGAATCCAGCGTCCACTTTACGTCGCGAGCGGTCAGTAGCTGCCCGTTGTGGAAATGCACTCCGCGTCGCAGATGAAAAATGTAGGTCAGTGGATCGGGCGTTTCCCAGGAAGTTGCGAGGTCCGGCTGAAGATTGAACTGCTTGTCCTTTTTCAGCAGCGCGTCGAAGATCAACTCATCAATGCGCTCCGACTGCGCGTCCGTTCCGATGCGAGGATCCAGATTTGCAGGACTGCTTTCAATGACGACCGTTACCGTGGATGGATCGGGGGGCGCTTGCCCGCACGATGTAAGACAAAGAAGCAGGCATAATCCAAGTGAAAAGACCCCTGCGATTCTCCAAGGCCGGCTAGCCATGGGTGATTTTTCCCAGAACTGCCGCCCGCTTGGCCCCCGTGGCGGAAGGAAGATTTCCGGGCATTCCATGCCACGTTTGATACGCAAGCAGGGCAAAGGCCATGGCTTCTTTGGCGGCTGACGGAATGCCGTAATCGTCGCTGGTCTTCATGGAGACTTTGCTCGTTGCGGATATCTCGGCTTCGATGCTCCGCATGAGTGTTTCGTTTTTAGCACCGCCCCCGGCGACGATGTAGTCGGTCGGAGCTTGAGCGAGAGCGGGCTTCACAAATCGTGTCCACGCCAAACCAATGCTGCTGGCCGTAAGCGCGGTGGCCGTTGCGACTGCGTCTTCCGCGCGTCCGCTTTCTTGTCGGCACTGTTCCAGAAAAGAGGCTACGAATTCGCGCCCGAACTCTTCCCGGCCGGCCGATTTTGGCGGATGAACCCGAAAAAATGGCAGCGTCAGACACTTTGCAACTACTGGCGCAAGCACGCGGCCGCGACTAGCCACCGTGCCGCGCGCATCGTATTGCTTGCCAAAATAGGCGGACATCACCGCGTCTATCACCATGTTTCCTGGGCCCGTATCGAACGCGAAAACCCTTTCTGGAGCCGCTCCAGCGGGCACGACAGTCAAATTGCCAATGCCTCCCAGGTTTTGCAAAACTCGATTGCGCTTTTGGCTGTGAAATGCCGCGTAGTCGAGGAATGGCACCAGCGGAGCTCCCTGGCCGCCGATCGCGAGATCGGCTGGACGGAAATCGGAGACCACAGGCACTCCCAATTTGGCCGCCAGGACAGACGCTTCCCCGAGTTGCCAGGTGCAAGCGACGCTGCCGCCAAGGTAGGATTGCGCCGTTCCCTGGTGATAAATGGTCTGACCGTGGCAGCCGACAAGATCCAGCCGCACCGGATGCGCCGCCAAAGCACGCTCCACGGAGCTGGCATAAAGCTGTCCGAGACGCCAGTGCAGGCGAGAGAGATCCGCAACAGATTCGGCTGGGGCATTCATCACCTGCAGCACACGTTTGCGTACTGCCGCCGGATAGCGAAGTGCCACATGCGCGAGCAGACGCAGGTGTGGGAAGTCGCTGTTGCGGGCAGGAGTGATCCGGACCAGAGCTACGTCCACGCCATCCGCAGAGGTGCCGCTCATGATGCCAGCGACGGTGAGCGCTC
>DAHVZT010000145.1 GCA_027323885.1 Acidobacteriaceae bacterium
ACGTGGCAAACGGCTGAGGTCCTCAAAGAAATTGGAGGAGAAGACGGCAAGCGACTAAAAGGCTCCATCTTAAAAGCTATCGATCCGGACGTAATCGACAGTCCGATGGCGGTGGATTGCCTCCTGGAACTCCCCGTAGACCGAATATCCCTTGCTGGAAAAGCAATAAACTTAGTGCGAGCGGCAATTTTAACGGTTCCCGGCGAGGGCCGATCCGCTGGAGACGTCCAAGCCAATCTCGATCTGTATTTGTCTTCGCCTGGCTTGAGCCACGGGAAAGGATGGGCCGCAAAAGCGAAGGGCCCGTCTGACTACGAAGTTTCGTACGGTTTTATTGACGGCGGTAAAGGGGAGCAAGAAGCCATCTGGAGAGCAAACCTCAAGACCGACCAGGTGAGGTATGAAAATGAATATGGCAAAATGTTTAGCTGGACTCCCAATTACTAGAAAATCTGCGAATTCAAATTACTAGGAACCTTGCGAAGCCATGACTAACCACTGGAAGTGGAACTGGCGAACGATTTTTATCTTGGCGGCAATTCTAGTGATGGCCCCGGGGTTTAGCTGCCCCGGACACGCGCAACCGCAGAGATCTCCTGCGGCCCCCCTGAAAAAGATTGCTGTCCTCGACCTGCCCGGTCCTCCAGGCAAGCGGTTCGATTACCTCACGATCGACCGGCCGGACAATTACCTGCTCTCCGCCCACCTGGGCCCTGGCATTCTGTACGTCATCGACCTGAAAACGAACAAGCTGGTGCATGCCATTCCAGGAGTGCCGGGTATCGAGGGCGTTGTCTATGTTCCGGAGGTGCACAAGGCCTACACCTCAGACTGGCTGGAGAACAAAATTGGCGTGGTCGATTTGAGGTCCATGAAAATCGTCGCCAAGCTGCCCACTGAGGCCAAGCCCGATGGGAGCGCCTACGCCTCTCCGTTTCATAAAGTGTACGTTTCCGACGAACGCGGCAAAGCCGAAGCCATCGTCGATGTGCGCACGGACAAGATCGTGAAGACGCTGCATTTCAACAGCGAAACTGGCATGCCGCAGTATGATCCGGTGGCGAAACGTGTGTACGTCAACCTGCAGGACCAAAATCTGTTCGCCGAGATCGATCCGGCTACGGATCGCGTGATCGCCAGCTATCCGGTCGGGAATTGTAAGGGAAACCACGGCATGACACTGGATGCCGCGCACCACCGCGCATTCCTTTCCTGCGAAGAGAACAGCCTGATGACCGTCTTCAACCTGGATACGAACAAGCCCATCGCCTACTTGCCCATGGCCGCGGGCGCGGACGTAATTAAGTACGATCCAGGTCTGCGGCGCATTTATGTGGCATGCTTCAGCGGGTCGATTTCCATCTTCCAGGAAGATGACCCTGACCACTATCGCAAGCTGCAGGACTTTCCTGTGCAGTACAAGGTACACAGCCTTGCCGTGGATCCAACCACCCACCGTGTGTACGCGCCGGAGCAGCAGGAGAACGGCAAGCCTGTATCCAGAATGGTGATCTACCAGGCCCTTCCCTAAACGAACGGCTACTGCGGCCCAAATTTCGCGACAAAGATTTCCTGCGCTCCGTTCGGATTGGTCGATCCTGGGAAGGCCCCGGTCGTCATGCCGCCAACGAAAGTATCGTTCTGTGGGTCGGTGGCGACCGCTATCGGCGAAGACGTTTGCGAATCCTGCGCCTCAATTTCCTTGCCGGTGCCAAATTGCTGAACGGAAACAGGTTGTCCTGCAGGCGTGAACTTCGCCACAAAGACATCGTCGATGCCCGCGGTAAACGCTGGCAGAAAAGCCCCCTGCGCAAAGCCGCCAACAACAATGCTGCCATCACTGTCGATCGCCAGGCCACCAACGAGCGTCTGCTGGCCGCCTCCGAAGTGTTGGTTCCAAATGGTATGTCCATCCGTGCCGCTGAACTCAAAGAGAAGGCACTGCGGAGCCCCTCCCGACTGGACCAGACCCTGGCCATCCACCAGCACATTCCCAGCCGCGTTTACCGCAACGGCATTGTAGAAAAACCCGGAGGGAAAACTGCTGGTCGGTGGCTGCTGCAGCCACAGGGACTGTCCTGTCGTGCCGGCGAGCTTCAGGACAAACGGCAGCGATGCGTTCATGTCCGTGGGATAGAAGTTTCCGGGAAATGCTCCGCTGCTGGTACCCACCAGGACGGGGTTGCCCTGGCCATCGACCGCGATCCCACTCACGCTATCAGCGGCGTTCTCATTCCCGAATACCTGGATCCATTCCTGTGCGCCGGTCGCGCCATTCAGCTTCTCTACATACAAGCGCATCGGAGGTAGAGGCATCATTGTGCCGAACTCAGGGAAGCCAATGTTCAAAAATGCGGTTTGGTCGGGGTTCGGAGAAGGGCTCAGCTCTCCGGTAATGAATACGTTGCCCTGACTGTCGGTAGCCACAGCCGCCACTGTGGTCGTGGTTTCCACGCTCAACTGTTGCCTCCACAGCAGATGGCCGCTGCTGTCCAGCTTCTCCACCATGGTTTGCAGATTGTGATTCGGATTGGCAAAGCCTGGGAATGCGCCTCTGGTTACACCGGCTACGGCGATGTTCGACTGTGCGTCCACCGCAACGCCCGCCAGTTCGTCGCCCATGGGCGTTCCAAACTGCAGAAGCCATAACCGGCTCCCCGCAGGGTCGAACTTGGCAATGAAGTCCTGCGGTACTCCACCGGTGTTGGTGAATCCGGGGAACCTGCCTGTTGTGAAGCCAGCGGCCACGATATTTCCTTGCGAGTCGGTCGCCGTTCCCGTCAGGGAATCACGCTGGTCATCTCCATCGCTTACTGTCCCGGTGCCGAATTGGCGAATCCACTGCTGCGTGGCCGCTTTCGTAAAGCGCGAAGTTGTGGAAGACGGAGGATGCATCGTGCCCCCGCCGCAGCCGGTCAGCCAAAATCCCAACGCGGCTGTCAGACAGAGGACTGGGGCGAGAAGATATTTCTGGAGCGGCGGGTGTTTGGCGTATCGCCGGTTGTGGCTTGTTTGTGTGACCGTCCGGTGCGATCGCATGGTACGTGATCCTCCTGGGAACGCCCGATGATTTTATTTGAATATTTAGACGCCACAGGGGAACGGACGGAAGCCTTGATGGAATTTGGATTTCGATGGAAATTGATAGGAAGCAAACCCGCGCCCAACGCGGGCATGGACCGCTTCGTGAACTTCATTTGACGGGCAAGGAGTTGCGCAAAGGCTGGGTCCCCGATTTACTCTGTTGGACAGTGCATTAGCCATTTTTTTGTGGTGTTTCTGCGCAGAGATATTTTTCTGGAGTGTATTTCGCCGATGACCGATCAGCCGGACACAAGCTTCCATTCGCTGCTGCAGGAACTGCGGGTGATCCCTCCTGCGGAAGAGTTTTCAGCCAAGGCGCACATCCGCACCGCGGCAGAGTATGAGGCTCTGTACGCTCGTTCGGTGGAACAGCCGGAGGAATTCTGGGCCGCTGCAGCGAATGAATTGCACTGGTTTGAGCCATGGACAAAAGTTCTGGAATGGAATGTGCCCTGGGCGAAATGGTTTGTCGGCGGAAAAATGAATCTCGCGTTCAACTGCCTCGACCTGCAGGTGGAGCGGGGCCGCGGCGACAAAACGGCCATCCTGTGGGAAGGCGAATCCGGCGAAGTCCGCAAATTTTCTTTCAGTGAGTTGCTCGAACAGGTGCGGCGCTTTGCCAGCGTTCTGCGCGGCGCGGGCGTGCAGCAGGGTGACCGCGTCGCTTTGTACATGGGCATGGTTCCGGAGCTGGCGATTGCCGTGCTGGCTTGCGCACGCATCGGGGCGGTGCACTCTGTGATTTTCGGAGGGTTTGCAGCCAGCGCTCTCGTGGATCGCATCAACGATGCCCAGGCTGTACTCGTCGTCACTCAGGATGCGGCTTGGCGGCGCGGAAATCAGGTGCCGCTGAAGTCAACCGTGGACGAGGCGCTGGCCAAGTGTCCCTCTGTACGGAACACGATTGTGCTGCGGAGGACAGGAGCGGAAATCGCCATGCTGCCAGGCCGCGATCAGTGGTGGCACGAGGCGATCAAGCGGGCAGACTCCACCTGTGAAGCCGTCCCGCTCGATGCCGAACATCCGCTGTACATCCTCTATACCTCCGGCACTACGGGCAAGCCGAAGGGAATCGTCCACACCACCGGCGGCTACGCCGTGCATACCTATCTGACCAGCAAGCTCGTGTTCGATTTAAAGGACCACGATGTCTATTGGTGTACTGCGGATGTCGGGTGGGTCACCGGCCATTCCTACGTGCTGTACGGCATTCTGCAGAACGGCGTTACGACTTTAATGTACGAAGGCGCTCCCAATTTTCCGCAGAAAGATCGCTTCTGGAAAATTATCGACGACCATCGGGTGACGGTCTTCTATACCGCGCCCACAGCGATTCGCGCCTTCATTCAATGGGGCGATGAGTTTCCCAATCGCCATAAGCTGGACAGCTTGCGGCTGCTGGGCAGCGTGGGAGAGCCAATCAATCCACAGACATGGATGTGGTACTACGCGGTCATTGGGAAGAGCCGCTGTCCCATTGTGGATACGTGGTGGCAGACGGAAACCGGGGGCATTATGATTGCGTCCATTCCGGGCGCAGTGCCCAGCAAACCAGGATCCGCCAGCAAGCCCTTTTTCGGCATAGTGCCGGACATCGTCAACCAGAACGGACAGCCAGTGTCGGAAGGCAACGGCGGCCTTCTGATTATTCGCAAACCGTGGCCTGGAATGGCGCGCACCATCTACAACGACCCCGATCGTTACGTGAAGCAATACTGGTCCACCGTTCCGGGCGCATACTTCACCGGCGACGGCGCGCGGCGTGATCCCGACGGATATTACTGGCTGATGGGGCGGGTAGACGACGTCATCAACGTCTCGGGCCACCGGCTGGGGACCATGGAAATCGAGTCGGCGCTGGTGGCGCATCCTAAAGTCGCGGAGGCCGCTGTGGTGGGGCGGCCGGACCCCATGAAAGGTCAGGCCATCGCGGCATTCGTCACGCTGGAAGCGAAACAGCAGCCCTCGCCCGAATTGAAGGAGGAACTGCGGGCATGGGTAGCCAAAGAGATTGGAGCTCTGGCGCGCCCGGACGATTTACGCTTTACCCAGAGCCTGCCGAAGACGAGATCGGGAAAAATCATGCGCCGCCTGCTCCGCGAGCTTGCCGAAACCGGCCAGGTGAAAGGCGATACCACCACGCTGGAAGACCTTGCCGTGATCGCCAGGCTGCAGCAGGAGGAAGAGTAGCGCTGGGCTGAATGCCCGCGAGCTCGAACGCTTGGCCAGCTCAACATGGGATGCTTTCGCCCTACCTCAGCTTCATCAACAAGAGCGTCATGTCGTCGTGCTGTGGAGCGATGCCGGTGAATTGATCAACCTCGTCGAAAAGATGATTCAAAATTTCTTGCGCCGTTCCGTCGGGGAGGGCCTCGGCGGCGGCAAGCATCCGGTCTTCGCCCCATTCCTCGTTATCGAGAGTCATGGCTTCGCTGATGCCGTCGGTATACATAAGCAGCAGGTCGCCGCGCCGCAGCACCAGGCGCTGTTCCTCATAGGTTGCGAACGAGAGTAATCCGACGACCGGGCCCCCCGCTTCAAGTCGCTGGACGTTAAAGCGTTCCTCAGTCCGCCGAATCAGACACGGCGGGTTGTGGCCGGCATTCACATATGCCAGTTCGTGTGTATGCGGGCAATAGGTGGCAAAGAAGAAGGTCGCGTAGCGGTTCGTCGCGGAAGACTCATAGACCAGGCGATTGACTTTCTTGATAACTGCTGCAAGGTCATGCGGAGCATCGAGCGTCGTGCTGCGCAGAGATGCCCGCAGACTGGCCATCAGCAGCGCGGCGGAGACGCCTTTGCCGCTTACATCGCCGATGGCGAGGCCGATCCGGTCGTCGCCGAGGCGAAATACATCATAATAGTCGCCGCCCACGCCTTGCGCGGCTCGGCAACGGCCAGCCAGCGTGATTCCCTCTACTTCCGGAAAGCTTTGGGGAAACAGCCTTTCCTGCACCTCGCGCGCGACTTCGAGTTCCTGGCGAATGCGCTCCCGCTGCATTTCCTCTTCGGCCAGCGAACGCGCCAAGTTGCCGATCTCGAGCGCCAACCCGGTCTGCGCCGCCACAGATTCCAGCAATCGCAAATCGGAGGGGGTATAGGGCTCCTCGGAACGTTTGGGGCCGAGCGTCATAAGGCCCATCAACTGATCGCGTCCTGAGAGCGGCAGCAGGACCTCCGCGGACAGCGTCTCCAGCAGGTTGCGCTCGGAGGTGCTGGCCAGCAGGAGCCATCCATCCGGATTCTGGCGGTAGAGAGTAACCGGAGTATTGATGCGCATCAGGTTGCGCACGGTGGCGGAATTGACCGGAAGTTGCACCGATTCGGCTGCGAGACCATCCAGCCCTATGGCCCGCGTAAGTTGAAAACTGTTTCCGGTCCGCAGCAGCACGGCCAGCCGGTCGATGTGCAGCGTTTCAGCCAGGCTTTTCAACACCATGTCCAGCATGGGTCCGCTGTCGTTGTATTTACGCACGCGGTGGGAAAGTTCAGCCAAAAGCTGCTCGGCGTTATACGCTTCCCGGAAGAACTTGCGATCGAGCCATGCCGACAAATTGTGGGTCAGGCGGATTCGCAGCAGCAGGAGCAGCCCGGCTAGCGCTGCAATCTCAACCACTGTGCGCGGCGGAAGAGAGGGCGCGCGAATTGCACGTACCAGCAAGACGATCAAAGCCACGAGAAGGCCGGAGCGCAGGACTGAAATTGTCGCCTTCGCGAGCGCGTATTTGGTGCCCATCCGCACCAGGATGCGGACATCCATAGCGCGCTGCACCACAACGACGTACGCGAGAGTGAAAGGGAAGACCAGGCTGAGAACCGTGCCCGTCTCGGCAAGCCACAGCTTGGATTGCGCGAGAATGCCGAAATGTGGCAACAGAACAAAGATGACGAGAAGCGAACCAAGACCCACGACGGAGCCCGCACCCAGCACCCGCAAGCGCCTGCGGGAGTCCGCATTGGTGGCGGAGCGCATCTTGTCAAAGATCGCAACCCAGTAGAGCAGGACACAGCACAAGTTGATCGGATCTACGATGCGGTTGATCCATGGATTCAGCAGGATGGACCAATGGTTCCATGAAGGGTGAAAGTTCTCGCCATATTGCAGCCAAAGAATCAACCCGGCCGAGATGGATGGAGGGACCAGCAAGACCCACTTGGCCCAAGGCAGTTTGCGGTCCCATCGCCAGCGTTCCGGAAAATACAGGCCGATCAGCAGTAAAGCGAGCGGCCCCGCGATTTGCTGCACCATGTACCACGCGCCCAGGAAAATGAGCCATGGTCCCGTCCACCAATTCGCGCTGAAAAACAACACCTCTGGAAACGTAAGCAGAAAGAGAATGAGCCAGGCCGAAAAATCCTCCGGACGGGCCGCTACGACCCAAAAACCGACCAGGAGGCAAACCAGGGGGGCCACGGAGGACAGAACGAAATAAAGCCCATACTCCTTGAAAGGCGCGGGAGCGGTGTTACCGGTCAATCGGATCCTGGCAATCTTTGGTTTTCCTGCGGGTGTGCGGACGGTTACCGACAACGTATCGCCGGGATGCAAATCGACCTGCAGGAGGCGGAGCCATTCTGCCCATCCGACATAAGGCACTCCGTTTACGGCGATCAAGGTATCGCCTGTGGCCAGACCGGCTTTTGCTGCCTCGGGCCGGAGCTGGGTGAGCTTTAGAGTATCGATATCAAACTCGAACGGCCGATGCGGACGATGATGCAGGTCGAAGAAATTGTCGACGAATGCCGCTGTGTTCGCCAAGAAATACGTCGTGCTGGCGACAATATAGAGGCCGAGCAGGATGTACAGCCAACGATACTTTCTCGACGTGTCAGGCATAAATGGCGAGCATTGAAAACCATCCTACCGGAAATCGAAGCATCTCCTTTTGTTCTCTTCAGACGAACTTGTGCGGCGCAGCTTCAACGGATCGGCGGGACCATGGACACTCTATACTGCGAAGGATTGGAGTCCATTCGCAGTGAAGCCGCACCCCACCGTGGAAGTCGCCGGGCCGGCGCGCATCCATTTGCCTGCGCTGGATGGCCTGCGTGGGCTGGCCATTCTGCTGGTGCTTGTGTCGCACCTGATGCTGTTCAACGATCGCACTGGCAGCCGCTTTGGGGATTCTTTGGCCGCGCTGCGCGGTCTGGGTTGGACCGGCGTCGATCTGTTTTTCGTGCTGTCAGGCTTTCTGATCACCGGCATTCTGTTCGATACCCTGCGTGACTCTCATTATTTCCGCAGCTTTTATATGCGGCGTTTTCTGCGCATATTCCCCCTTTATTACGGTTTTCTGCTGTTCATGGTTTTACTGGCTCACTGGCAACATTTTTCCTGGGGCGGGCGCCAGTACGTGCTGCTGGCCTATCTGCAGAACACCGGACTGTGGTTCCCGGTCACGGATTTCCATCTCGGCCTGTGGGCGGACCTGGACCACTTCTGGTCGCTGGCCGTCGAGGAGCAGTTTTATGTGTTCTGGCCGCTGCTGGTCTTTCTGGTGCGCGGGCGCAGTCGTCTGATCGGACTCACCCTCTCACTTTCGTTTGCTGCGCTGCTCCTGCGCATCGCTCTCTATGTACATGGCGCTTCGCCGCTGACCATCTTTATGGCGACCCCGTGCCGCATGGACACTCTGCTGCTCGGCGGCTGCGTGGCGCTAGTAATTCGCGGAAACAGCGATTGGATTCCCCGCCGCTGGATGTTGCCGCTGGTGCTCCTGTCGGCGGCAGGGATTGCGGGCTACACGCTGGCGCATCCGCATCGTGACATGCGAGCGGGCTTTTTCGGCGCGACCTTCGGTTACAGCGTGATCGCGATTGGATGCGTGGCGCTGCTGATTGCCGCCCTCGAGAAAGACTCGCCCATACACCGCGTTCTACGTTGGCGCGTTCTGCGCAGCCTGGGCAAGTACAGCTACGGCATTTACGTGCTGCACATTTTTATTTCGCACCTCTTCGGAACCCTGGTGGAACGCTTGCTGGGGCAAAGCCTGCGGAAATTCCTGACACCGGTGCTGCATTCCCATCCGCTTGCCGTCCTGGTCGAGTTTTTCCTGAACCTGGCTGTGGTGTTTGGCGCGGCTTATGTCAGCTATCACTTGTATGAAGTACACTTTCTGCGCCTCAAACGGTATTTTGCTTACAGAAAAGAATCCGGTGACCGGTTGGCCGTGTCCGGTGTGCCAGCCACCTGACTTGACTCCCCGGTTTCGAGTGCCGAGCACTATTGTGGCCAAATGGCTACACTATAGGGAGGCGGGATCCAGACGCACGGCTGTAAGCGGCGGGATCCAGAGCGACAATCATGAGCGATATTCTGGACACGATCCATTCGCCGCGCGACGTGAAACAGCTCAATCTCGCGCAGCTCGAGCAGTTGGCGCAGGAAATTCGTGAGCGGATGATTTCCGTGCTGGCGAAGACGGGAGGCCACCTCGGGCCGAACCTCGGCGTAGTTGAACTGACGATTGCGATGCACGTGGTGTTCGACACACCCACGGACCATTTCGTCTTCGACGTGAGCCACCAGGCGTACATCCATAAGCTATTGACTGGCAGGCGCGAGCGGTTTCAGACGATGCGTCAGCCCCAAGGGCTGAACGGATTCATGCTTCGCACGGAAAGTGAGCATGATGCTTACGGCGCAGGCCACGCCGGAACCGCACTGTCCGCCGCCCTTGGAATGGCGGTCGCACGCGACTTGAACGGCGGCAGCGAACACGTGATTGCCCTCGCCGGAGATGCGGCGTTTACCAACGGAATCTCGTATGAAGCGCTCAACAATGTGGCCGAACAAACTCGGCGTCTGATCATTGTGCTGAACGACAACGAGTGGTCGATCGATCGCAATGTGGGCGCCATCTCCTCCTATTTGCATCGAATTGTGACCAATGATCGATACGCATATCTCCACGACCGCGCGACTCGCCTGATTGAAAAGCTCGGCGGCAAAACGGTCGGACACGTCATGCGGCGCGCCGAAGAGGCGGCCAAAGGCATGCTGTTGCCTTCGTTGATCTTTGAGGAATTTGGCCTTACCTATTACGGGCCGATTGACGGCCACGATCTTGGCTTGCTGATCGAGACATTTCGTTTTCTGAAAACCCAGAACCGCCCCGTGATTCTGCACGCGCTCACACAAAAAGGACGCGGTTTTCAGCCGGCGCTCGACAAGCAAAAGAAATTCCATGGGCTCGGCCCGTACCATCCTGAAACGGGTGAAACGGCGGCTGTCGGGCAAAAAACATATTCCGAAATCTTTGCCGAAACTCTCGTGAAGCTGGCCGACAGGAACGATAAGGTCGTGGCCATTACTGCAGCCATGCCCAACGGCACTGCGCTCGATCTTTACCGTCCGCACCATCCCCGGCGCTATTTCGATGTGGGCATTGCGGAAGAACATGCCGTCATCTTCGCGGCTGGGATGGCGACAAAAGGCTTGCGGCCATTCTGCGCGATTTACTCCACCTTTTTGCAGCGCGCGTACGATCCGATCATTCACGACGTATGCCTGCAGAACCTACCGGTCGTCTTCTGCATGGATCGCGCCGGCCTGTCCGGGGACGACGGTCCCACGCATCACGGACTCTTCGACATCAGCTACCTGCGCGGCGTGCCGAATATCGTTCTCATGGCGCCAAAGGACGAGGATGAACTCGCCGACATGTTGAAAACCGCCGAGCAGCATTCCGGGCCGTCAGCGGTTCGTTATCCGCGCGGAGGAGGACCGGGTGTCGCTTTGAAAGAGCAGCCGGTCGCGTTGCCCCTGGGCAAAGCGGAAGTTCTGCGCGAGGGGAGCGAGGTTGCGGTCTGGGGCCTGGGAGCGATGGTTCCCATGGCCACTGCATTTTCCGACCGGCTGGAGCGCGAGGGACACTCGACAGCCCTGGTGAATGCCCGCTTTGCCAAGCCCCTCGATACGGCGCTGCTGGAAGAGCAGGCGCGCCGCGTCTCATTGATCGTCACGTTTGAAGATCATGTGCTGATGGGCGGGTTTGGCAGCGCGGTCCTGGAGCATCTCAGCGCGCTCAACCTGCATGTGCCGGTGGTCCGCATCGGCTGGCCCGATACTTTTATCGAGCACGGCAAGGTGGATCAACTGCGGGCGAAATATGGTTTGACCGTCGAAGCGGCGATGGAAAGATCCCGGCCGTTTCTGAAAACGCCCGCGGTCAAGCTTTTCGCTGTTACGGGATGAAGCCTGGCCATCTTGCGCACGGCGAATGTCTGGACCTGGAAACATCGTCGCCGGCATTTTCCGGCATCAAGCGCGGCAGGTTTTCCGGGCCGGCGAAGAAAGCAAACACGAGATCCACCCGAGCGGAGATCCATCGCTCGGCGCGGAATCGCTGACGCAAAGCCATCTCCGATCTCTTCCAGCCGCGGTCTGGATGCGCATGGTGCGTTTTTTGCATGACTCATTTGGCGAATCCATGGGCCATGCATGACAATATGCACATGCATCGCAAACATTTGCTGCTGCCCGCTCGTTTGGGCATGCTTGTATTCGCAGCGGGAATTCTCTTCGCAGCGCTTTCCTCTTTCGCCCAAAAGGCGGACGTGAACGTCAATATTTTTGGCGCTTTTCCTTCCACGGCGACGGGACCGGCTCCGAACGTGAACGGCGAAACATTTTCTCCGGTGAGACAGACGGCAGATCCTTCGGCAGGTTTTCGGATGGGCGCGCGCTATGTTTTCAGCCCGGTATTCGGTCTGGAAGCGAACTTTAGCTACAGCCGCGCGACCCAGCACTTTACTGGCAATGCTCAGCAGAGCGGCGTCGTCTACTCTCATGCCAAGTCTTTTACGATCGATTACGTCGCCACGCCGAAGATCATTTTCCACGGTTTCCAGCCATTTATTCTGGCTGGCGGCGGTGTAATTTCCTACAACATCTCCAGTTTCGCGGCGTTGCCAGCGAGGCCAGAGTATGTTCCCGTTTTCTTTGAGTATGGAGGGGGCGCCGATTATCACCCTGCGCAGTTCCCGAACTTTATGGCAATGCGATTCGAGTACAGAGGATTAGTCGGCCACGCGCCCGATTATCTGCTACCATACTTGGCAACTTCCAAATTCATCAATATCGCCGAACCGCAGGTGGGACTGGTGTTCAGGTTCTAGCCGCGATTCCATGCACTGCGGTGCGGTCCGATTGCAGTTGCCAGTCGAGGGACGGATGGGATGTGTGACGGTCCAGCCTAGCGAAACTATGAACGCCAAGCCTTGCCACCGGCGTTGGCTGGTGATTATCGGTGCTCTTAAACTGGTGAAGGGTGTTTTGTTTTTAGCCCTGGGTTTCGCGTTGCTTCGCATCCTGCATCGCGACTTTTATATGATCGCCCTGCGTGTATCGGAGGCCCTGCGGCTGGACCCGGAGCGTATTGCCGTTTCCAAACTGCTGGAAAAGGCAACCTTGCTGGACGTCCATCGCCTGAAGCAAATGAGCGGGCTTATTTTTGCCTACGCCTGCCTGGATTTCATTGAGGGCACGGGCCTGGTGCTTGAAAAGCGATGGGCGGAATACTTTACACTGGTCCTCACAACGGCATTCTTGCCTCTGGAAGCCATTAAGCTGGCCCATCACCCCAATCGATGGACCTTTCTGCTGCTGTTGATCAATGTGCTTCTCGTGGTCTATCTGGCGTCGCTTTTGCGGGGCCAGCATATTGCGCGGAAAAACGCCGGTTTCGCAGACGCGCGCGTTTAGTTCAAGCAAAGCTTGCCGCCACGCCGTCCGGGACCGCTTGTCATCCGGGGCCGCACGCGAACAAATCCGAGCAAGGCGAGCAGCCCGCACGCTTCTTAGGACCACAACAGGACGACAGGAACTCCGCTAAGGCTGGCTGAAACGTTTCTTCAGCCCCTGCCAGCACTCAAAATATTCGTGCTGCAACACCTTTGTCTCCAGGGCAAAACGGGTTGGGCGGATGACCAGTTGCGTTTCGAACATAAAAGCCATCGTGCCTTCCAGCTTCTGCGGTCTCAGTTCGGCCGCGCTTGCCTTCTGAAACGTTTCCGCGTCCGGTCCATGGCCCGACATGCAATTGTGCAGACTGGCGCCTCCTGGAATGAATCCCTCGGCTTTGGCATCATATTGGCCGACGAGCAGGCCCATAAATTCGTTCATCAGATTGCGATGGAACCACGGGGGACGGAAGGTGTTTTCGGCTACCAGCCATCGTGGCGGGAAGATTGCGAAATCGCAGTTCGCTGTGCCGGGAACTGCGCTTGGAGCGGTCAGAACCGTGTAGATGGAAGGATCGGGATGGTCGAAGGAAACCGAGTTGATGCAGTTGAATTTGAAAAGGTCGTACTTGTAAGGCGCATAGTTGCCGTGCCATGCAACGACATCCAGGGGCGAGTGGTCGATCTCAGCCTGCCATAAATTGCCGAGAAACTTGCCGACGATCCGGTAGCTGCCATCCAGGTCTTCATGCGCCGCCACCGGCGTCTGGAAATCGCGGGGATTCGCCAGACCATTGGCTCCGATCGGCCCAAGGTCGGGCAGCCGGAAGCTCAAACCATAGTTTTCGCAGATGTAGCCGCGTGCCTCTTTATCAATCAGTTCAACTTTGATCTTGATGCCGCGGGGAATCATGCAGATTTCCCCCGGCTTCACCGAAAGAATTCCCAGCTCCGTGTGGATCAGCAGACTGCCCAGCTGCGGCACCATCAACATTTCGCCGTCCGCGTTGTAGAAGTAGCGGCCTTCCATGGAGCGGTTGGCCGCGTACCAATGGATTCCGACACCCGTCTGCATGGACACATCGCCATTGCCGCCAAGCGTCACGAGCCCGTCTATGAAGTCTGTAGGCTCTGCGGGGATGGGTATGGGGTTCCAGCGCATCTGGTTTGGCGGCGTTTGGACTTCATCAAAGGGGCCGCTGCGGATTAGCCGCTGGGGCAGCGGTTCGAAAGGCTTGTGCGTCACCGACGGCCGGATGCGATACGTCCATGTGCGCCGGTTCAGGTGTCGCGGCGCGGTGAAAGGCGAGCCGCTCAGTTGTTCCGCATACAGGCCCAGCGGCGCGCGCTGCGGAGAGTTCTGCCCGGCGGGCAGCGCGCCAGGCACCGCTTCCGTCGAGAAGTGATTTCCGAAACCGGGCTGGTACTGCAATTCCTTTGCTGCCATTCAACTGCCCTCCAAAGTCCTTTTTGTTGCGCCTATAAAATTACACTTCTCCGGCAGGTTTTGTATGAACCCTCGAATTAGGACGCTTGAAGGTTGGATTCAGAACTTGAAGTAAAGGCTCGCCACCGGCTCCTGGGTGAGCACGGAATGATTGGAATGCAGGAAACTGCTTCCAAAACTCGGTGCCTTATATGCAAGACCTCGATATTCCAAGCGAACTCCCAGGTGCCTAGTCCAAAGAGGAGCGTCGATGCCAATGGCATAAAGTCCCGCGAAGCAATTTTGCGCTGAAATGTTCAAAGGTACTGCAATGATCGAACGTAGCGGTGGCGGAACGATGGGCTTTTGCGATGAGGTCTGGTAGGTTAGCGCAGTCTCGGCCGCCGGCGGCACAAACACTAAATCGCCAAGGCCGACTTCTCCATACGGCCGCAGTCGAAGTAATGAAATTGGGGATTTCACCAGATACGCCCCGGTAAATTCATGCATGGAGGCCGGAACCCTTGCGTTCGCCGGAGTCACAGAACCACAAACAAGCCCGCATACAGATCCAAAGGTGACGCGGTAGTATTCGGAAAATCTGGTATAGCCGTAGTTCGCGTCGAGGCCCAGCCACCAATGGTCGGACTTATGGAAGCTGAAGAGCGCGCCGGCGGAGTCGTTCGTGCTTTGAGCGATGGGTTGTGAGGTGGCCGCTACCGTGCTGGTGAACTGGCCAAAAATGCCCACCGAGATGTCCGCATTATCGATCGCAGACGATGGATCGGAGTTCTTCTTGTGCTGTGCTAAGCCCGAAAGACCAGCCACGAAAAGCGAAACCGCTACGAGCCCTCGCAGGATGGGTTGGCTGCGGAAAGAATGCATGAGTTGTCGCATCGGATGGCACGGTCTCCTATTTAGCAAATTTCCAGCATCGGTCATCAGGCGGACTGATCGTCGGTGGCGATGATAAGTCCGCCTGGCTTTTGGTCTTGGACAAATTACGGTAACAAGCGGATGCGCCGGACACAAGGTAACTCTCAACTCTGTGATCTGCCCGGTATTTTGGGCTGCTGAAGATTCATCGGCACCCAGCCAGCGCGCTCCGTTATCGCAAAAAATAAACTTCACCGGTTTCAGTGCAACCGCGCACGGCCCGGAATCAGATTCGATAACACTATAGGCGGGGCTTTTGCTCCGGACTCCCACAAATACCAGAGTGATCTGCCTGGTCCTCACTCTTTTTCAACATACCCACAGATTTTTGTTTGACAAGCCAATACTTTACGATAGAGTTGTGGACGAAAGTGGTCTAAAGTGGTGACGCGGGGGAGAAAAGCAGTAGGATTTAGGCAGGGTACCCGCCCAAAACCGGCTTCCACCCGTAACCAGTAATGCACGAGCAAGGTGAATGGCATGTTTCGCGGCAACCATCCAACCCGGGTCGATGAAAAGGGAAGGCTGAAGTTGCCTGCGGAATTCAAGCGCCATATTGAAGAGAAATACGGAATGCGGTTCTACATCACCAGCCGGGACGGGCAAACCGCAGAGGTTTACCCGCTGGAGGAATGGGAAAAGATCGAGCAGAAGCTAGCTGCGATGCCGAACTCCAACCCGGCGAAAAAGAAGTTGCTGGATAGGGTGAGCTATTTCGGCCAAGTTGCAGAAATGGATACACAAGGAAGAGTTTTGATCCCGCAGATTTTGCGGGAAACGGCAAAGGTGATGGGCGAAGTGGCAGTGTTCGGCAAGCTGACGTATTTGGAGGTTACCAATATGGACAGCTTCCGCCAGAATATGGACGCCAATCCGCTGACGGATGCAGATGCTGAAGCTCTTGCCGCCTTCGGTCTTTAGCAGATGAACGACCAGGCCCCCCAGGGGGCGCACAGCCGAACCAGGAGGCATGTGCCGGTTCTTTTAGAAGAAGCAATACGGTTTTTGCGAATCCTGCCGGGCGGCACCTATGTGGATGCCACGCTCGGCCTGGCCGGGCACAGTTTGGAAATTGCCCGGCGCCTGGGTCCCGAAGGCCACCTGATCGCATTCGATCGCGATCCGGAGGCCATTGAGACCGCGGAGGCGAGGTTCACGGAGTTACGAGCGGAACTGAAAGATCAGACGCCGCGCATCACGATCCACGCCGAAGCGTTTGCCGAGCTTGCAAAGAGAACAGAACCGCGGAGTCTGGACGGGATACTGGCCGACTTCGGGGTCAGCTCGCTGCAACTGGACACAGCGCAAAGAGGATTCAGTTTTCAGGCAGACGCGCCGCTTGACATGCGGATGGACCCGCGCAGCGGAGTGACTGCCGAACAAGTGGTAAATCAGGCGGGCGAGGAAGAGCTTGCAAATCTGATTTACGAATTCGGAGAGGAAAGGAGGTCGCGGAGAATCGCCAGAGCAATTGTCAGGGCGCGGCCTGTGACGACCACGGCACAACTGGCCAGAGTCGTTGCAAGCAGCGCCCCGGCAATAAAAAGCGATCGCATTCATCCGGCGACGAGAGTCTTTCAGGCGCTCCGAATTTATGTGAATGGGGAACTCGACCAAATCACCGCACTGCTGCAGCAAGCGCCGAAGTTGTTACGGTCAGGCGGTAGGATGGTGGCGATCAGTTTCCATTCGCTCGAAGACCGTATCGTGAAAGATGCCTTTCGAGAGGGAAGAACAAGCGGAACCTGGCAGGTGCTGACGCCCAAGCCGGTGACCGCAACGGAACTTGAGATTCGCGGCAACCCGCGTTCGCGCAGTGCCAAATTACGCGCGGCCGAGCGGATGGCTGAGCCGGACAGCTCCAGCAGCAAGTTTGAACGAAAGCCGGGAATGAAACCCGGCAGGCAGAAAGACAAAAGTTTACGGCGCTAGCCGAATTCGGCAGCGCCGGGCAGGATCGGGCCGGGTTTGTCCCACCCTTCTTTCAGGCGAAAGAACAGCGCACATAGAACGTCCCCAATCCCTCCAAGCTCAACGAGCCTGGCCCGAAGAAGTTGAGGGATTGCCTGAGAAGCAAGGACCCGGAAATGTGGGACACACAAAGATTGAGGCCCGTGCAACGGTACGCGGCCAATCGCAGCAGCGGAGAGCCCAGTTGGGGGACTGCCTTTCCGTCCACGTCGACCAAACATTCGAGGAGGCAAAGTTATGTCGCACATATATGACTTTTTTGACAATCACATGGAAGTGTCGGGCGCCGTTATTTTCGGTGTCCTGACCGTGGCTGCCTGCGTAGCCATCGCCGCGGCAATCAGCGGAGTCATGTAGGTCGCACTCCGCCGCATCGATTGGGAACGCCTCACAGCAGGAGCAGAGTAAAGGAACCTTATGGCAGCAGCGCGCGTCGTACTCGAGAGTTTTCGGGAGAAGGGTCATTGGAGCGCCGAAACGGCAATGGAGCACAACCGATGGCTGTTCGCGGCACAACAACGCGCCCGTCGCGGACCCACTCCTGAAGTCTTTTTCGAAAAGCGTTTGGACAATTCTCGTCTGGTAAAAGCCGACGATCCTGTCCGTAAGCGCGAGATGCGCAGCTTTTCCGTTGCCGCGGTTTTCTTTTTCGTTTTTCTCATGCTTTATAGTTGGCAGCACTTCAGCTCGATCGAGTATGGCTATCGGATCGAGACCGAGCGGGCGCAGTTGCAGCACCTTCAGGATGAAAACCATCAACTGGGCCTGACGGAAGCGCAACTGACCCGCTCGGAGCGTATTGACCGGCTGGCGCACCAGATCGGGATGCAATCTCCGCAACCCGGACAGACGATTTCTCCAGGTATGATGGACGGCAATCCTGAGGCGCCCGTTCTTGCACAGGTAAGGGAACCAGCCATGCCCAATTTCCGGTAACAGCCGGTAGACTGTATGTGCAAAGCCCATCCAAACGTGCAGGACTGAACAACGGCATGAGCCGAAAATCCACGCAGCCGCTTTCCGCTCCCATTCCCCGGCTGCGTTTCGTCATCTTAGCGACCGCGTTCCTATTGTGGGCAATGGTCATAGCAGGGCGGCTGATCTGGCTGCAGGTTTTTCGCCATGCGGACTATGCCGCGCGCGAAATGCGTCAGCAGCAGCGCACCTTTCAGATAGCTCCGCGACGCGGCGTGTTATACGATCGCAACCTGCGCGAGCTCGCAATGACCGCGCTGGTCGATTCCGTTTACGCCGTGCCCAGCGAAATTGCCGACAAGCAGGCCACGGCGAAGAAGCTTGCCGCTGTAGTCCACGCCGACCCGAAGGACCGCTACACCACTGCGGCGCAGATCGCCGCGCGTCTCCGGGCCTCGCGCAACTTCGCATGGGTGGCGCGTAAGGTGGACTCCGATGTAGCGGCGCGCGTGCGGGCGCTGAATCTGAAGGGTGTGTACCTGCAGAAGGAATTCAAGCGGTCCTACCCGGACAACAGTCTTGCCGCGCAGATTCTTGGATACGTAAGCCTGGACGACAACGGGCTCGGCGGCTTGGAATATCGCTATGACAAGATCCTGCACGGCAAGCCCGGCCGCGTTCTAACGGCGGTGGACGCGCGCCGGCAGGCCCTGGGCAGCGTGCAGCGCGATCCTCAGGCCGGGGAGAATCTTGTCCTCACGCTGGATGAGCACATCCAGTTCATCGCCGAGCAAGCGCTCGATCATGCAATGGAGCGGACCAAAGCGGCGAACGGCACCATCGTCGTTCAGGACCCCTCCAGCGGGCAGATTCTCGCGCTGGCAATTCGACCGACCTTCAATCCAAACTCTGTAAGGCACGTTCCATCCGATTTGCTGCGCGACAATGCTGTCAGCGGCGTGTATGAGCCGGGCTCGGTGTTCAAGCTGGTGACCTATTCCGCCGCGTTGAATGAGCATGTCATTACGCCCGACACAATGATCAACTGCCTGGGAGGCCAGATCAATGTTGCGGGCAGAATGGTGCATGACGACCGCGACGCCATCAGGTACGAGAGCCGTTACCACAACGTGATCTCCGCAACGGAGGCCCTGGAACAGTCGAGCGACGTTGCCGCGATCGAGCTGGCGGAACGCCTGGGTAAGGATCGCTTCTATCAGTACATTCGCGCCGCCGGGTTCGGGGGGCGCACCGGGATTGAGCTGCCCGCAGAGACGCGCGGCCTGTTGAAGCCGCCCATGCGTTGGAATCCCACGACCATCGGCTCCATCCCGATGGGCCAGGAAGTTGGCGTGACCCCGATCCAATTGGTGAGCATGGTTTCCATGATCGCCAACGGAGGGATGTACCTGCCGCCGCACATCATCCTGCAGAGCTCGAGCGAGGCCAAGGGCGGCAAGTTGATGCCGGAGCCATTTCATCCGGGCCACGAACTGCCCGACCCTTTGCCTGCAGGCGCGCATCGCGTCATCTCCACCATGACAGCGGCAGAAATGCGCAAGATGATGCAAGCCGTGGTGCTTCATGGAACTGGAATCCCGGCGCAGCTGAACGGATACAGCGCGGCGGGAAAAACCGGAACTGCGCAGAAAATTGACCCCCGAACCCACACATACTCAAAAACGAAATACATTGCTTCCTTTGCGGGCTTCGCACCGGTCAACGATCCGGCGATCACGGTGGTAGTCGTAATGGATTCGCCACAATACTCCATGCATTACGGCACGTCAGCCAGCGCTCCGGTCTTTCACGAGATGGCGCAACAAATTCTGGAATATCTTGGTGTGCCGCATGATGAGCCTTTGAAATCCACGAACGAAATTGCGGCGATTGTCAGCCATGCGCCAGCGGACGATGCTCCGGCGGAGCACCTGGATGATCTGAGCACCTTGTTTGCGGAAGTCAATCATTTGCCCGCAGACGATCCGCTGCGAGCGCCCGCCAGGGAAACCGTAGGCGCGAACGCGGACGCAGATGAAGCTCGGGCGTATCAGCCCAACCCAACGCAGGGCGACAACGCGAATGGCAGCGGGGAGGCTCAGGGCGATGCGGCCACGGGCGCCACTGCAATCGCCGATGACCCATCGCCGGCTCATTCGCAGCCTGCGCCCGCGGTTGTCGCCGCGGCAAGCTCCCCAGTACGGAGCAAAAATGTGGGACCCCTTATTACGGTGCCGAACTTTGCTGGCCAGCCTATGCGGAGCGTTGTGGGAACTGCGGCAAATCTGGGATTGAATGTGCGCGTGTATGGAAATGGATTGGCGTCCGACCAGGCTCCGGCCGCGGGAACCCAAGTGCCTGCCGGGACGGCGGTCGTGGTGCGATTCCATTGATTGAAATCAGGACGGACTGCGCTACACTACCCTGCAAAGCGTCATCATGGCCGTCTGTCTAGAATGTCAGTTGCCATTCTGAGCGCAGCTAAGGATCTGTTGTTTTGCGGACCCAGGGCAAAAATCCTTCGCGGCGTTCAGGGCAACAACATCGAATTTTGCGCAGAGTGACCATGCGTCGCAGCTTTTCCAGGATAGGAAGTTCCCCATCCAGCTATGAATTTTTCCGGCCTATTGCGTCATGTGGAAATTGCCGAGCGGTCCGGTGCGGACCCGCATGTAAACGACGTCGTCTATGACTCCCGCAAAGCTACGCCCGGCGCTGTCTTTGTTGCCATGCATGGAGCCACCACCGACGGCAATCGCTACATCGAGAATGCGCTGCAGCAGGGCGCAGTCGCCATCGTCACGGACTCGCTGGAGCTATGGAAACAGCGAAGCGCATCTCATCCGGAACTGCCGCTCGTCCGTGTGGAGCACGGGCGGCGCGCGCTTGCAGTCCTCAGTGCGAATCTGCTTGAACATCCAGAGAAGAAACTCCACTTGACTGGAGTCACCGGAACCAACGGGAAGACCACCGTAACCTACATTCTGGAAGCAATGCTGCGGCACGCCGGGCGCAGTTGCGTACTCGCCGGCACCATCGAATATCGCGTCGGCCAGCAGGTCCGCCCCTCGCAGCATACTACGCCGGAATCGCGTGATCTGCTCGGCCTGTTCTCGGAAGGCGTAGCGGCAGGCGCTACGGAAGCGGTGATGGAAGTCTCATCTCACGCGCTCGATCAGGAGCGTGTTTGGGGACTCCACTGGGACACCGCGGTATTTACGAATCTGACGCAGGACCATCTCGACTACCACGGCGATATGGAATTGTACTTCCAGGCAAAGACGAAAATGTTCACCGGCCAGGGCGCTCCGCCTCCGCGCGTGGCGATCATCCATACGGGGGACAGTTACGGGCAGCGCATGCTGGCGATTGCGAAGGCTGCGGGAAGTGAGGTTTTCGGCTATAGCCTGAACGACGGCGACTTCCGTGCGGAAGACGTGCATATGGCGGGCAATGGTACGCGGTTTCGAATGCTGACGCCTCACGGACATGCCGATATTCGGACCCACCTCGCCGGTCCGGTGAATGTGCTCAACCTAATGGCTGCCGCGGCTGCCGCCTCTGCCCGGGGACTGACGATGGACGAAATCGTTTCGGGAATCGAGACGATCCCCCATGTGCCAGGGCGATTCCAGACCGTTGACTGCGGACAGCCGTTTACAGTCGCCATCGATTATGCCCATACTGAGGACGCATTGCGCAACGTGGCTCGCCTGGCCAGGCTGCTGGCCAGACCGCACAACGGCCGGGTTATCCTGGTCTTCGGTTGCGGTGGAGATCGTGATCGTGGCAAACGGCCCCGCATGGGACTGGCAGCCGGTGAGAGAAGCGACTTTGTTGTCGTTACGAGTGACAATCCGCGCGGAGAAGACCCGCAGGCGATTGTCCAGGCCATACTCCCTGGCGTTCAAGCCAGCGGAGTCAAGTTTGCTGTTGAACTGGACCGTGCGCGCGCAATCCAACTTGCAATTTCATCGGCAACAGATCATGACGTGGTGGTAATCGCCGGAAAGGGGCATGAAAAGGTGCAGATTGTCGGTGGCCGCACCATACCCTTTGACGACGCGGAGTATGCGCGGCGGGAGCTGGAAAAGCGCTTCCGCCAATTCTCGCCAAAAAGGCCGGGGTGATCATGCGGCTGACTCTGGAACAAATCCGATACTGGATGAGCGCGGAATTTGCGGCTCCGCATTTTGTGGATAAAGCCGCGGCCTCCGGCTATTCCATTGACTCGCGCACGATCGGGCGGGGAGAGATTTTCTTCGCCGTAAAGGGGGAACGCTTCGACGGTCACGATTTCGTGGAAGCGGCCCTGAGCTCGGGTGCGCTGGCCGCGGTCGTCAGTTCGGCGCGGTCTGCGCAATTTACCCTTCCTGCCGTCCGCGCCCGTCTCCTGCTGGTGGATGACCCGCTCGCTGCGCTGCAGCGTCTCGCCTCCTCTGTTCGGCGGCATTGGGGGAAGCGGGTCATCGGAATCACCGGAAGTGCGGGCAAGACGACGACGAAAGAAGCTGTTGCGCAGGTTCTGCAGAGTCGATATCGCGTTCACAAATCTCAAGGCAATCTGAACAACCATTACGGGTTGCCGCTCCAGTTGCTTAAGCTGCAGCCGGACCAGGATGTGGCCATTCTGGAGATGGGAATGTCGCATGCCGGAGAGATCGCCGCTTTGTGTCACATCGCCGCCCCGGATTGGGGCGTGGTGACCAATGTAGGCATGGCGCACGGCGAAAATTTCGCCGACGGACAGGCCGGAATCGCTCGCGCGAAATATGAACTGATCGCCGCGCTCCCGCGCCACGGAACTGCTATTCTGAACTGCGATGACAGCTATGTGCAGCAGTTTGGCCGGGATTTTGAAGGAACTGTCGTTTACTTTGGCACTGGCTCGTGCGCCGATCCTCGCGCGGAGCGGATCGTGCCCCTGGGTACTCAGGGAACCAGATTTGCCGTAGTGGCCGGTGAAGAACGTGCCGAACTTCAATTGAAGCTGATGGGTGAACACAATGTGCGCAATGCATTGGCCGGGATCGCGGCCGGCCTGGCGAGTGGGATTTCTCTGCCGGAATGTGCTGCCGCGTTGCAGAGTCTGGAGCCGCCCGACAGACGCGGCCAGACTCTTCGGCTGCGCGGCGCAACGCTCATAGATGACTGCTATAACTGCAATCCCCAGGCGTTGCAGGCTATGGTGAAGACGCTGCTGACGATTCCCGCGCAACGGCGCATCGTTGTTGCCGGAGAAATGCTCGAACTTGGTCCGGAGAGTCCGCGTCTGCACTATGAATCCGGCAAATCCATGGCCACGCTTGGAGTCGATCTGGTCCTCGGAGTGCGCGGCGAGGCTGCATCTCTAGTCGCGGGAGCGAAAGCGGCGGGCACTGAGGCGCTTTTCCTGGAGTCCCCGGAAGACGCGGGAGCGTGGCTAAGGAATCATCTGCGCACGGGTGATGCGGTGCTTCTGAAAGCTTCACGCGGCGTACGGCTGGAACGCGCGCTGGAAGTATTGCAGCGTGCGGAGTAAGCGCGCCGTTCTGGACTTACTCCGCTCCGTTCTCCATCCAGCCATTCAGGTGCAGCCAGTTCTGTAGCAGCACGGGCCACATGCGAAGCTGAGGATTGTCCTGTGCCAGTCCTACTCCGTGATGTCCCTGCTCGAAGATGTGCATTTCCGCCGGAACGCCTGCGCGTACCAGCGCCTGGTAGAAAAGCACGGTGTTCATTACGGGTACCGTCCCATCATTCGTGGTGCTGAACAGAAACGCCGGTGGTGTTTGGGGCGTGACCTGCAATTCGTTCGACAACTCATTTTCCAGCGCAGGATTGGGCTGCTCCCCTAGCAGCATGTGCAACGAGCCATTGTGGGTGATCCCCGGCTGCATGCTGATGACCGGGTAGCTAAGCACCAGGAAATCCGGACGGCTGCTCGCCCGCTCGATTGGATCGGCTGCGCCGGGATTGCCCGCATCGAAATGCGTTGCTGTGGTGGCCGCAAGATGCCCACCGGCGGAGGACCCCCAGATTCCAATATGTTTCGGGTCAAGACCGTCCGCCGCAGCCTGGCTGCGGACGTAGCGAATGGCCCGCTGTGCGTCGAGCAGCTCGGCAGGATGGTGGTAGCGAGGACCCAGCCGGTATTTGAGGACGAAAGCAGCCACCCCGCGGGCGTTCAGCCAATGTGCGAATTGTGTTCCTTCCAGGTCCGTCGCCAGCATGGAATAGCCTCCGCCGGGGCACACAACGATTCCCGTATGCGTCGGATTCTGCGCGGGCAAGTATGCCGTCAGTGTCGGCTTGTCAAGGTCGCCGCTCCCGAGCGCTCCGGGTGCGCCGCCGGGCCACAACAACACTGGCGCGGCAGCGGGCTGGACGGGTTCAGGAGATCCGCTTTGCCCCCGCATCAGCAACACGGAGCAGAATGCAAATACCGCGAGCGATAGAAGAAAACGTCGACGATACGGCACACTATTTCTTCGCCTCCGAAAGTACCGAAACTCCATAGCGGGGAAGTGTCACGGATTGTACCGCGCTGCCCTGCAAAACGTCGTTCATGGTGGCTGGTAAGGAAACGGTCTGCGGCCCGTCCGCCAGGTTCACAAGAATGAAGACGGTGTGGTCTTTTCCGTAGCGTGGGTCCACTTCAACCCCTGCCGGAACCGAGCCAAACGCCGGAGTCACCCCGCTCATCCCTGTCATCCACTGCGCGAGCTTCGCCATGCCAGCTTCATCCATCCACACGCCAACATAGGTAATGCTGCCCTTCCCGACTTTGCGGGTGATGATCGCTGGTTTGCCGTCGAGCCAGCCGTTGCTCTTGCCATAGGTCGCCAGCACCTGCGTGTCTGGCGAACTGGTGCTCAGCAGCTCCGCCCAGAGCTGGCTGGTGTTGCTGCCGAATTGGCCCTCGACCGGAACCGGATGGATCAGCGCGTAATACTGCTCCACTCTGCCCCCGAGCAGAGAAACCAACGGACCGGGCTGCCGTTCCGTTTGCAGGCCATTGTCGTCATTCTTCATGCCAGAGCGCTGGCCCAGCACGAGATTCCCGCCGTTCTTCACGTACTGCTCCAGATTTTTCGCCGCCGCGCTGGACAGCACATTCAGACCCGGAGCGACCACGAGCTTGTACTGACTCAGGTCAACCGTGGGTTGCACAATGTCAATGGATTGTGCAATGTCCCGGAGCGGCTGATAGTAGCTGAGGATTTCCTTGATCGGGTCGTACGCCTTGTTGTGGCGTTGCCAGTTGATTGCCCATACGCTTCCATAGGTGTGCAGGATCGCCACCTGCGATTTCGGAGTGGTTCCGGCGAGGACCGGCGCCGCCTTGGCAAATTCTCTGCCAATCTGCGCCACTTCTGTGTAGAGCGGAACGGGTGTTCCATCCGGACCGACGAGCGTTCCGTGGTATTCTTCCTGACCGTTGAGCGCGCTGCGCCATTGCCAATAGCTGACCGCGTCCGCACCATGGCCGACGTTATGCCACGCCATCGCCCGAACTTCTCCCTTGTTCAGGTCGTTGTTATCGGCGGCCCAGTTTACGTGGCCTGGCTGCGTTTCCATCACCCAGAAATTCTTTTGCTTAAAGCCTCTCGTCAAATCGTCCGTAGAGCCGTTGAAGTAAGCGTTCAGATGACCTTCGCCGATGTAATCGTCCCAGCTGGCCAGGTCCAGGTCCTGCGCCACGGTGTAGTGGTTATAGCCCTGGAACCATCCCATCATGTTGGTCGTGATGAACTGTCCGGGCGCGGCATATTGCCGGATCACGTCCAGCTGATTCTTTTGATAGCTGCGCCAGGTATCGGAGACAAACCGCTTCCAGCTCAGCAGCAGTCCCGGATTGCCCTTGGTTGCTTCGATTGGGACCTGGTCCCAGTTGTTGTAGGTCTGGCTCCAATAGGTTGTGGTCCAGCGTGTGTTCAAGTTGTCCAATGTCTTATACCGTTGCTTCAGCCACTGCTGAAAGTCGGCGCGCGTCTGCGGGTCGTAAGAAACGTCGCTGTATTCGTTGTCGATCTGCCACCCGATCACGTCGGGATTATGGCCAACGCGCTGCGCCATCCGCGTCGCGATGTCCCGGGCGAGTTCCCTGTATTTGGGGTTGTCGAAGTTGAACTGCTGGCGGTTTCCGTGCTGCGCGCGGCGGCCGTCGTGTTCGGTGCGGAGCGTCTCCGGATATTTCTGCGTCAGCCATGCCGGAGGTGCGGCGGTAGGCGTCCCGACCACCACGTAGATTCCGTGCTTACCGGCCGCGTCGATTGCCCGCTCCAGCCAGCCCAGGTGGTAATCACCCTCGGTGGGCTCCAGAGTACTCCACGCAAATTCCCCGATGCGAACGAAGCGAATGCCCGCCTTCTGCATCAGGTCCAGATCGGCATTCCAGCGAGATTCCGGCCACTGCTCGGGATACCAAGCCGTCCCCAGCAGAATGGCTGGCGGCTTCGCGACGGATGGCTTCGCGCTTTCCTGCGCGGATGCCGCGGAGGGAAACGAGGCAGGAAAAAGGAATGCGCTAAAACACACTACGGAACTACATATCGCGAGAACTTTGCTGCGGTGCAACCACTTCATGGAATCTCCTCTTCTCAGTCGGCCAGGAATGCAGACTGCGCGGCGACATCGATATTAAACGATAACGTTTGCTCGTGCGTACCAGGCTTCTGGCGAGCCATCCCGGCAGCGCTGCCGCTCCGCGTCAAACGCTATCCCTGGTCCAACAAAATCGCCAGGGCCGTCGACTCCCGCGGTCTTATGCGCATCTATCACAAGAGGTAAAGTGTTCGAGCCTGCCCCTATTCCGCAGGAACGGTATGGGTTTACCGCTGCAAAGCGGCCAAGCTTTTCAACATCCCGACAGGAGATTTCATCATGGATTTTAGAGTTCGTCCCGGAGAAATACAGGAAGACCAGTTGACCGCGCTGATGGAAAGCTATTCTTCACGCTGGCCGACAAGCTTATTTATGGGGGCTGCGTTAGCCGCCATCGTCGGTTCCGCTCTGCTCAAAAGCCAGGGCAAGCACCAGCATGCGCTGTTCGTCGGGCAATGGGCTGCCCCGTTTTTGATCCTGGGACTGTACAACAAAACCGTAAAGCAGCACGGGTCCGATACGCATCGCTCGGGCTCCCAGGAATCCAGCCAATCCGAGTTGCGTGAAGCCCGCTGATTTTTTGCGGATAGTTTGATTCTTTACGTATTCTTTACGCATTCTCTACGCAATAGACCGTCCCCGGCCCACCCTGAAACCGCACATACGCAAGTATGATTCCGGCTTCGGGGTGGGAGCGAACTTCGGGCGTCTATTCCAGCCTCGCGAGTCCGTGGAGTGGGCACGCTGTTCCTCCTCTCCGCATCAGGTGTAAGCTCCCCAGAATCCAAGCCCACGTTTACAGGTTTCCCACGGCGGGCCCACAAGCCCCCCACAAGCCCCCCCAAGCCCCTTTGTTACACTCGGCCTATCAGGTATGGGCAATAGAATCCGGGCGTTTGAGGAACGAACTTGCGCTCTGTTGCATAGCAGCGCTCCCTCCGGGCGCTCGGGACGCGTGGCGTTCTGGTCTTTGCTCACCGCTCTGTGCCTTTTTACATTGCGAATTGTTCCCGGCATTGGGACCGGACTCCGCGCATGGTCTTGGCTTGCGCTCCTGACGGGGTTGTTTTTCAGTGTGCCTGCCATATTCCGCTGGATGCGATGGAAATTGCTATGGCGGCTGCGGAACCGCCTCTTTGTCACCTATTTACTGATCGGCGTTACGCCAGTCGTTCTGCTTGGAGTTCTGGCAGCCGGGGCCGCTTATGTCCTGTTCGGCCAATTCGCGAACTTCGCCGCCACGACGGAGATTGAAACTCAACTGCTGCAACTTTCCGCGAACAATGAATCCCTCGCGCGGCACATCCAGCACGCTCTCCTGTCCACCAGTGGAGCACTGGCAACTCCACATTCGGGCAGGAGCAGAACTCCGGGTTCCGGATGGGCGCAGTCTGGAGAAATACCTCCTGAAGTGCAGACCGTCATCGACATTCCGGAGCTACGGGTCGGCCTGTATATCGATGGCAAACTGCGGCCATTCCCGGTCCCGCCCGAACATGCTCTCACATCCCTGCAAAGTCCGCCTGGCTGGATCAAAGACGGTTTCCGCGGCTTGACCTTGGATCAGGAGCACGTTTTCTTCCGCGCCATTACTCGGGAGAAGGTGAACGGTCATACCCTCACGGTAGTCACGAGCCTGCCGCTCGACGCTGGATTTCTTGGTCGAGTGGCAAGCGGCCTGGGCAAAATAAGCCTTCTTCCCAAGGTGCGCATTGCGGAGAATGGTGTGGAATACAACCAGCGCGACGTGAAGACATCCGCAGGCGTCTCGGGCAGCGCGAGAGGCGCTGTTGCGACGCCCGTTCCTGGCAAACCCGATTCTCCGGATGATGGTGCGGCGTTTGGCGGCACTCTGCCGAAAGGCACCGGCATCTTCGATATTCCCATCACCTTTCCCACCACAGTAGAGACGGTCGACTGGACGACCGGCAAGCGCATCGCGGTCGTCGCCCTGGTGACCTCACGCCCGTCGCTCCTGTATCAGCGGCTGTTCCGTGAGTCGGTTGCGATAGGTGGCGGAGTTCGCGCGGCGATCATTCTGGCTGCCGTCGTGTTTACATGTCTCGAGTTGCTTGCTATTTTTCTTGCCAGCCGCTTAAGCCGCACGATTACCCACTCCGTGTCCGATCTCTACCATGCGACCCGGGAGGTCGATCAGGGACGCCTGACCTACCGCATTCCGGTGACGCGGCACGACCAGTTGGCCGCGCTAAGCCAATCGTTCAATCTGATGACGGAGTCGCTGCTGCGCCTGCTCCAGGAACAGAAGGAAAAAGAACGCCTGCAAAGCGAAATGGCCATCGCGCAGGAGGTGCAGGCGAATCTTTTTCCGGCCGCCGCCGTGCGCGTTGGAGAACTGGAACTGCACGGATTGTGCCGCCCGGCCCGCAGCGTCAGCGGCGATTACTATGATTTCCTGGTGCTCGGCCATGGAGAACTCTGCCTGGCCATAGGCGACATCAGCGGCAAAGGAATTTCCGCTGCGTTGCTTATGGCCGGTCTGCATTCCGCCGTGCGCGCGTACCGGTTCGCCAGCGAGGAATTGTTTGCCGGTGGCACAATCGACAGCCAAATTGGGCAGCTTCAGGATGCGCAGGGCAATATCATTCCCCGCGAGGCGTTTCGTTCGCCCGGCAATTTGCTGCGCCTCCTGAATCAACATCTGTACCGCAGCACACAGCCGGAAAAATACGCCACTCTCTTTCTCGCCTACTACGACGCTGCCACCCGCGTGCTCCGCTACTCGAACGGAGGGCAATTGCCGCCTCTTATTTTGCGTGCGAATGGCTCGGTCGTTCGACTCGATCGGGGCGGCACCGTGATTGGCCTGCTCGACAACATGTTCTATCAGGAAGGCTCGGTCGCGCTCGATCCCGGCGACATTCTTGTTGCGTACAGCGATGGCGTGACCGAGCCGGAGAACGAATACGGCGACTTTGGTGAAGACCGGATGGTGGATCTGGTTCACCGCAATCGCAGCCTGCCGCTGGAAGAAATCACCCACCGTGTCATGCAGGCGCTGGATGACTGGATCGGCGCCGCGGAACAACCGGACGACATCACACTTGTCCTGGCCCGGCAGCACTAAGCAGGTCGGCAAATTCGAATCCGCGCCGGCTGCGGCGGCGTCATCGCCTCGATTGCAAATTGAATGCTTTTACTGCGATGTCGTTGGGGGAACGTCCTGCAGGCAGCATGGTGAACAGACTATGGGTCAATGTGCGAACAACCGCTACGTCTCCGGTTCGGGTATCTACAGCAAATAACAAGTGGCCCGCTTTGGACAATGCCATCGCTTTGGGACCATCGCCAGTCGGTGCGGCGCCAACAAGCTGCGCATCGTCGATGCTGAATACGCCAAGAGAATCTGCGTCGAGGTTGCTGACATAGAGGGTCGCATTGTCCGCACTCACGACTCCGCGCACAGGATGCGTGCCGATCAGGTAGGCGGCGCCGACTTCATTGGTGCTGGTGTCAATTTCCGAGACCGAGCCGCTGCCGTAATTGACCGCAAAAATCTCGCCCCCGTCCGGCTTCAGCGCCAGATTCACGGGCGTGGTTCCGACATCGAGCAGGGCCAGCAAAGAATCGGCGCGAGCGGAGTCTGCATCGATCCTCCTGCGTCTCGTGGCCGTATTCGCAGGCTTCGCCAGCGACAAAGCCATGACCTGGTGGCCGCCGGAACAGGCGACGAATGCCTTATTGGAATCTGGCAGCACGGCAATGTCTGTGGCGCCAGGGCAACCGCTCCACACGCTCCGGACGCGCAGCGATTTAGTATCGACAAGGCTGACGCTGCCGCTGGCCCGGTTTGATACCACAACGGTGTTCCCGTCCGGACTTACCGCCGCCACCTCAGGCGATTCACCCACGCCAATGGCTGCGATCTCTCGCCGCTCTCCAAGATCGAGCACGGAAACGTTATTCGATCCTGAATTTGCGACATAGCCGCGCGTTCCATCCTGGCTGACCGAAATAGAAGACGGACGGCGATGCACCGCGATTTGCGCAACCACCCGGTTTTTTTCCGCGTCGATTACGCTGACGGAGTTGCTGCCGGTGTTGACGACATAGACTTCGTTCCGTCTCGGATTGACGGCCACGCCAGTGGGACCGGCCCCCACGGGAATCGTGCGGTCCTGGCGAACGTTCACCACGTCCAGCACGGTGACAGAGTTGCTGCCGCCGTTCGTCACATACGCGTATTCGCGATAATTGGCCGGGTAATCGGGAAAGTCGTGCGGACGGCAGCCAGGGAGCAGAGAAGTGAGCCCGGCCAGGAAAAGGAATGGCGCTCGACGGAACTGCCGTGAGCGCCAGAGATCCCGCCCGGCGGATCGGGTGGTGCAAAGGCGCGCCTTCGTCAAGGAGTAGCTACTTCGCCTTTGCAGGGACTGCAACCTCTTCCCCCCGGTAGACGTGGATACCGTCCGGCACATCGCGGTGAAGGATGCGGGCGATCTGGCGGACTTCTCCGACCATATCGGCAAACTGCTCAGGGAAGATCGACTGCGCGCCGTCCGACAAAGCGCGGTCCGGTTGGTGATGGACTTCCACAATCAGGCCGTCCGCTCCCACCGCTACGGCGGCACGCGCCAGAGGGACGACCTTGTTGCGCTTGCCCGTGCCGTGGCTTGGATCGACGATAATCGGCAGATGGCTCAGGCGCTGCACGGCGGGAACGATGCTCAGGTCGAGCGTGTTGCGTGTGTGATCGACAAAAGTCCGCACGCCGCGTTCGCACAGGATCACCTGATAGTTGCCCTCGCTCATCACATACTCAGCGGCCATCAGCAATTCTTCCAGAGTGGCCGCCATGCCGCGCTTCAGCAGGATAGGCTTGCGGGTGCGGCCCGCCTCGCGCAGCAGAGTGTAATTCTGCATATTGCGCGCGCCAATCTGAATTACGTCCGCATACTTCTCCACCAGATCGAGCGACTCGCGGTCCAGCGCTTCAGTCACGATGCGCAGACCGAAGGCATCGCGAATCTCGACCATGATTTTGAGAGCTTCTTCGCCCATGCCCTGGAAAGCATAGGGCGAAGTGCGCGGCTTGTATGCCCCGCCGCGAAAGAACTGCGCACCCGCGGCGGCGACCTGTTCGGCCACAGCAAAGGCCTGCTCGTGCGTTTCAATGGAACAAGGGCCAGCCACAATCGCCAGGTTCTTTCCGCCGATGGAGGCATCGGTTCCGGGGAAGTGAATTACTGTGTCTTCTTCCTTGACCTCACGACTGACCAGCTTGTACGGCTTGGTAACTCGAATGACCTCGGCCACGCCCGACAGTTCCTCGAAAGTGCCCTGGTTGATGGTGCCCTGGTTGCCGGTGATGCCGATCGCGGTACGCTGCGCGCCTGGCAGCGGATGAGGACGAAGTCCAAGACTTTCAATGTGCTCACAGACAGCGCGGACTTCTTCCTCCGTGGCCTGCGTCTTCATTACGATCAGCATGGGTGACCCTCTCTTTTAGGCTATTTTATCGGTTGGCACTGCCGGTGAATCGAAGAATCGCGTTTGGTTATCGGTTGGATCAAGAGCGAAGAACCTGACGTTCCGCGCCGTCACGTCCTGGTGGGGAATGGAAAGCAGCAGCCCATCTACTTGCGCAGGCGTCGCCAGCCCAGCAGGATCGAGCTCAAATAGCCAAGCTGCAGCGTCCATACAAAGATGTAGGCGATCACCAGATGCCGATGTCCCATACCAACTCCAATCTTCTGTCCAGACTTTACCGCACGGACTGCAGGGTGCTCTCGAGTGCACGCAGCGTTGCGTCCTGGTCGGCCCGCTGGCGCTTGCGCTGCAATTGATAACGCAGCGTCACCAGCAACACTCCCCAGGCAAACCATCCCGCCACGTTTAGAACAAACGCGGGAACCATATGCGGATCAATCCCTGTGTCTGGACCGCCAAAGAAAACCGGCGAAGGGTGCTGGGTGCGCCACCATCGAATCGACATGTACACAATCGGAACATCGATGGCCGCGAACACGGAAAGCACTGCGGCCAGCGTCTGCGTCTGTCCCCCGGCGGTAAAGCGGCGCAGAAGAAGATAGCTGACATACAGCAGCCAGAGCATCAGAAAGCTGGTAAGCCGCGCATCCCATGTCCACCAGATGCCCCAGGCCGCGCGGCCCCACAGCATACCTGTCGCAAGGCCGATGCTCGCAAAAACGAGAGTCACCTCCGCGGCGGCGAGCGCCAGTGCATCCGCCGCCTGCGCGCGTAAGGGATTGGAACGCCGGATGAGCAGGTAAGCTGCGGACGCGGCAAAGTTCACGTATGGAAACAGCAGCGCCATGATGGCCGACGGAACGTGGTAATAGAAGATGCGCTGGACTTCGCCCATCGTCGCTTCCGTGGGCGCTACAAAGATAGCCTGATAGAAGCCCACTGCAAGAATCGCCAGCGCGATTGGCAGACCGACTTGGAGGGTTCGTTTCATATCCTACGCAAAGGGACGACTCTAGTTTACGCCAACGCTACTCTGCGTCCAGCACGGTTTCAAACAGCAGCAGGCATAGCGTGACAAAAATGATGTCATAGCCGCTGAGCATACGAATCCACAGGCCCGGATCCGATTCCCCGGTCAGGATCGCCGTCGTCGACTGCACCATGGCCAGCAGCGCCGGTACGGAGACGGGAAACAGAATCAACGGCAACAGCATTTCCCGGTTGCGGGTGCGCAGCGACAGGGCCGCAAAAAACGTTCCATTTACCACAAGCGCCAGAGTTCCCAGCGGCAGTACCAGCAGCATCAGCCAGCCCTGGCCGATGGCGCGCAGGTTATAGAAAATGATGAACAGCGGAGCGAGCACGACCTGAATCATGGTGACGAACAGAAAATTCGCCAGCACCTTGGACAGGAACAGCGCGCTGGCCGGGCTGGGGGCCATGCGCTGCGCGTCCAGGACCCGGTTGCGCAGCTCTCGTGTCCAGGTCTGATTGAGCGCCGTGACGGAGGCGAACAGCAGCGCGACCCAGAGGATGCCGCCTGCGATCTGACGCGAAACCGCCATCGTGGGATCGAAGGCGAAGCTGAACAGCACCACGACAAGCAGCGAAAAGAAGAGCATTCCGTTCAGAGCGTCTTTCGATCGCCACTCCAGCCGCAGGTCTTTTTGCAGATGTGCCCAGACGGTTCGCGCGTAGTTCATCGTGTGGTCTCGCCGGGCGCCACGGACGATGTGCGGACCAGATCGACCAATTGCGCCTGCGCCGCACGGATGTAGTCCGCCGGTGAAAGCAGAAGCTGCAGGCCCCGCATGCCGGCGGAAACGGAGATTCGGTCGAAGATCTCGATCGTTTCCTCCGCGAAAACAGGAAACGCTTTTTTGCTGCCAAACACGGTCACGCCTCCGCGAATATATCCGGTAAGCGGCTGCACTTCTGTTATGGGGACAAGCTCCGCGCGTTTGCCTCCGGCAGCAGCGGCAAGCTTTTTAAAGTCCAGCTCGCCGGCCACGGAAAGCACGGCGAAAACAATCTGCTCGTGATCGACCCGGCAAAGGAGCGTCTTGAAAACCTGCTCGGGCGGCAGACCAATTTTTCTTGCCACAGTCTCGCCGGAAAGGTCGTCCGGGTCCACCGTGTATTCGCGCGTCTCGTAGCGGATCGCCAGCGCATCCAGCATGCGGCATGCATTGGTTTTCACGCGGCGCTTCCTTCCGGGGAGAAAAACTCCATGGCTGCAATCTGGCCTTCGTGCATGGTGCAGAAGCAGTCCGCGATTGGCCGCGCCAGCTCCGGCTGATGAGTCGTCAGCAGGATTGTCTTTCCTTCGGCGCGCAGTTTTCCAAGCACCTGCAGCATTTTGGAACTGCTGGCAAAGTCCACATTGGAAAACGGCTCGTCCAGCAGCAGCAGTTCGGGTTTGCTCATCAAGACACGCGCGAGCGCCGCACGCTGCCGCATCCCTTGAGAAAACTTGCCGACGGGCCGGTCCAGCGCCGCATCCAGCCCGACAAGATCCAGGGCCTCTTCAGGTTTCCACATGGGTTCGGCGGACGGATCGGCATCGGCATAGAGCCGTGCGGCGTAGCCGAGATTTTCAAGCGCCGTCAGCTCGTCATACACCATGGAATCATGACTCAGATATCCGATACGCCGCCGGATTGCCGCCACGTCTTGCGAGCCGAGCACCGTGACTTTGCCGAAGCTGGGACGGATGAGCCCCGCCAGAATGCGCAGCAGCGTGGATTTGCCGGCGCCGTTTTGTCCGAGTATGACAAAGGTCTTTCCCGCGCTAAGCTCGGCGGTCACCTTTCGCAGCGCGGCAAAGTCACCGTAGACCTTGGACACTTCATTCAGATGAATAGCGCGCGTGGCAGAGGGCACGAGTGGAGTATACGAAATCAGCCGTCTACGACGCTTTCGCCGGGGACATCGAGGCAGTCTGTGTGGTTTGTGCGCCGGGTTTGGCGGGTGCGTATTTGGACGCGCACTTGGCCTGGATCTGTGTGGCGTGAAAGATTCCGTCGCGTCCGTACATGCCAATAGCAAGAGCCTGCGCGTTGTCTTTGAAAGTGTCGGGAGGAGGATCGTCACCCACGTAGCTGACGTGCAGAACGCGTCCTTGTTCCACCAGCACAAATTGCATGTGGCCGCCGTTGCGCTCGATCGAGCCGGGCTTCACATTGCCTGCAACTCGCAAATGCCGTGTGTACGCGTGATTGCCCATGCCTTGGAGTTCCTGGATCGTGACATAGTAACTCTTGTTCGCGCGGACCCCGGTGATGGCCAGGTACAAGATGGTTCCTACGATCAGAATGGTCGCGATCGCGACGCGAATGCCGACATTACTTTTGTTCACTGAAGGCTCCTGCGGAACTCACCGGCAGCTTATGTGTGGTTCAAAGCATCTGCCGCAGTTCTCATATTATTATGCGCTGACCAGCGTCCAAATGCGCAAGGCAATTCCGCCCAGGCGAAACAGAGGATGAGGAGGCAAGGGGCCCTGGAATCCGCGAATCGTGACGCACAGAACGCCTGGGTTGTACCCGCTGGGACAGAATCGCGCGGCGTATAATCTCCTCATTGACACGCTTACTCTGAGCGGTAAAACCATTCCGGAAGCACGAGGGTCCATATGAGCGACAAAGCCATCTTTTCGACGCACGAATCAGCCACTCATCCTGCCAGCTTGCCCAGGGGCCGCGCCGACTGGATCGTGAAGCGCCGGGAAGAAGCGGCCCGTACGGGCGACTGGAACATGTCGCAAATGCATTTTGCGCGCCAGGGCAAGATCACGGAGGAAATGGCCTTCGTCGCTCAGATTGAAAAAATCCCCGCGGAACTGGTCCGTGAGGAAGTGGCTGCCGGGCGGATGATCATTCCAGCAAATGTGAACCATCCGGAACTGGAGCCGATGTGCATCGGCGTGGCATCGAAGTGCAAGATCAATTCGAACATCGGCAATTCGGCCATTACGTCCAACATTGACGAAGAACTTCGCAAGTTGCACACCTCCGTCCATTTCGGTGCGGACACGGTCATGGATCTTTCCACGGGCGGCGACATCCATGGCATTCGCGAGGCGATCCTGCGCAATTCCCCGGTGCCGATCGGGACTGTCCCCATCTATGAAGCTCTGAATCGCGTGAAAAAACTGGAAGACCTGAACATCGACGTGTACCTGGAAGTGATCGAGGAACAGGCCGAGCAGGGTGTCGATTATTTCACCGTTCATGCCGGCGTACTGATCCAGTACGTGCCTATGGTCGCGAAACGCATTACCGGAATCGTCAGTCGCGGCGGCGCGATTCTGGCGCAGTGGATGACACATCACCACAAGCAGAATTTTCTATATGAGAATTTCGACCGCATCGTGAAGGTGATGGCCAAGCACGATGTCAGCTTTTCGCTGGGCGACGGTCTGCGTCCGGGCTGCCTCGCCGATGCCAGCGATGAGGCGCAATTCGCGGAGCTGAAGACCCTGGGAGAATTGACGACCGTCGCGTGGAAGTCCGACGTCCAGACCATGATCGAAGGGCCCGGTCACATTCCACTCGACAAGATCAAAGAACAGGTGGACAAGGAAGTCGAACTCTGCCATGGGGCGCCTTTTTACACATTGGGGCCGCTGGTTACGGACATCGCTCCGGGGTATGACCACATCACCAGCGCCATTGGCGCGGCGATGATCGGCTGGTACGGCGCGGCGATGCTTTGCTACGTCACGCCGAAAGAACATCTCGGGCTACCGAACGAAAAAGACGTGAAGGACGGGATCATCGCCTACAAAATTGCCGCGCACGCTGCGGATGTTGCGCGGCATCGTCCCGGCGCTCGCGATCGCGACGACGCCATCAGTCACGCGCGTTACACCTTCGATTGGGACAAGCAGTTTGCGCTCTCGCTCGATCCGGAGACGGCACGCTCCATGCATGACGAAACCCTCCCCGACGACTACTATAAGGAAGCGGCTTTCTGCTCCATGTGCGGCCCAAAATTCTGCTCCATGAATTGGTCCAGCAAGGTGGACGAGTTTAACAAACGCGAGCACGGCCTGGAAAAGCGCGACCTGACGCAGCTAGTGACCGAGCAGATGTTGGTAGAGCGGCGATAGATACAAGGTACTGCGATGGGAAAGCTTTATGGAGTTAATCGTACTTACCGCACTGGCCTTTACCGTATTCATGGTCGTTTTTGCTTGCGGTTTTCTGATGACATTTTTCCCTGAAAGGTTCCTCGTTTTTTACAAGCGGTCGATTCAGCAATCCCGATTTGCTGGTTGGCAAGTTCAGCACGTTAGGACCCATCGAGTAGAGTATAGGGTGCTCGGTATTATGTTTATGGCTGCTGGCCTTTACGGACTTTCCAATCTTCTCTTCCGCTCATTCAATCATTGATGCCGGGTGTCCCTTGTGTCAGGCCCAGGCGTCTGCCGGTCATCATCGCAATAGTGCGCACCCTCTGGATTCTTCACTTCGTTCAGGATGACAAATATAACGTAAATAAATATAAATAAGCAATTTAGTATTTTGATATTATCTATACGAGTCCTACACAGATACGAGGATTCAACGACTTGCAGAAAAAACCTGCACAGAATCTGCACGGAATGCGTCTTAGTACATGGAGCCGGATATGGCATTCGTCACCGACAAAGCGGAACTCAAGCCGGGATTGGTGATCTTCCGGCGTGGCGACGTGGAGCACCGCATGTGGTACTGCCGGATGAAGATTCCGAAGGCAGACCGCTATAAGACTGTTTCCCTCAAGACAACCGACGCTGAAGTGGCGCGGGAGCGCGCCTTCGATCAGGACGCAGATATCCGGTTCCGCCTGAAGCATGATGTCCCGGTGTTCAATCATCCCTTCCGCGAGGTTGGAAGAGAGTATCTGCTAACGCAGGAAGCCCGAGCGCAGCGCGGGGAGATCAGCGCGGCGCGGCCCAAGAAGATTCGCGCCGTCATCGAAGGAGCCTTGGACAGGTATGTCGGTTCCACTCAGGTGCATTTGATCGGGGATGAACTATGGGGCGGCTATCCAGCGTGGCGGCGAGTGAACGGAGCGGGCCGCCTTAAGCGAAACGGCGTTCGCGAAGTCAGCGAGGAGATGGCGCGGGAGTTTGCGGACAAGGAAGCCGAGCGCCGCACCAAGACTCAGAATTCTCTCGGTATTCGTGTTCTGAAACCTATCAAGGTGGAACCGTCCGAGGAGCGGACGGTTCCCTTCATCAGTGATTCCACGATCCGCTTTGAGATGTCGATCTTCGGCGCTGTGATGAACTTCGCGATCAAGAAACGGTACGTTCCTGCGAGCCAGCGTTACGATGAGCGCCCCAAGCTCAAGACGATGCGCAGAGATGAGTTCACGCTGGAGGAGTACCGCAAGCTCCATACCGTAGGCCGCAAGTGGATTGGTGAGGCCGACAAACCTTCGAGCATTTGGTATCGGACTGTTACCTACAACATGATTCTGATTGCCTGCAATACCGGCATGAGGCCAGCGGAGATGAAGAATCTCCGCTGGCGCGACATCATGCCTGCAAAAGACCGCGAGGGCCGGGAGATCGTTGTTCTGTTCGTGCAAGGCAAAGGCAAGTCGCGCAAGCTGGTAGCGCCAAAGAGCGTTGGGGATTATTTAGAACGTATCCGTGCCATCTCCAAAGCAACGGCGTTGGAAGATCGGGTCTTTACGACGGTGAACGGCAAGCCTGCAAAGAGTCTCTATGTATCTTTGATCGCCGATCTTCTGGATAAAGCAAACCTGCGCGAAGGCACGCAGGGCGTGCCGAGATCGACCTACTGCTTTCGGCATACCTATGCCACGCTGCGATTGCAGGAGGGCGTGGACGTGTACTTCCTTGCTGAGCAGATGGGGACATCCGTGCAGATGATCGAGCAGCACTATGGGCATGTGAACACGATCAAGCACGCCGACCGTGTATTGCAGGGCATGGCAGGATGGGAGTTGCCGCATCCGGAAGTGGACGTTACCAGGGCGAAAGCGTCGAAGGCTGCGGAGACACACGATAAATCCAAGAGAGGTCAGCACCGCAGGGCAGGCTGACCGTGGAACTCTCCCGAAGCCGTCTTTGGCCGGAGCCGCTGGCGGAGGCTGGCGCAGGCAGTTCCTGTCCAATCTGGATTCTTCTCATTTATGGTTTTG
>DAHVZT010000146.1 GCA_027323885.1 Acidobacteriaceae bacterium
GGCGGCCATCGCTTTCTACCGGCAGGCTGGTTTTGTCGAGCGCGGGCGAAGACGCGGATATTATTCCCAGCCTTAAGAAGATGCCCTTCAGATGAGCAGGATCCTCGGCCCGGTTTCGATGCGCGGGGTAAGGCTCGATTGCCAACGCCTGTAATCGCGTGTTAATTTGGCTTCCTAGCCAAAGAGAGGAGGTATTTCCTGTGAAAAATACCATGCAGCAGGCCAGCGATGCGGGCATCAACCCACTCGGCCGCCTGGTTGAAGAACATCGTCAATACGCGCGCAAACTGGACAGCATTCTGTCGCAATCGTATCTGAGCGAGAGCGAGCAGATCGAAGCGGCCCGGCTCAAAAAATTGAAGTTGAAGTTAAGAGATCAAATGGAAAGATATGCCCGGCCCTCCCGTGCGGATTCCATGCAGGGATAGTCTTCTCGTCAACTCCTGGGGTGATCCTTTTAGAACTCCTGGGACGTAGAACCCGTGGAACCGTATAATCTGTCATACGAAATGGTGAGAGACGGTTATTTCTACGGGATAGGTTTCGGGATAGCGGCTGTCCTGGTGTGGGTGACAACTCACTCAATGCTGCTGGCGCTTGTGCCTGTCTTGCTGGCGCTGTTTTTTCTATGGTTCTTCCGCGATCCCGATCGGGTCATCCCAGAAGCACCAGGACTGATCGTGTCTCCAGCGGACGGTAAAGTGACGGCCATTGAGGCCGTCGATTCGCCCGGCGGCCAAGTGCGGCGCATCAGCGTCTTTCTGAACGTTTTTGATGTCCATGTCAACCGCGCGCCGATCGCGGGTAACATTCAGCGCATCGAGTACAAAAAGGGGAAGTACCTGAACGCCATGAACGCAGCCTCCGCAACAGAGAACGAGCAGAATCTGGTGGAGATTGGCGGAGAATTGTGTAACGTTGCGTTCTGCCAGATCGCCGGGCTGTTGGCCCGCCGCATTGTCTTTCAAAAAAAGGTGACGGACTGGGTGCATCGCGGGGAGCGAGTAGGTTTGATCAAATTCGGCTCGCGCGTCGATATTCTGCTCCCTTTGTCATGTGAACTGCACGTGAAACTGGGGGATCGCGTACTCGGAGGCGCTTCTGTGCTGGCCAGTATGCCGCCGCCGGACGTGCTGGAGAACCTGGCGGAGATTTCCTCACAGAATACTGGGCCTGTGCCCGAGCTTGTGCAATGACTGAGGCGAGATGACAAAGGATGATCACCGCCCTAACCGGCGGCCAGCCCGGCGGGGTATGTTCATCCTTCCTTCGCTGTTTACGGCCGGCAGCATAGGAGCCGGGTTTTACGCCATCATGCAGAGTCTGCAAGGCTCGGCTCTTGAGCCGCATCACTTCGACTATGCGGCGCTTGCCATCGGACTGGCCGTCCCCTTTGACGGGCTGGATGGCCGGATTGCACGCCTGACCAATACCACCAGTGAATTCGGCAAGGAACTGGACTCCCTGGCGGATGTGATTACGTTTGGGGTAGCGCCCAGCATTCTGGCGTATAGCTGGGGATTCCGCGCATTGCCTCCGACAATGGATCCGCTGCTGCGCAGCAAATTGATGCACGCGGGCGCGGTGGTAAGTTTTCTCTTTCTCATCTGCGGAGCCTGCCGGCTGGCCAGATTCAACACCAGTGCGGACGCCCAGCCCAAGAACCCCGGGCGTCCCGATAGAAAATACTTTGTGGGTATGCCCATCCCAGCCGCCGCCGGTGTGATCGCTGCAAGTGTCCACTCCTTCCTTGGCACTCCGGTTTTCAGCGCCACTGTCGCGATCATCTGGGCCTTTCTGATTGCGCTGGTTGGATTTCTGATGGTCAGCACTTGGCGCTTCTGGAGCGGTAAAGAAATCAACCTGACCGACCGGCATCCGTTTCAGTTGCTGGCCCTCATCGGTGTTTTCGTCGCGGTGGTAGTGCTGTTCTCGCGCGAGCTTCTGTTCCTGATCGCTCTGGGCTATATGTTCTCAGGCGTGCTCGCCCGCGCAGCTTACTCCTGGTCCTTGCGTCATCGAAAACATCCCCGGCCAGCGGGATCGCCGTCCAATCATCCCGGAGCAGGCGATTTTCCGGGGGCAGCTTGATTTTCGACTCGCGCTGTCCGCGCGAACAAAGCTAACCCCCGAACAGGTGCATCCTTCATGCCGGAAAAAACATTGAAAATCGCGCTCGTAGGCGCGGCCAGTCTGCTGGGTAAGGCGCTCAATGACGAGCTTGCAATTTCGTCATTCGCGGCCGCAGATCTCCATCTGCTGGATGAGGAAGACGAAGCCGGGAAGCTGACCTCGGCTGCCGACGAGGCGAGGATCATCCAGCCGATTGAAGCGGACTCGTTCGACAGGTGTGACTTCACATTTTTTGCGGGGAGCCCCGAGTTGACGCTGAAGCACTGGCAGCAGGCGCTAAGGGCCGGCTCCCGTGTGGTGGACCTGTCCGGTGCGCTGGCCGACAAGCCCGGCGTTCTGGTGCGCGCGCCATGGGTCCAGGAGGAGTCTCTTACCTTTTCTCAGTCCGCGCCGCAGGCCACGGCGCCGCTGGCCACGCCCGATCTGCAGACCCGCGCCGTGATCTCCGCGCATCCTGTTGCCGTGCTGCTGGCAATGTTTGCCATTCGCGGCCAGCATGTTGCGCCGGTGGGGCGAATGTGGGCCACGCTTCTACAGCCCGCCTCAGAGTATGGCCACGCAGCGCTGGAAGAGTTGCACCAGCAAACGACCAATCTGCTCTCATTTCAGAGCCTGCCTACGCAAGTGTTTGGCGCCCAAAGTGCATTTAATCTCGCGGTCTCCTTTGGCCCAGGGAGCCGCGTCGATCTTTTCCAGGCATCGGAGGCGATTCGGCGTCAATATGCCATGATTGCGCCGACACTGTCGGCTGCGCTGGCGCTGCAGATCGTTCAGGTACCCGTTTTTCATGGATACGCGATCTCGCTTGGCCTGGAATTCGACCGGACGGTCAGTTTTGCGGCGGTCATGCAAGCTCTGGCGGGGTCTCATGTGCGGCTCGTGACCGAGGCTGGCGAGTTTCCGGGCAATGTTCAAGCCGTGGAAGAAACAGACGTTCAGGTGCTGGTGCAGCCCGTTGATACGACCCTGCCACCAGCGCAAACCGCCGGGGTCGCCCAAGCGGGCAAGCGCGATACGGCCCGGTTCTGGTTATGGATCATCGCCGATAATTTGAAGTTTGCTGCCCAGAACGCGATTGCCTGTGCTGTCGAACTGAACCGGTTGCGCCCTCGCGGAATCGTGCAATAGGCAACTTGCGCGCTCTGGGACCGCGTGGGAAGTCCGTCACAGAGCGGTGATCGAAGGGATCAATGAAGTGAGCAGTCGCCCCAGTGTTTGCGCGGTCTGCTGTCCTGTTTCCAGGACTTCAGCATGAGTCAATTCGGCTGTTCCCAGGCCCGCAGCCAGGTTGGTGACGCAGGAGATGGCGAGGATCTCCAGAGCCAGCGCCCGCGCCGCGATGACCTCCTGCACGGTGGACATGCCAACCAGATCGGCGCCTATTGTGCGGAAAAACCGAATCTCCGCAGGCGTTTCGAAACTCGGGCCTGAGACACCGAGGTAGATACCTTCCTTCATTGTCCAGCCCTGTGCCGAGGCCGCGCGAAGGGCGAGCTGCCGCAGATG
>DAHVZT010000147.1 GCA_027323885.1 Acidobacteriaceae bacterium
CCACTGATAAGGATTATGGCTGGATGTGATCATGACTCCGCCTGCGGCGCCCCGGTGCCGCACAGCGTAAGACAATGCGGGAGTGGGCGTCACGCCGCTGGCCAGCTGTACTGGGATCCCCGCGGCGGACAGCACTTCCGCCACCGCGCGTGCAAAGTCCCGGGACAGGAACCGCGTATCGTAGCCAATGCAGACACCGTGCGACGGATCTTCTTCAGCGGCCACGTAATTCGCAATGGCAGCGGCAGCGATGCGAACGTTGGCGAAGGTGAAATCCTCCGCAATCACACCACGCCATCCATCCGTGCCAAATTTGACACACGAAGGCGGGACGGCACTCACCGGGGAGCCAGTTTCCAAAGACTCGACGTTCAAATCAGCATCTCCTTCTGCTCCTGCTGCAAGGTCTTGACGAGCTTGCCCACCTCCTGGCAGTTCTCGCGCGTGGTGATTAAAAGAACGTCCTCGGTTTCGACCACAACAAGGTTGTCTACACCGACCAGCGCGACATGTCTGGAAGGCACGTGAACGTAGTTTCCGCTTGCTTCCGACAAACTGCTGGCGGGCGCTTCAATGACATTGCCTGAACCTTCCACGTTCTGCTGGCGGGAGAGCCGGTGCTCGTACAGCGCGGCCCAGGAGCCCAGATCGTTCCAGCCGAAGTTTGCCGGAATGCAATAAAGATGTGACCGGTGTTCCCCTTTCGCGGAGCGAGGCTCCAGCACCGCGTAATCGATGCTGATGTTTTCGCATTTGGGATACAGGGCGGCGAAGGTTGCGTCGAATTCCGGAGTGCCGAAAGCAAGCGCAATTTCTTCAAGATGCGGAGAGGTTTCGGGCAAGTGCTCGCGAAACGCATCCGCGAAGGTGCGCGCGGTCCCGAGAAACATTCCGCTGTTCCAGTAATACCTGCCAGAGGCGACAAACTCCTCTGCGCGAGTGTAGTTTGGCTTTTCAGTGAATCGCCGGACACGGAACGTTCCCGCATCCAGTTTCTCACCTGCTTCAATGTAGCCATACCCGGTTTCCGGTCCAGTGGGTTTAATCCCCAGCACGATGATGTTCTCAGCAGCCGTGGCCAACTTGCAGGCGGCCAGCAGCACGGCGTGAAACTGCTCCTGGTTCTGGATGACGTGATCCGCTGGAAAAAGCCCCAAGACCGCATCCGGGGCCTGGCGCTCAAGCAGGAATGCGGCAAGCCCGGCGGCCGGGGCGGTATTCCGTGCGACCGGCTCGGCGAGAATCTGCGCCGAAGGAACCTGGGGGAGTTGCTGCGCTATGGGTTCGCGCAGGGTTTCATTCGTAACTACCCAAAATTTGTCGGCAGGCGCAATCGGTTCCAGACGATCGACCGTCTGCTGCAGCATGCTTCGTTCACCATCGAGCGCCAATAGCTGTTTGGGATGCGCACGACGGCTACGTGGCCAGAACCGGGTGCCGCTGCCACCGGCTAAAACAAAAGGTCTAAGGTCCATATGGGGGAGGAGTGTCTGGCTCATCCTAATCAAGCAGCCATTCTTTTGTCCATCATTTTCAACCCGCTTACTTGCCGAGATCTACTGAGGAATCGCACGCAGGATTTCCAAAGGTTCGGCAGGCGTGATGCTCCAGTCTGAAACGCAGGCTGGAATGATCGCGAGCTGGCCACGTTGAAGATGAAGCGGTGCTTCTCCGCCGGACTGGATCGCTCCGCTGCCGGAGGCCGCAAAGATGAGCTGCACCTTACCCGAAGGAGCATCTCCGTCCGTCCGCGACGCAAAATTCTGAGGCGAATTCGCGGCGGGAAACTCAAACCGATCCACTCGGAAATAGCTGGACTGGATCAGCAGCGATCCGCTGCCTTTCGCACGGGGCTCCACTTTGCCCGCCTGCGTCTTCAGCTTGACCGCTTTCATGCCGTCCTGGAGGTGCAGTTCGCGCGGGCGCCCATAGTCGTACAAACGATAGGTCATATCGGAGTTCTGCTGAGTCTCGAGCAGAGTAACGCCGGGCCCGATGGCATGCACCGTCCCGGCATCGACGAAGATCATGTCTCCCTTGTGGACAGGAACCCAGCGCAGCAGGTTCTCGAGGGTATTGGAAGCGATGGCAGCCTGGACATCGGACTGCGTCGTGCCGGGTTGCAAGCCCAGCGCGACTTCCGCTCCTGGCTTTGCATCCAGTGCATACCAGCATTCCGTCTTACCGTGCGGCTCACCGCGCTCGCGAGCCATCGAATCGTCGGGGTGCACTTGCACGCTAAGCTTGTCCTGCGGAAAAAGAACTTTCATGAGCAATGGAAAACGCGCAGCGTGTTCCGATCCGGGCCCGAGAAGATCCGCGCGATGATTGGCGAATACGCGTGAGAAGTTTTGTCCAGCAAGCGGGCCGGAATCCACGACTGCATCATCCCCAGTGAGCCACGCTTCGCCAATCGGCTCGTCGACGGGCACATAGTCATACCACGGTTGCATGTCCCAGGTTCCCCAGACACGCGGACTGAACCATGGACGAAGGCGGAAAGGCGCAAGTTTTTCCATGTTTTCGGGAAGATCCTTAGCTCAGCTTGGCAAAAAATGTGCGCATCCGCCGGATGCCTTCCGTAACATCGGCATGACTGACGGCGTAGGAGAGCCGAACATGCTCCGCGGTTCCGAAGGCTTCTCCCGGAACGACCACAACATTCGCCTCGTGCAGCAGGCGCGTGGCAAGCTCGGCTGCGGTACCGATCTTTCCCTTCCCGAGGAAAGAGGAGACATTCGGATAAACGTAGAATGCGCCTTCGGGAGTGGTGCAGGTCAGACCGGGGATTTCCTTCAAGCCCGCGAGAATCTGATCGCGCAGGGAGAGATAATCATTCCGCATCTCCGCAACACAATCCTGCGAGCCGGTGAGCGCGGCAATCGAGGCCTTTTGCACGATGGCCGCGGTTGAAGACGTGTTCTGACTCTGCAGCTTGGACATGGCCTGAATGATCGGCTTGGGGGCAAGTGCGAAGCCAGCTCGCCAGCCCGTCATGGCGTAGGTTTTCGACAGCGATCCCAAGATGACCAGGTGTTCCTTGCAATCTGTGAACGATCCTCCGGAGATCGATGCGCCGGTGTATTGAAGGTAGGCATAGCATTCATCGAGGAGCAGGTAGATTCCGCGCGCGTGCGCCATCCGGACGATTTTTTCCAGGTCCGCTGGCGCAATGACTGCGCCGGACGGATTGGAAGGCGAATTCAAAATGATCGCTTTGGTACGCGGAGTCAGGAGCCGCTCAATGGCGGCGGCTGTCACGCGAAAATTTTCACCCTCGTCGGTTTGCAGATAGACCGGCTTGCCGCCCGCATACTGGATGATGTCTTTGAAGGACACCCAATACGGTACCGGCAACACGACCTCATCCCCATGGTCGACAAGGACCTGAACGGCCTGGAACAGGGCCAGCTTGCCGCCGGTGGTGAAGATTGCTTCTTCCGGTGTGTAACTGGAGCCGAAGTCGGCAGCGTGACGATCTACGACCGCTTTGCGAACTTCGGGAATGCCGCTCACCGCGGTGTAGCGTGTGAAGTTCGCCTCAATGGCGGCAATAGCCGCGTCTTTGATGTGACGCGGCGTGGCGAAGTGAGGCTCGCCTGCACCGTAGTCGACCAGGCTGACACCCTGGGAGCGCAGCCGTGCTGCTTCCGCGGTAACGGCCATGGTGGCGGAAATTTCGATACGGCTAACACGGTCGGCAAACACTTTTTGAGCGGCTGAAGGCGTCATGTTTCTAGTTTGGCAGAGATAGCGGGCGAGGCCAAGAGGCAAGGATGAGAAAACCTCTGTGCGCGGACGAACTACCGGAGATTCTCCCGGATTCCTAACGGGCCAAGACGGAGAAGTTCACCTCACCGCGGGTGATATGACCATCGCTGGCCAGGACCTGCCAGTGGATGCGATAGTTCCCATTCTTCAGATCGTGAACGGAAGCTACCAACTCGCCAGGGTTCGCGGTGGGTTTCATCTGAAGGGGCACGCCTTTGCCGTTTGCATCGGTCAGCGTGACGGTGCTGCGGGCAGAGTCTATGCGGGAATTGTATTGGAGGACAACATCGAAGCTGGTGGCGTGCATGACGGCATGATCGGCTGGCGTGGAATGGACCAGAACCGCGTGCGCGAACGCCATCGGAGCCGCAGCCAGAACGGCCAGCAATATTCCAAATCCTGTCGTGCGACGGAAGAACAGCCTCACCGCATCAATGCGCAGGCATGCCGCGCAACCCCTTTCTGTCCGAAGCAGCATGCACGGAGGCAGCGCGGATCGAGCGGCCGGAGAGTTCTGCGGCGCGCGCCTCCGCATAGGCTGCCGCTCCCATCAGCGCGGCCCGGCTTTCCAGAATGATGCGCACAGGCATATGGGAAACCAGGTCGTGCATTCGTCCTTTGTCGCAGAATGCCTGCATGAACGTCCCGTCCTGCATTTTTTTAAGAATCTTCGGCGCAATGCCGCCGCCGACATAGATTCCGCCATGCGCCAGAATTTTCAAACCAAGATTTCCGGCTTCTGCTCCATACGCGGAGACGAACATGTCGAGGGTTTGGGCGCAAAGTTCGCTTTCGCCAGACTCGCCAAGCTCGGAGATCACGGCGTTGGGATCCTCCTCCTGCATTCGCTGGCGCAAAGAGGGTGACTCTTCCATTTTTTTGACGTCGCGGAGGAATGTGTAAATATTTTTAATGCCAATTCCGGAACAAACCCGTTCCCAGCTGACGTGGCCGTTCAGGTCCGCGCGCAGATACTGCAGCAGTTCCACTTCCATCTGATTGCGAGCGCCAAAATCGGCATGTCCGCCTTCAGAAGCCATAGGCAGATGGCTCTTTCCGTTCCAGATCATAATGCCTTCGCCCAACCCGGTGCCCGCTGCGATCAATCCACGATTCCCCACCTGGCTGCTGTCACCCTCGCTCAATACGAACAACTGGTCTTCATTCAGCTCGCTTATGCCGTAACCGTTGGCCTCCAGGTCATTGATAAGGAAGCAATGCTCAATCTCCAGATCGTGCGCGAGCTTCCGGCTGTCGAGTATCCAGGGAAGATTGGTGAGTTGGATCACGTTTTTGCGAACCGGCCCAGGGACCCCGAAACAGGCAGCATCGATCCCATTCGAACCATCTGGATCCGCGGGATCTTTGACGCTGAGGAATTCACGGACGATCGACTGGAGGTCAGGATAATGAGGCGCGGAGAACTTCTGATCCCGTACATGCTGCAGGGTCCCGTGCTGAAATTTATAGAGCGCCAGATGCACTTTGGTACCGCCAACGTCGCCAGCCAGAATCATCGCGTGACCTCCAGAGTTCCTGAATCCTGCCCAGCGGAATTGGGCAACTGCGAGGCCGCCGCCTTGTCGAGCAGCAGGAAGAGCTCGCCGCTGCGGGGCCGGATCAATTGCGAGGGCAAGATTTCCGGACGATACGGGCCCTGGAAAACGTCACGCAACACCCCCGCCTTCGCAGCCCCTTGTATCAGGAAAAAGACTTTGCTCGCGTGGTTAATCACGGGCCAGGTAAGGGTCACTCGCCAGGAGTCCTTTGCCTGGACGTGGTTCGCGACCACCAGACGCATCATAGAGTCGAGCGCGGCCGAGCGCGGAAACAAAGATGCGGTATGGCCATCATCCCCCATGCCAAGCTGGACGAGATCAAAGCGCGGCACCTCGGCGCCCTCCAGTCGAAATTGCGTGCGAAGGGCAGACTCGTAGCGGGATGCTGCTTCTTCCGGATCGAGTTCCCCTTCCATACGATGCACGTTTTGTTCAGGAATCGGGATCTTCGAAAGCAGCGCTTCGCGGGTCATCCGGTAATTGGAATCCGGATGGTCCGGCGGAACGCAACGTTCATCTACCCAGAACAGGAAGAGACGGGCCCAGTCAATGCGGCTGCGAAAGGGCTGGTTCGGATCGGCCAGCAGCTCGAAGGCGCGCTTCGGAGTGCTTCCGCCTGAGATCGCAATCCTCGCGATACCTCTGGCGGCAATGGCATCCGATACAGCGCTGGCGATCCAGTCGGCGGCGGCCACGCTCAATGCCTCGGAATCCTGCTTGATGAAGTAATGAACCGTTGTGGTTTTCGGCATGGTCTCAATGTGTGGCTGAAGTGCAGGCTGTTAGCGCCATTGGCGGCCATCGCGGGCCAGCAATGCGTCGGCGCTCCGGGGGCCCCGGCTGCCCGCAGCATAGTTTGGAAAGTCTTTGGGGGGTGTAGATGCCCACGCTTCAAGCATCGGCGTTATCAAAGACCAGGTGGCCTCCACGCCATCGCGGTGAGCAAACAGAGTCGCATCGCCCAGCATGGCATCCAGCAGCAGGCGCTCGTAGCCGTTTGCAGAGGAAACCCCAAAAGCGGTTGCATAGTTGAAGTCCATTTTGACCGGACAACTCTGCATGGTGGGCCCGGGCACCTTGGCGGCAAACCGGAGGGAAATGCCCTCGTTGGGTTGAATACGCATGGAGATGATGTTGGGCTGAATCTCGTTACATTTTCCGGCCGCAATACTGTCCTTGAAAAGCAGCATGGGCGGCTGTTTGAATTGTATGCTGATCTCCGTCTCGCGCTGCGCCATCCTTTTCCCTGCGCGAACATAGAAAGGCACTCCGGCCCAGCGCCAGTTTTCAATGTGGAAGCGCAGAGCGGCGAAGGTTTCCGTGCTCGATTCCGGATTGACCCGCTCTTCGTTGCGGTACCCGACCACAGGTTTGCCGTCCACCGTGCCAGCCCCATACTGACCCCGCACCGTGTCTTCCATTTGAATGGGTTGAATCGCTCTCCAGACTTTCACTTTTTCTGTGCGGATTGGCGCCGCATGAAAGGCAACGGGCGGCTCCATCGCAACGAAGGAGAGCAATTCCATGACGTGGTTCTGCACCACATCACGCAGAGCGCCAGCTTTTTCATAGAATGGACCCCGGCCCTCGATCCCGATGCTCTCCGATGCAGTGATCTGCACGTGGTCGACAAAGTTGCGGTTCCAGATCGGCTCAAAAATCCCATTCGCGAAGCGAAATACCAGGATGTTCTGAACTGTCTCCTTACCGAGATAATGATCGATCCGGAACACCTGTTCTTCAGCGAAAACCTTATTCACTTGATCGTTCAACCGGCGCGCGGATTCGAGGTCGTGACCGAAGGGCTTTTCAATGATTACCCGCACGGCTGCGCGATCCGACCGCGCCATGCCGTGCGCGCCGAGTTGCTCCACGATTTCCGCAAAGTACTCGGGGGCGGTCGCCAGATAGAACAGACGTCCCCCGTTTGTTCCGTACTTTCGATCAAGGGTCTCCAGAAGATTTTTCAGCTTGAGATAGCCCTCCGCGTCGTCAAAGTTCATGGCATGATAGTGGACCCTGGCCAGGAAATTCCGCAGGCGCGAGTCCCCTGGATCCACACCACCGCCCTTCAGGATCCCCTCGCGCATGTCCTGAGTGAATTCATCGTTCAGAGGACGGCGAGCGACACCGACAACGGCAAAATTTTCCGGGAGAAGACCGTCTTGCTCCAGGTGATAGAGCGCCGGAAGCAACTTGCGTTTTGTCAGGTCGCCGGACGCCCCAAAAATGACGACAATGCAGGGTTCTGGCACCCGCTCGGGCGCGCTGGATTTCTGTATATCTTCCGGCGAAATCGTAACTTCAGTCGTTGCCATAAGGACCTCGAACTTTGACGCAAACGGTGGTGGAACTACGCTGATTTCTGCTGGATGCCGACGCCAAGTTTGCCCAGTTCGGCGATGACCTGTTGCGGCGAACTCATCCGGATTCCGCGAATTCCCGCCCTTTCCGCTCCCTCGACATTTTCCTGGCGATCATCAATAAAGACGCACTCCCCGGGCGGCAGCTGACAAATCTCCAACACGCGATTGAAGAACGCGGCCTCCGGCTTGCGCAGACCTATGTAGGCGGAAACAAAATAGGCGTCGAACAACCCGGTGAGTCCGAATGTGGGGATGCGATAGGCCATGAGTTCACGGGATTCATTGCTCAGGAGGTACATTTCCCGCAGTCCGGATTGCGCTCGTTGCGCACGCAGGCTCCGTACCCAGGCGATCATTTCGGGATACAGTGGCTTGCTCACTGCCCGCATCTGCGCAAAAAATTCTTCGGCGGAAAATGACCGGGGCTTGTAAAAAACGGTCTCCTGCAGATATTCGCGGAGAGTGATGGCTCCGCGCTCCCAGGCGTCGTTGGGCTGCTCATGGCGTTCTTCGAACTCCTCGAAACCCAGTCCGAAATGTTCTATGACGCTGCGGCGCTCGTGATGATCCCAGCCATTGGTGAGGAACACTCCGCCACAGTCCCAGAAGGTCGCCGTTATTTTTTCAGCAGCCACGTCACTCCCTCCGGGAGCAGTTTGTCAGGTCCGCAATGGAACGGGTTGCCATCCGGAAGAGGGCCGGTTTATGGCTGGCTTTCCCAGCTGCCGGACATAAAGCGCTCTTCAATTGCCTTCACTTTATTCAAGCGGCGGACGAAGCGCTCTTCTTTTCCCTGGAAATGGGCGTTCAGGTAGGAGATCACGATATCCCGGGCCAGGGCGACGCCTACGATGCGCGAGCCGATCACCAGAACGTTCATATCGTCGTGTTCCACACCCTGATGCGCGGAGTATGTGTCGTGGCACATGCCAGCCCGGATGCCCGGCATTTTATTTGCCGCGACGGAAACTCCCACGCCCGAACCACAAATCAAAATGCCGCGCTCGGCTTTCTTCGCGTGCAAAGCGCGGCCGACCAATTCGGCGAAGTCAGGATAGTCGGACGGTTCCGTATTGAATGCGCCCAGGTCGGACACCTGATGACCGAGTTGCGCCACATAGCTCCGGAGATCCTGCTTCAGTTCAAACCCGGCGTGGTCGGAAGCGATCGCAATCTTCATCGTCGCTATCTCCCCGCCATGGCGGATGTTTTTTTCCCGCGTTCCATAATGCGCGTGGCGCGATGAATTACGTTTTCGACACTGAAGCCGAGCTTCGCCATGGCGACGCCGCCAGGTGCGGATGCGCCAAAGCGGTCCAGGCCGAGGACGTCACCGCTCTCGCCGGCGATCTGCCACCAGCAGATCGTGCTGCCCGCCTCAACCACCAGGCGCGGAACATTGGTAAGCAGAATCTGGCGCCTGTACTCCTCTGGCTGTTCATGGAAGAGATGCCAGCTCGGCATCGAGACAACACGCGCATGCACGCCCTCGGCCTGCAGCTTGCCTGCGGCCTCCACGATCAGGCTGACCTCGCTTCCGGTGGCGATCAGCACTACATCCGGGGTTGCCCCGCCGTCCTGCAGGACATAGGCGCCGCGGCGAACGCCATTCAGAATGTCCACTTTGTCGCCGTCCAGGACGGGAAGATCCTGGCGGGAAAGAGCAAAGAAGGCTGGCTTGCGGCGCTCCAAGGCAACTTGCCAGGCCGCAGCCGTTTCATTCGCATCCGCAGGCCGGAAGTCGGTGAACTCAGGAATCGCCCGCAGAGACGCGAGGTGCTCGACGGGCTGGTGCGTCGGGCCATCCTGACCCAACCCGATGGAGTCATGGGTAAAGACAAAAAGCGAAGGCGTTTGCATCAAAGCCGCCAGCCGAAGCGCGGGACGCGCATAATCGCTGAAGCAAAAGAAGGTAGAGCCGTAGGGAATCAGCCCGCCATGCGCGGCCATGCCATTTACGAAGGCGCACATGCCGAACTCCCGCACGCCGAAAAAGATGTTCCGTCCGTTTGGATCGACGTGGAAGCTGGGGCTGTCTTTAATCGTCGTCTTGGTGGAAGTGGAGAGGTCGGCTGCGCCGCCGATCAACTCCGGCACCTTTGCTGCGATGCCGTTCAGCACTACATTGCCTGCGGTGCGGGTTGCCATCGGTTTGGAGCCGGCGGGAAACTTCGGCACTCCCGCCTCCCAGCCGGCGGGCAGCTCGCCCGCAAAGACCCGCTCATACTCGGCGGCGAGCTCGGGGTACTGCTGCTTGTATTTCGCAAACATCGCGTTCCAGTCCGCTTCAAGCTTCGCCCCGCTCTCTTTCACCTGTGCCCAGTTTTTCGCGGCATCTTCCGGCACATAGAAGGTTTTATCGGCGGGCCAGCCAAGTTTCTCTTTCGTTTTTTTCGTATCTTCCGGCCCCAGTGGTTCGCCGTGCACTTTGGAGGTTCCTGCTTTGGGGCTGCCATAGCCGATCACTGTGCGGACGGCGATCAGGGAAGGCTTGTCTGTCACGGCCTTCGCTGCGTCGATCGCTTTCTGAAGGGCTTCCAGATCATTGCCGTCGGCCACGCGCTGCACGTGCCAGTGATAGGCCTCGAACCGCTTTTCCACATTCTCGGTAAAGGAGAGGTCGGTGGGGCCGTCCAGGGAAACAAGATTATCGTCGTAGAAAAGGATCAGCTTGCCCAGGCCGAGCGTTCCGGCGAAGGAGCACGCCTCATGCGAAACGCCTTCCATGAGATCGCCATCGCCGCACATGACGTAGGTGTAGTGATTCACGATTTCGAATCCTGGCCTGTTATAGCGCGCCGCCAGATGACGCTCCGCGCCTGCCATGCCGACGGACATGGCCAGGCCCTGTCCAAGAGGGCCAGTCGTGACCTCGACACCATCGGTCGCGCTGCGCTCCGGATGGCCGGGAGTTTTCGAGTCGAACTGACGAAACTGCCGCAGATCTTCGAGCGTGAGCTTATACCCGCTGAGGTACAAAGCGGCGTACAGCATCGCCGACGCGTGGCCATTCGAGAGCAGGAAATGGTCGCGGTCGGACCACTTGGAATTCGCCGGATTGTGCCGCATGTATTTGTGAAACAGCAGGTACATCATCGGCGAATCTCCCAGCGGCGCGCCGGGATGGCCGCTGTTGGCCTTTTCTACGGAATCGACGGCAAGAAACCGCAATGTATTGATGGAAACCTGATCCAGATCTGTCATGCTTTCTCCTGAAGTTCCGAAGTTTTCTCGGTCCTCTCGTATGCTCCGCGTTCTTTATTGTATAGATGCGCGCCATGTACAAGGGCATTCCCGCTGCAGCCCGCATTCCCGCAAAATCGAAATTACTGTGAGGAATCTTTTTGGTCCGGGCGTGTCGCGGGCATCCGATCCGCCACGAGGACCTCGTAATTTTTGCCTTCCCATCGCTGCTCCGCGTGCCAGTAAAAGGTAAAGATCAAATTGCCGTCTGTTCCGGCCTGGGTTGGCAGATCGACGTACGCGCTGGAGGAACCCACTGATTTGGACTCCACCTTTTGCTGAGTTTTCCAGCCATCCTGCGTCCAGAGCAGCGAGAATCCGGAATCGTGAATAATGCGCAGGGTTTTTCCCGGCGCGATGCGCTTCAACATCTGATCGAGCTTGAAAATCTGGATTGTCTGGTCTCGCCGGGCGACCTGGTATCGGCGCGCCACGGGCTCAACCCGGTCGAAGACTTCCCCGTCAGTTGAGGAACGCAGCAGCTTGATGTATTCCGAATGGGCCCAGGCTAGCGGCATCGCGGAACCCGAAGGCCGTCCCAGAAGCATTCCCCTTTCCGGAATGTCGGGAGCATCCCAGATCTGCTCCGGAAGCATTCCTCCGGCTGAGGTAAAGCTCTCGATGGTGGCGATCATCGGACGAATATCTCTGCCCGCCGCGAGTTCGTAGTGCGCTCGCTCTCCGGTAAGCAGGGGCCAGGCTCTACCCTGACCACATCCCTGGTATGGGCTGCCGTCGTGCTTCTGGCCGTAGCCATCATGGTTGTAGCGCCTCCAGCACACCCCTGTCGGCGTCTCGACTTTCAGCACCGCATCGACCACTTTCAAGGAATCGACGATCAGCGGATCGTGCGGGGAGCGGATCCCGTAGCGGACGAGTTCCAGAAAGCCATGATCGATGATCTCTCGCGCCTCAAAGTCGTAGCGTTCTCCAGGCTCGCGGTTCGCAAGGTGGAGGCGGCCTTTCCCGACCTGCGGGTTGAAGTAGGGGTCGCCCGGACATGGCGGCCGAATCCGCATATAGTGACGCCGCACCTCCGGCAACAGAACGCCTTCCTCGGTGACCGTCCAGGCTTCCAGATTGGACTCGATCCAGTCAGCGAAGACTTCATAGAATTCCGCCAGATCGGCGGCCTCATCCGCCCTGACCAGTTCGCTAGCGCAGATGAGCCCGGTGATTACCGCAGCCAGAGTGGAAGGCGAGTAGCCGGAGTTTTCCTCCCAACGCTCCTGTTGTGTAATAGGCGCGAACTTCACCAGGAATGCGGCAGCTCGTTCGACAAACGGAAAAACGTCAAAAGTGCCCAGGGCATTCTGCTTCCAGAGCCGCCACGCCAGGATGATCGGAAACGCCACCTCATCGAGCTGAATGCCCGACCAGTACGGCGTCCCGTTCACCCAGAAATTCTGTGAGAAGCCGCCGTCCTGCCGCTGGGCGCACGCCAGGTACACGAGAGCGCGTAACGCGGTCTCTTGTCTGCCGACCGCCATCAGCGCGGTCGCGGTCTGCACCATGTCGCGGGTCCAGACCAGGTGGTATCCGCCAAGGTCGTCATCGCCCTTGACCTGGCCCCAGGGTATGGAAGCGGAGGCGATGAAAGCTCCCTGAAAGGTCTTGTCCTCGTGCGCCAGCAGCACGCTGTGGCTGATGCGGAACAGCCGGCCATTATCACAGGATGCCGCGACCAGAGAGTTCCTGCACTTGGCCCGATGCCACTGCTCGGTGAAACGCTCAAGATGGGCCGAGAAAGGAGTGGCCAGCGACTGCATGCTTCCAGCTATGGCGGCGTGATGTCCCCGGCCAAAGCCGATTGTCAGCGTAAACTCACGGTTTTTTGCGACTTCGATTTCACCCATCATGGCCACATTTCCATCAAGCGCCTGATCGAACTGCCAGTCCATGATGAAATTCTGGTTCAGGTCCTGCCAGCCATCGCTTGCTCCGACGTAGCCGCAGGAGGCGCGGGAAAAGCCGCAGTCCGCCGCCATCGCGAGTGAAGTTGTGTCCTTCCACGCGATCAAAATGCGCTTGCCGTTTACATCCATCACTCGGGCTGAATTTCCCGCGCCGCCCACCTCGATATGTGGCGCAAGAAGCGCATAGATTTTCAGGCGGTTCAGGAAGTCCTCATTGCCGTCGATCCGTGCGTGGACAAGGACAGTAGATTGGTGAGGATCACAGACAATTTCCTTGGTGAGGACGTATCGCCCCTGCCGATCGCGCGAGATGATGCGTACGCCGAGCGCGTCAGCATCGATGTACTCGAAGGTATGGTCGAGATCCCGCTTGTCCTCGTGAAAGAAAGTTTCACCGTCACTGAGAAGAAATCCCATGTCGCGGACCTGCGGACGGTCAATGGTCGGATAATAGATTTCGTTCAGAATGCCGTGTGAAATCGTGAACCACACGCGGCTTGCGCCCGCATAGGCAGTGCCGACCGCATCTTTTTCGCTGGAGGTCCAACGCGGTGGCAGGCCCGGAGCGCCAAACGCGCTCCCATCTGTGGTGATCCATCTGTATTCAGGAGACCTGAAAATCATTCTGACTCCAAAGCAAATTGTGGTGATGCAACGAACCGCGAGCGCAGGCCATGCGCGGATGTGGTGAAAGCCGGTACTGGCGGATTAGACGACGGACCGCCGCTCTGGGCACCCGGATTGCAAAAGTAAGCCATTTTAATGGGCCGGAAATTTTGAAAATGCGCTCCGACAGGTTTTCTGCCGCATCCATATACTGTAGCGGAGCGCGGAAGTTGGGTTGAAGTCGTCCCTGTTTCCCAATGCGGCCGAAACTGGCCAGCGCTCGAGCATCCCGCCTCTGCGTTGTTGGAGCGAGGCGGCAATCCCTTTTTAGCAGCCTTATCGCAATGAAAAACAGGAGGAAATCCATTGGCACACGAAGTTCCACCACTTCCTTACGACTACGCGGCGCTGGAACCGCACATTGACGCAACGACGATGCACCTGCATCACGACAAGCATCACCAGGCGTATGTGAATAACTTGAATGCCGCGATTGAGAAGCATCCGGATCTGGCAAAGCGTTCTGCTGAAGACCTGTTGCGAAACCTTGACAGTGTTCCGGAAGACGTTCGCACCACCGTGCGCAACAATGGCGGCGGCCATGTGAACCACACCATGTTTTGGAATCTGATGAAGCCGAATGGCGGTGGCGCACCCACGGGAAAAATCGGCGCGCAGATCACCAAGGACTTCGGCAGCTTTGACGACTTCAAAAAACAGTTCAACGAAGCGGCGACCAAGCAATTCGGCTCCGGCTGGGGCTGGCTGGTGTATGAGGGCGGCAAGCTGAAGATCGTCACCACTCCCAACCAGGACAACCCGCTCTCGCAAGGGCTGTACCCGGTCCTGGGCAATGATGTTTGGGAGCACGCCTACTATCTGAAGTATCAAAACCGCCGCGCCGACTACCTGGCCGCGTGGTGGAACACGGTGAACTGGGACGAAGTTAACAAGCGCTTCGAACAGGCTGCGAAGTAAATCGCGCTGCCAGCCCATGCCTTGTCATCCCAACCGGAGCGCAGCGGAGTAGAGGGATCTGCGGTTTCTTCTGCACGGAAGAGAAACCGCAGGTTCCTCGCTACGCCCGGAATGACAAAATAATTTTTGCGACCGTCATTCTCGCGTCTGT
>DAHVZT010000120.1 GCA_027323885.1 Acidobacteriaceae bacterium
GCTTTACCGTTGATGCCGACCCGCAGCGCCGGCACACTTGCCCCTTCGATCAGCAGGGAAACATGCAGCCGATACGCCGCCGAGGGAGCGTGCTCCAGAGAAAATGTGATCGTCCGCGCCGCGGCAGCGCTGTTCTTCGGGGGCTGCTCGGCTCCCGGAGTGCTCAATTCGGCCGGTTGCGAGGCATACCAGTCCCTGGCCGGGTTGCTCTGCCCCACGACATAGTTGACCGGCTGCTTCGGCGCCTTCCCGGAAAACTCCGCGGACGAGCGGTCGAATGTCCCAATCCGAAACACCGTCCCGCCGTCGCTGCCCTGACTCTGCGCCATGGCCACGCAAAGACCTGACACAACCACTACAAGCAAGCTTCCCAATAACCCCGGACGCCTCTTCATAAGATTGCAAACTCCTATCGAATTTTTTCCCACGGCGTGAACTCATTGAACTGAATGCGAATTACCAGGGCAGTCGTCTGATGCCTTTTCCTCGCGCAGTCCCGCCAAATGCATCAGGCGGCTGGTTTCCCGATAAGCTTCTTCCACCCATTCGACGATGTGAGCGGGATCGGGAGAATATTCCAGCTCGATAGAAATCACTCCACTCATCCGCAGGTCCTTGATCGCCTGGAGATAGGGAGTGAACTTCACAACCCCGCGACCGGGCGGAAGATCTCCATGGACCTTCCCGTCGCAATCGCTGATGTGAGCATGGACCGCTTTGCCGTTCAGCCGCTGCAGCGAATCGGGTCCGCAGTCGGAGAGGACAAGGTGACTGATATCGATGTTGGCGCGCACCCTTGGATGGCCACACTCGTCGATAAACCGCACCATCGCATTCACATTGTTGAGCAGGCTCATACGAAAGGGTTCGAGCTCGAGCGCAATGTCTATCTTCTTCCGATCCGCATAGTCGCCCAGGATGCGGCACATCTCCATCGCCCATCTCCATTGGTCGCTCGCGGGGATAACTTCGCGCTGCCATAGGTATTCACCTAACACCAGCACAATATTATGCGCTTCAAAGTCGGCCGCCAGGTCGAGGAACTGTTTGCAGCGCGAAATATGGAAGTCGCGCACGGGCTGGTTGAAATCAATGAGCCCGGTGGCAACGACCGGCAGGGAAATGATGGGAAGGTTTTCTTTCTCGCATGTGCGCGCGATGGCCAGTTTTTCCTGGGGCGAAATGGTCGCCGCCTCGGTAAAAATATCCACGCAGTCGAATCCAATCCGGGCGATATGTTGCAGGCCTGTTATCGTATCTACGCCGGCCTGGCTGAATGCGCTATTGATGATGCCCAATTTCATCATGTTCTTTCCGGTGAAATCCATATGGGACTGAGTGAGTTCAAGAGCTTGGGCAAAAGGGCCAATCCTTCTCTCACGTTACACTTCAATCACCAGATTCAGGAGATCATAAGAGGGTGAAAAGACGAACATTTCTTGGTCTCACTGGAGCGTAAGTCTTCCATTCTTGTGTGCGGCGGTCCGGGCTTACGCTTGCTGATATCGCGGTTGCAGTGTCTACTCATGGGCGAGGACAGTTTCTGACGCATGGCTTATATCCTTTCGCTCGACCAAGGCACAACCAGTTCGCGGGCGATGGTTTTCGACAGCGGCGGCCGGGTCGTAGCTCAGAGTCAGCGGGAATTCCGGCAGATATATCCCGCGCCGGGTTGGGTGGAGCACGATCCCTTCGACATTCTTCAGTCGCAACTAACTTCCATGCGAGAGACGCTCAGCAGGCTGGGCGAGCGGGCGAGCCAGATCGCCGCCGTGGGAATCGCCAACCAGCGTGAAACTGTTCTTCTCTGGGACCGGGAAACAGGGCAGCCGGTCTACAACGCGATCGTCTGGCAGGACCGCAGGACATCTCTGGAATGCAAGCGCCTCCAGAGCGAAGGTGCCGAGGCCATGGTCCGCGAGCGCACCGGGCTGCTGATCGATCCTTATTTCTCCGCCAGCAAAATCGCCTGGATTCTGGAGAACGTTTCCGGCGCCCGCTCCCGGGCACAAAATGGCAAACTTGCTTTCGGCACTGTCGACAGTTGGCTGGTATGGAAGCTGACCGATGGGGCCAGGCATGTAACGGATCTGACGAATGCTTCGCGCACTATGCTGTTCAACATTCGAACTGGCGAGTGGGACCCGGAATTGCTTAAGCTCTTCAGGATTCCGCGGAGCATTCTGCCCGATGTCGTACCGTCGAGCGGACACATCGGCGAGACCATCGGCCATTCAGACCTGGGCGCCGTTTCCATTGCCGGTATCGCGGGCGACCAGCAGGCTGCGCTTTTCGGACACCTCTGCATCCATCCGAGCGATGTGAAATGCACGTACGGAACGGGGTGCTTTCTGCTGGAGCACATCGGATCTGAGTTCGTGGAGTCGCCCCACAGGTTGATCACGACTCTGGCGGCGACCACGTCCAAGAGGCTGGAATACGCGCTGGAAGGCAGCATTTTCGTTGGAGGCGCGGTAGTTCAGTGGCTTCGCGACAATCTGCGGGCCATCCGCTCCTCCGCGGCCGTCGAGGAGCTGGCCGCCTCCGTGCCGGACACGGATGGAGTCATCTTCGTGCCTGCGTTCGTCGGGCTGGGAGCTCCGCACTGGGATCCACATGCGACAGGGATGATCATCGGACTGCAGCGTGGTACCCAGCTCGGCCATATTGCTCGCGCGGCACTGGAAAGCATTGCGTTTCAGGTAGCGGACATTTTCGATGTCATGCATCTGGAATGGAACCAGCCCGTCATGGAGCTGCGCGCGGACGGCGGCGCGGCCATGAACGATTTGCTGATGCAAATGCAGGCGGACCTGCTGGGGATTCCGGTCGTGCGTCCGCCAGTCATCGAGACGACTGCCACCGGCGCGGCTTACCTGGCGGGTATTGCGAAGGGCGTATGGGAAGGTCCGCAGCAGCTTTCGACGACCAGAAAGCTGGATAAGCGTTTCGAGCCTGGCGCATCGGCTGGAGAGATGCAGGCCAGGCGCGCACGATGGCGTGACGCGGTCGAGCGCTGCAAAAGCTGGACGCAATAATCCCGCAGGGAAGCATATACTCCCGTTATGCTGAAATACGGGCGATTTTCTTTCCTCATCCTGGTTGTATGCGGACTTCTGCTCAAGGTCTGCAGCGCCGCGGCTCCTGAACAAAAGAAGGGCAATTCCATGCTGCTTGTGGCGAACAAAGGCGACCATACACTTGACCTTGTCGATCCCGATTCAGGTTCACGGATTGCACGCATTCCAGTTGAAGGCGTCACGGGTCATGAAGTAACAGCCTCGCCAGACGGTCGCACGGCTTACGTTCCGATCTATGGAAATTCCGGCGTCGGGAGTCCCGGGACTGACGGCAGCACCATTGCCGTAATCGATCTGGTGTCCCACAAACTGAGCGGCAACGTTGATTTCAAACACGGCGTACGGCCCCATTGTCCCGTTTTTGACGCCAAGCGCAATGTGCTTTATGTCACAACCGAGCTGGACGATAGTGTCAGTATTGTGGACCCGCATACGCTCATGGTCACGGGATCCATTCCGACCGGACAGGCAGAGTCGCACATGTTCGCGCTTTCTCATGACGGACATCGCGGATACACGGCAAATGTTGGTCCGGGAACAGTATCGGTTCTGGACATGGATGAGCGGAAGACCCTTGCGGTGATCCCGATTTCCCATACAACCCAACGAATCTCCGTCTCGCCGGACGACAGACTGGTCTTCACCTCCGACCAGACCAGTCCGCATCTCGCCGTGATCGATACTGCCAGCAATAAAGTTGCTGCCCGCGTGCGACTACCTTCTTTGGGCTATGGCACTGCGCCAACTCTGGATGGGAGATGGCTGGTCGTTGCAATGCCAGACGCGAATGAGGTCGCTGTTGTCGATATCGCAGGCCTGCGAGTCGCTCGAACGATCCATGTTTGTGAGTCTCCGCAGGAGGTGCTGATGCAGCCCGGCAATCCCTCGGTCGCTTATGTCTCCTGCTCGGCTTCCAATAACGTCGGGGTCCTTGATCTTGCGAACTGGACGATGAAAAAAACAATCCCCGCCGGGAAGCACGCCGACGGTCTGGCCTGGGCGCAGGTTCCATAGGGCATTGCACGATTCTGCCCGTCGGATGCGTTATTTCCCCAGTTTTTTATCGAAGAACGATGCCATCAGAGCATCCGCTTCCTTGGATTCCGGCAGGAGCGGATCGTTCCAGAAGGCATGGGGCAGTGCCTCGAAAACCACCAGATCAGCATCCACTCCGGCGCGCAGAAACGCGCGATGCAGGATCGTGGTTCCACTCAGGAGAAGATCTCTGGTGCTGGTAAGAAACAGCGTTGGCGGAAATCCCTGCAAATTGGCATAAAGCGGCGAAAGCACCGGATCCTTTCGATTCGTCGATCCCGTATATGCATTCGACGCATGTTTCACGTCCGGAGGAGTCAGGTGGCCGGAGAGTCCGTCCAGCGCAAACAGCGCCTGCGAATCACCAGGCTGACTGAAATCTCCCATTCCGGAAAATACACCCAGAGCGCCGGGCAACGGCAGGCCCAGTTGGCGAAGCCTGACGGTGACTTCCGGGGTGAGAATCGCTCCCGCCGACGTTCCATAAAGTCCAATGTTCCGCGGCTTGTAGGATTTGAGAAGTTCTTTGTAGACCGCGACCGTGTCGTCCACCGCAGCAGGAAACGGATGCTCCGGCGCAAGGCGGTACAAAACGGCGACTACTTTGGTTTTGGTCAGGTTGGCGAGCGGAATGCTTTCCGTCAGCGAGCCGGAATCAGAGTCGAAGCCGCCGCCGTGCACGTTGATTAGCACGCGATCTTTGCGGTCGTCTGGCGTCTGCCGCGGCGTGACCACGCGAACCGGAACTCCGGCGATTTTGTCCTCCGCGATGTTGACCGGGTACAGTCTACGGGAAACCTCTCCCGCATGGGCCTGCCATGTGTCGGTCCCTTGCCGGCGAGCGGCTAAAGTTGGCTCCTTCGGATTGTCCGGGATGCGGCGCGCCAGAAATTTTTGCGCTTCCTGGCTGACGGTCGTTGGTACGGGAACTACGCGCGTCACGTGTGCCGTTCCGCGCGCATCGATATAGCTCGTATCGGACTGCGGAATCGGAACCGCCGATTTTTCCTGCGCTGCCGCGGCATTCCAACCGGCGCCCGCAATCAAAGCCACCACGCAAAACTTCAGCATTCGCATACTCCTAAGCTCCCCGCCCCAGTTATAAAGCATGTGCCGTGTTTCTGGCGCTAAGTTTGCGAGCGAACTGGCACCAGTTCAGAAATTGAACTCTGCCTGTGCTGTGATCATCCTGGGCGGCACAAAATGCGTGCCACTGAAGGTGGACAGAAAGTTATAGAGAGCAACTTTGTTAGTGATGTTCGTGACTGTCAGACTCAGGTTGGTCTGGTTCTGTTTGCGGCGAAACACGTTGTTCCAGCCGGTATCCAGGTCAAAGAGATTGCGTGGCGCCACACGCGGCGGATTGCTGCCCGGGCTCTCCGTTCCAACTCGTGGAATATACACCAGCGGTGACTTCAAGCCAGATGGCAGACAACTTGCCAGCGGAGCGGTGAGAGTGGCCCGAACTCCGTTGCAGCTCAACTCAATCTGCTGCTGCTGATCCGGAGTGAGATAGGTCAGATTCACCGGCACACCGGGTACGGTGCCGAACGGAACATTGCCCGCGACCATTCCGCTCTCATAACGCCAGGTGGAGCCGATCCACGGCGCACTTGGTTTCGGTTGATACTGCACGTGCGTGGTCTGCTCGAAGACCTGGTCGTGATCTATAAGAAACGGGAGGAGACTGGTCGCATTCGCATTGTCATTGAAAATGATGCCGCCAGTCTCCGGCGGATAAAACAGCGAATGCGCATGCCCCATGACGGAAAATGCCGAAAATCCACCCACCGGTGTGAGCGAGACGCGAACATCGGCTCCCGTAATGTCCGATTTCTTCCATTGAATCGGGAAGGTCAGAGACGTGTTCAGGATGACGTCAAAGTCGTAATCGCCCTGAGTGTACTTCCAGAAATATTGCGCATCGACGACAAGATGCTTTCCGAATCCCTGCTCCAGGCTCAGGTTGTATTGGTTGCGCGATGCTGGAGTCAGCGGGTGCTGGCCGTGCGCCCCAAGGTTATTCGCGAGCCCCCCATTGCCCGTATAGCTGGAAAGGATCAGGTTTTCGTTGTAGGGCGTAGGCATCAGGCGCGAGTAGCCTCCGCCGATCACGGTGCCATACTTCGGCACCTGGTACGTGATGCCCACGCGCGGCTCCAGCATGGATCTGTGCGTCAGTCCGTTGTAGTTGTCGCCTCTTGCGCCGATCAGAAGCTGCCATCGTTTCCAGATCATCGTGTCCTGAAAATAGAGCGCCTCTTCTTTGATGTCGGTGTGTCCTTTGAAGGTGAACAGCCTTCCTCCGCGGGTCAGATCGTATTGCAATTCGCCAGGCAGAAAACCCGGGTTCGGCAGGTAGCCCGCGGCGGCGCATGCGTTTGGATTTTTGACTCCCGGGGCAACAACCGGCGCGCCCTTGGCGTTGACGCAGACGGCGTTGTATATAGGGCTGGTAATGCCAAAGCCAAAGCCTTCATTCAAAAACGTGTGGTCAAAGAGCGCACCCGCCTTGATGTTGTGAATGCCATGTACGTAGGAATAGTCCGCCTTGATTCCGACATTCTGAAGGCGGCGGCTTTGGGAAAGTGTGGCAGGCGTATCGGCGAAGACATTCCGGCTGGGATAGTAATGAATGTTGTCCTGCCGGATATACGCATTCAGGTCGATCAGCGAGCTTGCGTTCAGGATGTGCGTCCAGAAAGACGCAATGTTATAGGTCAGGTTTTGCGAACGCTGGTCCTGCCCAGCCGCCTGCTGATCGAACTGATTGGGAGTCTGGAACCAGGAACGGGCGGCGTTCAGGTCGAGATGCAGAGTGTCCTTCGCCGTGGGGTCCACATCCACACGCTCGAAGTAATTCTCGTTGTTCCCTTTGGAATGCAATACGACGAACTCCGGGGAATCCAGGAACCGGCCGCTGTTGATGGCGTTCATATCGACGAAATTGCCCCAGCGTTCCCCGCCGGTGCCGACATTCGCGTCCAGGATCGTCGTCCCGAAGCTGCCGTAGCTCGCCGTGATTCCACCTGTGGGCTTCAGGTCGCCCAGGCCCGATTTGGTCGTGGTCTGGACCACGATGCTGGCCTTGTCGCCATACTCCGGCGGAATCACGCCATTGATCACGTTGATCGATTGCACCGCATTGGAAGTGAGCTGGTTGGAGAACGTCCGGCTCTGCTGGTCAGAAATCGGTTCGCCGTCAACGCTGAACGTAGTGTCAGCATGCTCGCCCAGGGGATGGAACATTCCGTTCGAATCCGCCACGATGCCGGGGCTGGCCAGCGTCACCGCCGAGCTGAGCCCATTCGTCACGTCGTCACTGGGCAGCGTCTGCAGGATGGACATGTTGATGTCCGTATGCTGACTGGGGTTGGCGTTCACCAGGTCGCCGCTATCCGCCGTCACGGTCACGGTGGTTGCCGAGGCGGAAACCGGCAGCGCAAGCGTGAGAACGGCGGGCACGCTGCCCACCAGGTTCACATCCTGAGAGATGGAGCTGAAGCCCGGCGCGCTGACCGCCACGTGATAGTTATTGAGCGGTACGTTGTGGAACGCGAAATGGCCAGCCGTATCCGAGGTTGCCGTTTGATGAAACCCGGTCACCGGGTTCAATATGTCGATCGTCGCCCCTGGAACCACGGCGCCAGAAGCGTCGGTCACGGTGCCCGTGATGGTGCCGCCGGTGCCCACGCCTTGCGCATGGACGGGTTGCGCACCGCCGCAGAACGCGAAATACAAGACAGTCAGACACAGCAGTTGGACTGCATGGCGCATAAGAAAATTCCCCTCTCAGAAGATGATTGCCTGATTGAAATCAGCAGCCTGAGAGAGGCGGAGCGCGGGTGGGAGCAAAACGCGGAACTCGCGTGAGCCGCGCGGGTGGTGGAACGGCGAAAACTGCTTCCGCCTGGAGCAGGGCGATTGCCGGGGGCAGGTGAACACCCAGCGGAGTTGCGGCATGCAGGGAAACGCAGATCGTACAACGATCGGCAGCCCCCTTGTCGAGCAGCGGGTGCAAATGGCACACAGGAAGCAGCATCGCGATCAACAGCATCAGGATGCTTGCTGCCACCGCAATCTTGCTGGCTCGAACTGGGGAGTGGGATTGCATGCCGGAAATGCGAAATGGCGGGAATCCAGGTGCCGCTCGCGCCTGCAGTCATCATACAATCGCGGAGTCCTATCCCCCTGCAATTTTGCTCCGCACCAGCGCCTCTGCCTGCGAGCAAACCTCTTCGAGCGTGAGAGAAGATGAGTCCAGATGGACGGCGTCCCGAGCGGGATGGAGCGGAGAAGAAGCCCGCTCGCGATCCCTGGCATCGCGCTCCCGCATGCCGGCCAATACTTCGGCCTGGCTGGGCCCGACACTTGCCGAAGCTTCGGCGGACGCCACATTCTGAAAGAAGCGACGCTGGCTGCGGACCACATCCTCGGCGTCCAGAAAAATTTTCACCTCCGCGTCAGGGAAGACTTTTGTGCCGATGTCGCGGCCTTCCATAACGACGCCGCCCTCGGCGCCCAACGCGCGTTGCAGGCCTACCATCCAGGCACGTACGCGGCCATGCACGCTCACCCGCGAAGCAGCTTCCGCAACGTCCTTGTCCCGAATACGCCGTGTAACGTCTGTCCCATCGAGGAGCACTCGATTGCCCTCGCGTTGCTGTGGCTGGAGAACGATTCGGGTCGACCCCGCCAATTCCATCAGTTCCGCCTCGTCATCGAGGGGCGCCGAGTTCTGCAGCGCTTTGAGCGCGAACGCGCGGTACATCGCACCGGTTTCCAGGTTGAGGAAACCGAAACGCCGCGCAAGGTAAGCAGCGAGTGTGCTTTTACCTGCTCCCGCGGGTCCATCGATGGCGATGACGGGCCGCAGCCGGGGCTTGCTGTCCGCCATCATTTCTTTTTGCCGGGCTTCTTACCGGCTCCGGGGCGATTCGTGCGGCCAGCCGCTGTCGATCCTTTGCCGCCACGCGGATTCTTCGCCCAGAAGGGCTTGCTCTTACCGCGTTCGGCCGCTGCAGCATCCACGCGTGTCCGGCGATTGGGCCGCTCACCACCCTCGCCGGAGTTCACAGAAGACCGCTTGCTCCACGACTTGGCTCCCGCAGGCTTGCCATAGGGCTTGGCCTTGCTCCGCGGGGCATAGCCTTCAGTGGTTCTGGCGACATAGGAGCGCTTGGATCCGACACGGGATGCCGCGCCTTTCGAGGCCCATGGCTTTCCGGCACCGGATTTCGCCGCGAACGGCTTCGAACCACCCGGTCGAGCCCCAAATCCTGGCTCCGCAGATCGGGAGCCTGCAGACCTGAATCCTGAGGCGGTGTACCCCGAAGGCTTACCTTGGGGACCACGGAATTTGCGCGTCCCGGCACCGGAATCGCGCCCCGCGCCATCCTTTTTCCAGCGTCTGGAATCTTCTCCACTGTTCCCGGATCGTACGTCCGAACCACGAAAACCGGAATCCCCGGCAGCACCGCGCGGGCGCGAACTCCAGGGCTTTCTTTCGCCTGCGGCGCGGGACGATCCACCCGCGTCAGCACCGCGCTGGCGGGTCCAGGGTTTCGCCCCACGAGGTGTGCTGAACCCAGCGGATTTTTTGAACCCAGCAGATTTCTTGAATCCCGCCGGCTTGGACGCCCATTCCGCGCGCTGGGCCGGCCGTTCGCCTGGCGCTTCTCTCGACTTTTCCCAGCGCCTGGCGCGCTCGCCGGGGCCGCGCATCGGCGAGCCTGATGCAGTTTCCCGCGAAGGCTGGCGGTAGGGCGGGACACCTGTGTCTTTGCTGCGCGTGCGAGGCGGAAAATTTCCACCCGGTCCTTGGCGGTTCAGCGAAGCTGGCCCTGAGTTGGAAAAACGCGATGGCCTGTCTTGTCTTCCTGCGCCGGAACCGGCGCCACGCTGAGGAGCGGTTCGCTCCCTCGATCCTTCTGGCGAACGTTCACGAAAAAATTTGCCGGGCCGTTCCCCGGATGGGCTGGCGGCGAATCCTTTTGCGCCTGAACCCTTGCGCGGCGAACCCGCCGCTGCCGACACTCCCGGCGCAAAGGTCCGGGGAACAAATTTCTTGGGAACGAACTTCTTAGGAACAAACTTGCTGGGCTCTTCCGCGCCCGCTGCTTCAATTTCGATCTCCGGCTGCGCTGCCGGACCGGCCAGTTGCTCTTCAGAAAGCTGCGCCACCATTTCGGGCAACAGTCCTCCCTGCAGACACAGGTGAGAGCGCCCGCCGATATCGACCATGTCGAGTTGGCGCATGGACCCGAGTGCGCGAAGCACTTCCCGCAGCTTCGACTGGGGCGCCAGCGGGGAAAGGAACGCGAGGACATCTTCTTCGGTTGCCGCGACCATGGCGTGCAGGTAGAGCGAAACCATGGCCGAGTGCGCCTCAGCGTGGCCTGTGGTCGATCCTGCCGTGACCTGCTGCGGAAAACGGCGCGCGAGCAACTCCCACCGCGCAGGCTCGCTTGGAGCGCTCAGAGCCGGAAAGACGTACAGGCCCGTCCAAAGCTCCTGAAGCGCACGCGCGACAGCCGCTTCCGTGATGTCCCGGCCGAGGATGGGCTGCAAGGACGCCACAGTCAAGGGGCCGTGCTGCTCGATGGCCTGCCAACAGTGCTGCGCCAGCGTGGTCACCTTTTCATTGCCCACCGTGGAGGGCCCAGCCTTGATATTGCGGTTTCCGCGGAGCGCATAGATGAAGCGAAAAGCTTCATCACTGGCGACAAAATCCGGCTGCTCGCCCAGCGAGTTTCCCAGTTTTAAAGGCACGGCCAACGCGTTTTCAATCAGCCTGGCCAGAAGCTCCGAGGCGCGCGCCCGCTCGCCCGCGCTCGGCATCTGCGCCGGGCGTCCGACGACTGCCTCCAGAAAACTGGCCGCCGGTGCAGCGATTGCCCCGCCCGTGGGCAGATAGGAGCACAGCCCGATGGTGCGGAGCCACTCCGCCGCTGCTTCCTGGGTGAGCCGTGCTTCGCCGTTCTGGCTCCAACGAGCCAGCCGTGCCGAGTTGAGTTGTTCCGTGTTCAAAGAAATTCCTTCTTCCGGGTAGGTTGCGGGGAAACCGAGCGCGTGTTACGAGGATTGCGATCCTTGCTAAATGCGCTGGAAAGCGCGCTGGATCTCTTTTAAAGAATACCGCAGTACTATTGGCCGGCCATGAGGGCAGCTCGTGGGATGCTCGGCTTTCGCCAACTCGCCAAGCAGCCATTCCATCTTCGCCATTTCCAGGGGTGTGTGAATCTTGATGGCCGCATGGCAGGCAATGGAAGCGGCTATCCTGAGGCGCAGCGTCTCCAGATTCTCAACCTGCTCTTCGCGCTTGGTCTGCTCCAGCACTTCAATCAGCGTGCGCTCCAACTCGCGTCCGGCCAGTCCCACCGGAACCGCTTTCACCGCCAGCGTACGCGGCCCGAACGGTTCCGCCTCAAACCCATTCCGTTCCAGTTCGGCGGCAATCGCCGCGAACAGTGGCATCTGATCGGGTCTCAGGTCGATGAGCACGGGCATCAACAACCGCTGGCGCTGCACCTGTTCCACATCTCGATCACGAAGAAGGTTTTCAAACAGCACTCGTTCATGCGCCACGTGCTGATCGACAATCCAGAGACCCTCCGCGTTCACCGCGAGGATGAACGACTCTTCCAGTTGCCCAAGCGGGCGCAGGTTGGCGAGTCCATGCAGGCTGGGCGCTGCTTCCGCGGATTGTACGGACTGTGACTCGCCGATCGGCTGCTGCGAAGAAAGAAAAGGCAGCGTCTGGGCGGCGGGCTGCAAAACGGGCGGCTGTAACTCGAAGGGTTCGAAATCGCTCTGAGGAATGGAAGGCTCGGATTCCTGGAAGGTGTTCGTTGCAATTGGCTCTTGCGATTCGACAGAAGTTTCCGCGGAAGATGCCTGGTTCCAAGCCGTAGCACGCCGGTCGGAAGCGTCCGGGTTTCCGGATCGGACGTCTTCAGGGGCAGGCGCTCCAGGCAGCGGAGAGACGTCCAGCATCAGCGCAGGCGTCATGACCGCGTGTTGGCTGAGCGCGGTAAGAAAGCTTGCGGCAGGCTTGGTGCGGATGAGGCAATTGCGTACTGCATCGCGCACGAAATCATGCACAAAGCCCTGCTGGCGAAAGCGCACCTCCGTCTTGGCGGGGTGGACGTTGACATCAACTTCCTCAGGCGGCATTTCCAGGAACAACAGCACGACAGGAAAAGACGTCGGCGGCAGAATGTTGCGATAGGCCTCGGTCAGGGCGTGCAGAATCAGGCGATCGCGAATCAGTCTTTGGTTGACGAAAATATAGATGGAATTGCGATTCAGCTTCTGCAGTTCCGGACGCGAGATAAAGCCATGCAGCCGCAGCGGTCCCGGCGGCGCAGGTTCCCAATCGGGCTCGCGCTTCCATGGCGGCGGCGGCGGTATGCCAGCGCGCTCAAAGTTTGTTTCCGCCGCAACCGGCAGCAATTGGTCCAGAACATCGCGCCCGAAAATCTGGAAAATGCGCTCGGAAGCATGTTGGACCGGCGGAGCTTCCAGCAAGGCGTGGGTCGCGCTATGCAGTTCGAAATGCTTTGCCGGATGCGCCAGGGCGTAATGGGTCGCGAGGGCCGCAATGTGGGAAAGCTCAGTCTGTTCGGAACGCAGAAATTTTTTTCGCGCCGGCGTGTTGAAGAACAGGTCGCGGATGTTGAGCGTGGTTCCAACCGGCACACCACAGTCGGCCACGCGAAGGATTTTCCCTCCGGCAATCTCCAATTCTGTGCCAACGGGCTCCGCCGCGGAGCGCGTGGTCAGATGCACCCGCGCTACGGAAGCGATGGAGGGCAGCGCTTCGCCGCGGAAGCCTAAGGTCGCGAGGCTCAGCAGATCATCGCTGGAACGAATTTTGGAGGTCGCATGGCGTTCGAAAGCCAACAATGCATCATCGCGCACCATGCCGCAGCCGTCGTCCGTGATTCGGATCAGCTTCCGTCCGCCAGCCTCCACGTCAATGCGGACGCGGTGCGCTCCTGCGTCCAGAGAATTTTCCAGAAGTTCTTTGACTACGGAAGCAGGCCGCTCGACCACTTCGCCAGCGGCGATCTGGTTGGCTACCTGATCGGAAAGGATCCGAATCTGCCCCATTCAGAGCTTTCTTGCAGGCCTGTTCCGGCCGATCCTTCTCATGAGCGGCCCTTTTTGCCTGCGGGCTTGGGGGATGGCTCTTTCGATGACGCTCCGTTTTCTGTGCGGGGCCGGGGCGCCTTGGATGCGGTGCCTGCGCGCGCCGCATTCGGGCGGGCTGCAGACGCGGAGGCGCGGTCAGGCGCCTGCGCGGCATCCGGACGTTTGCGCGAAGTGTGATCGCTGTCGCCCACCATGTGAAGCCGCATGAAATTGGTTGAGCCGCTCTTGGTTCTCGTTCCGGCGACGATGCCAAGGATCTGCTTCATCCGTATATGTCCTGCTTGCAGCAGAAGGCGCTCGGCCGTATCGACCATCTGGTCCGTATGGTGAAGCTTGGGACATTGCACCGGGTGAACGCCCCATAGCAGCATCATGCGGCGGATCACCGCATCCACACTGCTCAATGCGTAAATTGGGGGTGTTGGATGGTATTTGGAGAGCAGCCGGGCGGTGTTCCCGGTTTCCGTAAATACGGCGATGGCGGCCAGGTCAAGATCGTCGGCGGCATGGGCCATGGACTCGCAGATTGTCTCGGGGATTGAAAGCGCGCCCTCCACGCGATAGCGATAACGCTGCACCTCGGCACGCATCTGGATCTCCGTTTCAACCACAATCTTGGCCATCATCGCGACGGCCTGCACCGGATATTTGCCCGCCGCGCTTTCCGCGGACAACATCACGGCATCCGTCCCGTCATAAATCGCGTTGGCGACATCGCTGGCTTCGGCGCGTGTGGGACGCGGATTTTCAATCATCGATTCCAGCATCTGGGTCGCTGTGATGACCGGCTTGCGCAGTTCTGCCGCACGGCGGATCACACGCTTCTGAATTGCCGGAACTTGCTCCGGCGGCATCTCCACACCGAGGTCGCCACGCGCCACCATTACGCCGTCCGCGATCTCCAGGATCGCCTCCAGGTGCTCGATGGCCTGCGGCTTTTCCAGCTTGGCTATGATCCAGGTCTCCGCTCCCAGCGCGGCTACTCGCTGCTTGACCAGACGCACATCTTCCGCGGTGCGCACAAAGGATACGGCGACCATGTCCACGCCGTTCTTGATGGCGAACTCAAGGTCGGCTTCATCTTTTTCTGTCAATGAGGGGACGCGCACGGCAATGCCAGGCAGATTGATTCCTTTGTGCTCGCCCAACATTCCGCCGTTGATTACTTCGCATTCCACGTCGTTCCCGTGGATGCGATGGACGCGCAGTTCGATCAGTCCGTCCGAAAGAAGAATGCGCGAGCCTTCCTCCAGATTCTCCGCCAGGGTGGGGAAGGTCGTGCTGATTACGGTGGAGGTTCCCGGCACATCGCGCGGCGTAATGGTAAGCGATTGGCCCGTTTTGAGCGAGATAGGAATACGGTTTTTGAGTCTGCCCGTGCGAATTTTGGGTCCCTGCAAATCCCCCAAAATGCAGATCGGCTTGCCTGTTTCCTTTGCCACTTTGCGAATCATCTGGATAAGGACCAATTTCTCCGGATGGGTACCGTGAGAAAAATTCAACCGCGCAACATCAAGCCCCGCCTGGATCAGTTCGCGGAAGGTCGCTTCTGTGTTGCTGGAAGGTCCGATAGTTGCGACGATCTTCGCCCGTCGAGGGCCAGCGGCGGAGTTCGTGGGGGAAACCGATTTGTACATTCCTGCTCCAGAAAAAGGACTAGGTCCAATTGAAATTCGCGAGTTCGGGCTCAATGTGATTGTAACGGCTCACTTGCCATTGCGGTGACGATGACATTGGGGACCGCACCCGGAGAAGCTTGTCCCTCATCCGCGAACCGCGACGGCGTCGCGCGGCCGCTTGGGATAGACTTCCGCGTTGAATTCAGCTCCGATCATCACGCTGACCAGGATGATGTACAGCCAAATAAGCAGCGCGACGCCTGCGCCAAGCGATCCATAAACCTGGCGGTAATGCGCATGTCGTGTCACATACCAGCCGAAGGCCAGCGTGGCGGGAAACCACAGAGCGGTCGCCAGCACAGAGCCGGGCAGCACTCTGCGCCACGATTGAGTTCTGGGCGTCCCGAGGTGGTAAATGATGGCCAGCACCGTGACGCTGGTGAGGAGCGCGAGCATCCACCGGATCAGGCGGCCAATCACCAGCACATAGTACCGTAAGCCGGACACGGACTGATGGATCATCCAGACTTCAATCACGTGGCCAAAAACGACGAAGATAGAGGCCAGAGCAAGCGGAAGAAACGAGAGAAAGGTGAGAACGAAAGCGACGAGAATCTGACGCGAAATGTCCCAGGAATCGGGCGGCAGTTTGTAGGCCCGCCGCATCGCCTCCATCAATGTGGTCATGACGCTGTTGGAGGCAAGCAAAAACACCGTCGCCGAGGAAAGCACCAGCCTTATCGAGCGGTGTTGCCCCTGAAAATACGCGAGGACAAGCGGAGGCACGTCGGGAGGGAACATCTGATAGAGGAGCCCGCGCAATTCCGATCGCACGACCTCCGCCGCGGGAGAAAATGCCAGAACGGTCGCCGCAACCAGGACGATCGGGAAAACACAAAGGAGTGCGGAATAGGCTCCTGCCCGCGCCAGCATCAGGACGTCATTGCTGACGCTATGGACGAGGGTCCTCCGCAAATGCACGAGCCAGCGTTGCATATCTTAACGAAAGACTAACGTAAAGGAACTCGTAAATTCCAATCTCCACGCCTTTTCAATAGATAGCTCCCAGGGAATTCGGCCGCCGGTCATGCTAGCATCCAAAATGTTATGAAGCCACCGAGTGTACCCGTCGCATGCCTGGTTGCCGTTGCCGCAGCCGTTTCGCTTGGATCTGGCCCGCTGTTCGCTTATCGTCCATCCCCACCGGGATGGCACCGCTCCCGCTCCGGCAAGGTTTCGGCCACCCCGGTTGCTTCCGCTCCCGCGGTGCCGAACACCCAGTTGACGGACAAAGAGCTCAACAAAAAAGTGGACGCCCTGCTTTCCAAGATGACCCTTGAGGAGAAAGTTGGCCAGCTTGTACAGTTCTCTTCCGGCGCGCCCACGGGACCCGGTACTGGACGGGAAAACTACGACACGATGATCGCCAACGGTCAGGTCGGCTCGTTGCTGAACGTTGCCGATGCCAAAAAGGCAAATGCATTCCAGCACATTGCCGTGGAGAAAAGCCGCCTTCACATTCCACTGATCTACGGCTTCGACGTGATCCACGGATATCGCACCGTATTTCCAGTGCCGCTCGGCATGGCTTCAAGTTTCGATCCAGCGATGGTACAGGCGACCGCACGCATGGCCGCGCAGGAGGCCAGCGCCGATGGGATCCGGTGGGTATTTTCCCCCATGGTCGATATCGCCCGTGACGCACGCTGGGGCCGCATCGTCGAGAGCTCCGGGGAATCGCCGTTTCTCGGCTCCGCAATGGCGCGCGCCTATGTGCAGGGTTACCAGGGGACAAGCCTGAGCAACCCGGATTCTGTGGCGGCGTGCGTCAAGCATTTTGCGGCTTATGGCGCGGTCATTGCGGGCCGGGATTACAACGCCGTGGACATGTCGGACGTCATGCTACGCCAGGTCTATTTACCTCCGTATGAAGCGGCTGTGCAGGCCGGGGCAGCCACGGTCATGAGTTCCTTCAATCCCTTGAACAGCGTTCCCGCGACTGCCGACCGCTATACCCTGACCGACATTCTTCGCAAAGAGTGGAACTTTGGCGGATTTGTCGTAAGCGACTGGGGAGCCGTCGGAGAACTGGTCGCCCATGGCGTCGCGCTCGATAACGCTACCGCTGCGCAGAAGGCGATCCTGGCCGGGTTGGACATGGACATGGAGAGCGGCGCATTCCACGAGCGCCTGGTGTCGCTGGTGCGCACGGGCGCGGTTCCGGAAGCCGTAATCGATGAAGCCGTTAAGCGCGTGCTGCGCGTCAAGTATGCTCTTGGCGTGTTCGACCATCCCTATGTGGACGAGAATGCGAAGCCTTATCAGGCCGCGCCGGCCAACCGGGATTTGGCGCGTAAAGCTGCGGAAGAGTCCATTGTGCTGCTGCAGAACAATGCCAAAGAAGGCCAGCCGAAGCTGCTGCCCGTAAGCCCGCACGTAAAATCGATCGCTCTGATCGGACCACTGGCAGATGCGCCGGGACAGATGCTCGGCTCCTGGGGCGGACAGGGGAACCCAGCCGACGCGGTGAGTTTTCGGACATCCCTGGAGCAGCGGATGAAGGCCCGCGGCGGCAAAGTTTTGTATGCAGAAGGAACGAAATTCCTGACGCAATCGCAGGACGGATTCGCCGCCGCCAGGCAGGCGGCCCAACAATCAGACCTGGTGATCCTGGCGCTCGGCGAGGACGCTCCCGCGATGACCGGGGAAGCCGCATCTCGAGCGCATTTGGACTTGCCTGGCAATCAGGAACAACTGCTGGAGTCGATTGTCGCCACAGGCAAACCGGTCGTGCTCATTCTCTTCAGCGGGCGTCCGCTCGTGCTGAACTGGGCTGCGAAAAACGTGCCCGCGATCATGGAAGCGTGGTACCCGGGCATTGAGGCTGGTCCGGCGCTCGCGAACATTCTCTTCGGCGATACCAATCCCAGCGGCAAGCTGCCGGTCAGTTTTCCGCGCGCTGTGGGGCAGGAGCCGCTGTACCTGGCGCAGTTCCCCACTGGCCGACCTGCCACCGGCGTGGACCTCTCCCACCCGCCTACAAACGGGGAGGAGAAGTATCTGTCTCGCTACATCGATGTGCGGAATTCCCCGCTTTACCCGTTCGGACACGGGCTAAGCTATACGCAATTCGCGTACTCACCGGTGACGCTGAATACGGCCACGGTGCCGCTGGCTCAGTTGATGTCCGCTCCGAATCAGGGCACGACGCAAACACCCATCGAAGCTACAGCAACGGTGCGCAACACGGGTGCCGTCGCCGGAAGCGAGGTCGTCCAGCTTTATCTCAGGATTCGCGGCGCCAGCGTCGAGGAGCCTGTACGTTCTTTGCGTGGATTCCAGAGAGTAACTCTGAAGCCCGGTGAATCGAAAAAGGTGACATTTCCTCTGGGCTTCAAAGAATTGTCGTTCATCAATGCGAGGAGCCAGCGCGTAGTGGAAGCGGTGGACTACAAGGTCTATATCGGCGGCAGTTCGCAAGCCACCCAGGCTGCCAGCTTCAAAGTTACGCCATAGGATCTCTGGCCTTGGGGGCGACCGATGAGGCCGGATCGTAACCGGTAAAGCCGGAGGCCCGCGCCTGTTCCGCAATTATCGTCCGGCAGGCGTGTGCGAAGCTGGCCTCGCGTGGCTGGGCTTTCCGTGCGCCGTGGCTTTGGGCTTCCATTTTTCCAGAAAGGCCGTTACCGCCGCGGAATCCAGCGTGTGAATCTTTTCAAATTCGGCGTTCCGCTGCGCATACAGGAGTTTGCCTGAGCTATCGAGGACGGCCAGGGCTGGAACTCCCTTGTTAAGAGGAATGCCATATTTTCGGGCCAAGTCCAGGTTTTTGTCATACTCGCCGACGTTCACATCGACCTTGATGTAGTTGGCCGCCAGCAAGGAAGCGTTGCCCGGATCATGGAAGTAGATGTTGAGCAACTGGCAATCGGCGCACCAGTTCCCTCCGAAATCGAGCAGAACATTTTTATGCTCGAAGCCAGCCTGCAGGATGGCTTTGCGGATCTCCGCCTTTGCGTCGGCGGTGTCGGAAAAGATATGCGCTGACCCCATCTGCGGGTAGAGTCCCGGACGGGCCAGCGGATTTACGGAAGCGCGCAGCAGCGCCGGAGAACAGGCCAGAACACCCAGGGCGAGCAGACTGAGGATGCGGGCTTTCACTGTGAACATTGCAGAAGCTTCTTCCATATTGAGATGCCTGAGCAAAGCGAAGGGCAGGCAACGTCCGCCTGCCCCCCAAAATGAAACTTTTGCCGTTTTCGGTCCAATCGCTATTCGGCGGCCATTTCCTCGGCTTCGCCTTCCTGGCGCATGAGCTCCAGTTCGCGCTCTTCCGCCTCTTTGGCCTCGGTAACTTCCTGCTGGACGCGTGAAGCTGCCTCTTCCAATTCCTGCGACAGCCGCACGTTCCGGTAGAACTCCATGCCTGTACCGGCCGGAATGAGCCGGCCGACAATGACGTTTTCCTTGAGGCCGCGAAGCTGGTCGACCGCGCCGTTGATAGCGGCCTCGGTCAGCACGCGCGTCGTTTCCTGGAAGGAAGCGGCGGAGATGAACGAGTCCGTCGAAAGCGATGCTTTGGTGATGCCCAGCAGCAGCGGACGGCCCACCGCGGGACGGCCGCCGTTGTTGATGGCGCGATCGTTTTCCTCGCGGAAGCGGAACTTGTCCACCTGTTGCTCGACCAGGAAGCTGGTGTCGCCCGGATCTTCAACCTTGACCCAGCGCAGCATTTGACGAACGATCACTTCGATGTGCTTGTCGGATATTGCGACGCCCTGCAGACGATAGACTTCCTGAATCTCCGTCACCATGTAGGACTGCAATTCCTTTTCGCCCAGTACCGCCAGGATGTCATGCGGGTTCAACGGGCCATCCATCAAAGGATCGCCGGCACGCATGCGCTCGCCTTCCTGCACGTTCACATGTACGCCGCGAGGCATCGAGTATTCCTTCTCTTCGCCGCTGTCCGCCGTCACGTAGATCTTGCGCTGTCCTTTGCTCACTTCGCCGAATCGCACCACACCATCGATCTCGCTGATGATGGCCGTTTCGCGGGGCTTGCGCGCCTCGAACAGTTCCGCAACACGCGGCAGACCGCCGGTGATGTCTTTGGTGCGTGTCGTCTCGCGTGGGATCTTGGCAAGTACGTCGCCAGGGAACACGTCGTCGCCGTTCTGCACCATCAAGTGAGCGCGGCTTGGAAGCAGATATCGCTTGGTGCCCTTGGCGCTCTTGATCATGATGGCCGGCTGGCGCTTTTCGTCGGAAGATTCCGCAACCACCAGCCGTGACAGCCCGGTGACTTCGTCGACTTCTTCGTTGAGCGTGGTGCCTTCATGCAAGTCGTGGAAATGCACGGTGCCGCCGACTTCCGTGAGAATGGCAAAGGTATAGGGATCCCATTCCCCGAGCGTCTGGCCCTGCTGCACCTGCGCGCCTTCTTCCACCTTCAGCTTGGCGCCGTAGACCAGCGTGTACCGCTCCTTTTCGCGGCCGCGCTCGTCCACCACGACCACAACTCCGGAGCGATTCATTGCCACCAGATCGCCCTGTTTGGAACGCACGGTGACGAGGTTGAGGAAGCGTACCGTTCCGGCATTCTTCGCCTCCAGCCTGGACTGGTCGGAGACGCGCGATGCCGCACCGCCAATGTGGAAGGTGCGCATGGTGAGCTGTGTGCCCGGCTCGCCAATGGACTGAGCTGCGATAACGCCGACCGCTTCACCCATTTCAACCGATCTTCCGGAAGCGAGATTGCGTCCATAGCAGAGGATGCAGACACCGCGTTTCGATTCGCAGGTAAGCACCGAGCGAATCTTGACCCGCTCGACCCCGGCTGCCTGAATCGCGCCGGCCATGTCCTCATCGATTTCCTGGTTGACCTCAACCAGCACGTTGCCTTCAAAGTCCTTCAGCTTTTCCAGCGACACGCGGCCAATGATACGGTCGCGCAGCGGCTCGATCACCTCTCCGGCTTCTACGATGTGGCCCACGTAGATGCCTTCCACGGTGCCGCAGTTGTAGTCGCTGATGATGACGTCCTGCGCCACATCCACCAACCGGCGCGTCAGGTAACCGGAGTCGGCGGTCTTCAGCGCGGTATCCGCCAATCCCTTACGCGCGCCGTGGGTCGAGATGAAGTATTGCAGGACGGTCAGTCCTTCGCGGAAATTAGCCGTGATCGGCGTTTCGATGATTTCGCCGGAAGGCTTGGCCATCAGTCCGCGCATTCCGGAGAGCTGGCGGATCTGCTGCTTCGATCCGCGAGCGCCCGAGTCGGCCATGATGTAAATCGGATTCATGGTCCCGGCCTTGTCCGCGGACTTCATGTTGTTGAACATTTCATCGGCCACCTGTTCGGTGACGGACGACCATAGCTGGATGACTTTGTTGTTGCGCTCGCCATTGGTGATTGCGCCGTCCAGATACTGCTGCTGCACCGTGACGACTTGCTTTTCGGCATCGCTGACCAGCTTGTATTTGGTATCGGGGATCACCATGTCGTCGAAGCCCACGGAAAGACCACTGCGCGTCGCATACCGGAATTCGAGATCCTTGATACGGTCAAGCATCTGCACCGTGATTTCAAGGCCAAGGTTCAGATACGCATAGCTGACGACCTGCCCAATCCCTTTTTTCTTCAGCAGGCCGTTGACGAACGGCATGCCTTCGGGCAGCGAGTCGTTCAGGATGACGCGGCCGACAGTCGTCGAGAGGTATTGGTTGGAATATTGGACGGGCTCCGTGTGGAGCAAATCCTGATCGTCGTATGCGGTGGTCATGTCCAGCACGGGACCGGTGTAGCGCAGACGGATCGGGCTAAGCGTTTCGACCTCTTTTGCCTCAAGCGCCAGCAGAACCTCGTCCGTGTTGGCGAAGACGCGGCCTTCGCCACGCGCGCCAGCATGGGCCTTGGTCAGGTAGTAAATGCCCAGGACCATATCCTGCGTCGGCACGGTGATGGGCTGCCCGGATGCGGGCGACAGAATGTTGTGCGCCGCCAGCATGAGCACGCTGGCTTCCACCTGTGCCTCAGGCGAGAGCGGAATGTGGACAGCCATCTGGTCGCCGTCAAAGTCGGCGTTGAAGGCGGTGCAGACCAGCGGGTGAATCTTGATAGCTTTGCCTTCCACCAGCACAGGCTCGAAAGCCTGAATACCCAGACGATGGAGCGTAGGCGCGCGGTTCAGCAGAACGGGATGATCTTTGATTACCTCTTCCAGCACGTCCCAGACGATCGGGTCCTGCAATTCGACCAGCTCTTTGGCCTGCTTGATGGTCGTGCAATGGCCGATCTGCTCCAGCCGGTGATAAATAAACGGCTTAAACAGTTCGAGAGCCATTTTCTTGGGCAGTCCGCACTGGTGAAGTTTCAGTTCCGGTCCGACCACGATGACGGAACGGCCGGAATAGTCCACGCGCTTGCCGAGCAGGTTCTGGCGAAAACGGCCCTGCTTGCCCTTGAGCGTGTCCGAGAGGGATTTGAGCGGACGATTGTTGGCGCCGCGCAGCACGCGGCCACGGCGGCCGTTGTCGAACAATGCATCCACAGCTTCCTGCAGCATGCGCTTCTCATTGCGTACAATCACTTCCGGCGCGTGCAGGTCCATCAGCTTCTTGAGCCGGTTATTGCGGTTGATCACGCGGCGATACAGGTCATT
>DAHVZT010000121.1 GCA_027323885.1 Acidobacteriaceae bacterium
GTTCGCGCAAACAGATCCCCCATCCCCCGATGCGCGCGCATCAACTCGCCCTTCCAACCTCGGACCGTTTTCTCCATCGCCTACGCGGAGATCCCACCTGAGCGCTTTCAGTCTATCCTCTAGTTACACCTGTAGTACTAACTCCACCGGACATTTGCACTTGCTAACAACAAAGGCCACTCTCTTCCCTGTCGTTAGCACTTCATGAGGATTACCGTGAACACATGAGCGTTCGTGTTCCGAACGGAAGCTGAAATTCTTTCCGTACCGGCAGATCGCCGGGCCCGTTGCACCTGAATTCCTTTGAAAAAAGCGAAGTGGCAGAACCGCGCTTTTGCTATAAAGGAACAACTATGAATATGGATGCAATTTCCCGCCGATTATTTCTGAAGAACCTGGGAGCCGCAGGCGCACTGGCATGTGCCACCGCAACTGATTCCATGGGACTCGCCCTGGACCAGCCTCAGACAGGAAGCAATCCGTATTCCGCGACAGAAGCCAAGCAGGCCGCAACGCGTGCGCAAAGGATGGCATGGTGGCACGAGGCCAAATATGGGATGTTCATCCATTGGGGATTGTTCAGTGTGCTCGGACAGCATGAGTGGGCGATGGAGGCCGAGGGAATTCCTATTCCGCAATATGAGTTGATGGCTAAACATTTCCATCCCAGGCCGAATGCGGCGCGGGATTGGGCGAAGCTGGCGCGCCGCGCCGGGCAGAAGTATATGGTGATGACGACCAAGCATCACGAAGGCTTCTGCATGTTCGATACGAAGCTGACGAACTATTGCGCTCCCCAGCAAGGACCGGGGCGAGACCTGGTGCGGGAGTATGTTGAGGCTGCGCGCGCGGAGGGCCTTCGCGTGGGCTTCTATTACTCGCTGATGGATTGGCATCACCCGGACGGGGCGAAATGCAAGACCGACGAGGCTGCGCGCAAGCGTTTCGTTGCGTATACCCATGGCTTGATTCGCGAGCTGATGACCAACTACGGCAAGATCGACATTCTCTGGTATGACGTGGACTGGCCTCTGACCCCCGAAGGCTGGGAGTCCCAGCGCATGAACCAAATGGTTTTTGAACTGCAGCCCGAGATTATCGTGAACAATCGTAACGGACTGGAAGGTGACTTTTCCACGCCGGAGCAGCACGTGACCGCCGCCAAGCCAGGCCGGGCATGGGAGACATGCATGACGCTGAACGATAGCTGGGGTTACAACCGGGGCGACAACTCCTGGAAAACTCCGAAAGTCATTGCAAGCAACCTGGCCCAGTGCGCCTCGGGTGGGGGCAATTATCTGCTTAATATTGGCCCCAAGGCGGACGGCTCAGTACCGACTGAATCGGTTGAGATTCTGGCTACAGTTGGGAAATGGCTGGACACGAATGGCAAAGCGATTTATGGGACCGAGCGAGGATCTTTCCCCGGCGCGCCTAACACGTTGTTTACTCGCCGTGGAAATACTTTGTATGTCCTCCAAAAGTATTGGCCTGGGGTCACGCCAGCGGCGCAGTGGATGTCCTTCTTTCAGCCGGGAGCTGTGATCGGGATCGGCGGCCTGAAGACAAAGGTTAAATCGGCACGCCTGGTAAAAACTGGGCAGGACGTGCAATTTACTCAGAACGAACCGCTTTCCTTGCAGTTGAAAGGACTGCCGGTCGAAGCCCCGGATTCTCCATTGTCTGTCATTGAAGTGGAATGCGAAAGCGATCCCATTATCGATGCCTGGGGAATGGTTCCGCTATGGCCACGCTACAAGGTGGGCATCAGCTAAATTCCTTGCGCCAGCGATTTGCGCAATACACAATCGGCGTCGTTCCGGCTCACCGATACGCGCCGGAATTATGCCGCTTGATGCGATGGGCAAAATGGGACGAAGTCCTGTGACGACAGATGGTTAATTTGTCCCGGCCGTTATCCGGCCGCCGAACACCTGCACCCCAGGTTGGCGTGACCGATCCCCCAAAGTTTGCCCCACCCTCGCTCGTCCGATAGTATCGAAAGGTTGCTGTGTTTTCTTTTTATCGTGCAGGGATGTTCCGAATCCTGCGTTTGCAATCACAAGCAGCTAACTTTTACCGGAAATTCTTATGAAAATTCACGAGTATCAGGCAAAAGACATTCTTGCGAAATATGGCGTCGCTGTGCCGCACGGCGAGGTTGCCAATACGGTGGAAGAAGCCGCCGAGGTGGCGAAGAGGCTTTTTGCCGGCGGGGCCAAAGGCGTCGTGATCAAGGCGCAGATCCACGCGGGTGGCCGAGGCAAAGGCGGCGGCGTGAAGGTGGCAAAGACTCTTGCCGAAGCCGAAGATTACGCCAAGAAGATTCTTGGAATGCAGTTGGTGACGCACCAGACCGGGCCAGAGGGTCAAAAGGTGAACCGTCTGCTGATCGAAGAGACGGCGGCGATCGATCGCGAGTTGTACCTGGGAATGGTGCTGGATCGCGCCGCAGCCAAGCTCGTCTTTATGGCGTCTCAATCCGGCGGTATGGAAATCGAGGAAGTTGCTGCGAAAAACCCTGACGCGATCTTTAAGGAATACATCGATCCAGCGGTGGGCTTTCAGCCTTACCAGGCACGCAATCTTGCCTTTGCGCTAGGTCTTAAGGCGACGCAGATCAATCAGGCGGTCCATTTTATGACCGGCCTCTACAAGGTCTACATGGATACAGATGCGTCGCTGATGGAAATCAATCCGTTTATCACCACCAAAGACGATAAGCTGTTCGCGCTGGACTGCAAAATCAACTTCGATGACAACGCCATGTTCCGGCACAAGGACCTGAAGGAACTGCGCGATACGCACGAGGAAGATCCGCTTGAAGTTGAAGCGTCGAAATATGCGCTGAACTATATCCGGCTTGATGGGAACATCGCCTGCATGGTGAATGGCGCCGGGCTGGCGATGGCGACCATGGACATCATTCAATATGCAGGCGGCTCTCCGGCGAACTTTCTTGATGTCGGCGGAGGGGCGAACCAGGAGCAGATTGAAAACGCATTCCGCATTCTGCTCTCCGACAAGAATGTGAAAGCGGTGTTCATCAATATATTCGGCGGCATCCTGCGTGTCGACACACTGGCGCGCGGTGTGGTCGAAGCGGCAAAAAAGATGAACGTGAAAGTACCCATGATTCTGCGTCTGGAAGGCACCAATGTCGAGCAAGGACGCGAGATTCTGAAACAGTCCGGGCTGAATTTTCTGATTGGAGAAACCATGAAGGACGCTGCGGAAATTGCAGTGAATGCGGCCAAAGGTTCGGCGTCTGCGCAAGCATAAGAGATGAATTCGCTGACCATCTCGGTAACCATCGCGCGGCCCCTGGAAGAGGTCTACGAATTCCTTTCCATTCCAGCGAACTTCAGCAAGTGGGCTGCCGGGCTGGGAGAGCTGCAGGAGCGGAATCACGAGTGGTTCGTGCACACTCCGCATGGCCGTACTGACCTCGCTTCGCTCAAGAAGATTCTGGAATCGACCAGTAATTAAGGATCGGAGATTAGAAGATGTCTGTGTTGGTGGATAAAAATACCCGTCTGATTGTGCAGGGCATCACCGGGAAGGAAGGCACCTTTCACGCCAAGGGCTGTGCCGAATACGGCACCAATGTAGTCGGCGGGGTGACGCCCGGCAAAGGCGGCAGCACGCATGAAGGCTGGCCGGTGTTCGACACGGTGCAGCAGGCCGTCGAAAAGACCGGCGCGAACGCCACAGTGATTTTTGTGCCCCCGCCGTTCGCCGCAGACGCCATTCTCGAGGCGGAAAACGCCGGACTGCCGCTGATCGTCTGCATCACCGAAGGCATACCGACGCTCGATATGATACGGGTGTGGGAGAAGCTAAAGCATTCCAAATCACGCCTGATTGGCCCAAACTGCCCCGGCGTCATCTCGCCCGGCAAATGCAAGATCGGCATCATGCCGGGACGCATTCACAAGGAAGGCTCCATCGGCATTGTTTCCCGCTCCGGCACGCTGACGTACGAGGCGGTCTACCAACTCACGCAGCGCGGCATTGGCCAATCGACCGCGATCGGCATTGGCGGCGATCCGATCATTGGCACCACGCATGTGGACGGTGTGCGCCTGCTGAATGAAGACCCCGACACAGAGGCAATCATTCTGATTGGCGAAATCGGCGGAACAGCGGAAGAAGCGGCTGCCGACTACGTGAAGCAGCATGTGAAGAAGCCGGTTGTGGGCTTTATTGCCGGACAAACCGCACCACCGGGACGCCGCATGGGTCATGCCGGTGCGATCATTTCCGGCGGTCAGGGAACGGCGGCCGACAAGATGAGGGCGCTCGAAGCGGCGGGTATTCATGTAGTGCAGTCCCCCGCATTGATCGGGGAAACTCTGGCCCGCGTCATCGGAAAAGCCTGAGCCAGCTACAAAGATAGGGGCAGCTACTTTTCAGTACCTCAAGGAGAAACTTTGCAACGCACGTTCAGCATCATCAAGCCGGATGCGGTCCGCAAGGGCCAAACGGCAGCCGTCCTCGCCATGATGGAAGCCGCTGGCTTCCGCATCGTCGCTATTAAAAAACTGTCGATCAGCAAGCCCCAGGCCGCAGGCTTCTACGCCGTCCATGCCCAGCGCCCGTTCTTCGATTCGCTTACCACGTTTATGTCGTCCGGGCCCGCATTTGTCCTGGTTCTGGAAAAGGAAAATGCGATTGCCGATTTGCGCAAGCTGATGGGCGCCACTAACCCCGCGAATGCGGAAGAAGGTACAATTCGCAAAAAGTTTGCTGGCAGCATTGAAGAAAACACCGTCCACGGGTCGGATGCGGAAGAGACCGCGGCCTTTGAAATCGGATATTTCTTCGCGGGATACGAACTCGTTTAGACCTGAAATCTTTTTCGCAAACCGGGCCTGCGCCATTCGAATGGCGCAGGTTTTCATTTGTATGCCGTGCGGGTCTGCAGCGAAGTTCGCTGCGTCCGGAGCATGATTGGACTCGCTCCAGTGAGCTAGATCCAATTTTGTATTTCAAGGGGGAGGGTCGGGGGAGGTTCCGGCCTGGCTGCTCGCCAGAATGTTTGCCGCACGTGGCAAAACTTAAACGGACAGGAACAAAGGCTCAGGACAATCCAGGGGGGAGAGCCCGAGTTCCTGCCCGCTATGTAGATAGCTTGACACTCTCAAAGGTAACCGTCAAAGCACGGAAGTCCAAATACTTTGGTCACCTGTGAAATGGGTTACCGAAGTGGTGGGACCGCTTGGGGCCCTTGGATTGCGCAGGCGAGGTGTCCAGCTTGCCGAATCGGAAGATGGGCCCTACTGAGAACGCGAAGTTCTGCTGCGCGGTGCCGCCGTAATGGGTCAACATCAAATCCGGCTGAATGCGCAGGCCAATGCGCGGTGTGTAGTTGTAATCGAAACTCCCTCCGATCGCGCCGCCAAACGTCCACTGGGTGGCAAACAGCCCGATGGTCTGCACATTCAGTCCCTGAACATTGGCCGAATCAAACACGCCGTAAGCATTGCCAAACAGGGTGTGCGCGGTAGCGGAGAATTTCGTCTTCCGAAGAAACCGGTACTGCGGGCCCATCAAAAAGTAGTACTGCATGATGCGCGGGCCGGTAATGTTGTTGCTGTCGTAGCAGGTCTGCTCGAACGGCTTGCAGGGCGGAGGGTTGAAACCGTGTTCCACATTGGGAAATACGCCCGAGGTGCCAATGTACATGCGCGCCGACCCTTGAATACCCCAATGCCAGTTCAGCCAATACGTTCCGGAAGCATCAAAGCCGCCCATATTCGAGCGCTGAATCAGGGCCGGCCCAGCCAAGAAGTTGGTGTAGGCCAGACCGGTATAAAGATCCCAGCGGCGGTTGAAATAAACGTCTGGCCCCGACGGCGGCGGGGGAGGAACATAGTTGCCGTTGCTGATATCGTGCGCCTTTGGATTGTTGATGGGGGAATTGCCGCCGCTGTTGCCGCCAGTATTATCGCCGCCAGTCTGCGCCAGCCCGACCAGGGTCATACTCATTAGAACCGCGCACAAAGAGACTCCCAGCTTCAGGCGGCGGGCCGCCTGAGGAAGAAAGCAAAACAAATTCATCCTGATCTCCAGCCTTCAGTGTATCGGAAGCCCGGAATTTCGTCTGTGCCGCGAAGCGCGAGGAAAGCTATTAACTATATTGTTTATTTACGCTGGCGTAGCACGGCGGCGGCGGTCTGCAGATCCTCTTCCGTGTCCACACCAATGGTGTCGAACTCGACCGGCTGGACATGGATCGAAATGCCATTCTCCAGCAGCCGCAACTGCTCCAGCCGTTCGGCAGCTTCAAGTTGGCTGGCTGGGAGTTCCGGGAAGCGCTGCAGCACGCGTTTTCTGTAGGCGTAGAGGCCGAGATGTTTCCAGTACTGGACATCGGGCTTGTTGTCCCGGTTCCAGGGGATGGGCGCGCGGGAAAAATACAATGCTCTGCCCTCGCGGTCCACCACGGCTTTCACGGTGTTGGGGTTCTGAATTCCATCTGCGGGGCACGGTGTTGTGACGGTCGTGACGTCCACGTGCGCCTGCGCAAAAGGCCGCAGCAGAGCATGAAAATGCTCTGGACGGAGCAGAGGCTCATCACCCTGAATGTTGACGAAAATATCTTCGTCGCTCAATGCCCGTGGCTGATTGTTCCGGGCCTGCTCCGCGGTCAGTTGCCGGGAGACGGCATGGACCCGGTCCGTTCCGCTAGCCAGTTCCGCAGGAGTCAACCGGCATTCCCATCCTCGCCCACGACAGAGCTCCAGGACTTCATGCGAATCCGTTGCGACGAGCAGGCGATCAAACACGCGGGCCGCCGCGGCGGCTTCATACACCCAGGCCAGCATCGGCTTGCCTGCAATCTCCCGCAACACCTTGCGCGGCAGGCGAGTGGAAGCAAGACGGGCCGGAATGACGCCGATGACTTGCGGCTTTAGAGCAGTCGAAGAGGACGACATCGCTAGGTCAGTTTAAATGACATCCGCTCAGGCCTTATCTATCGTGGCAACGGCTGGCGACAGTTCGCGCTATCGGTCGGTCAAGGATTTTGCAGCCCGTTCGCGACCAATTGGCGGTTCTCTTCCGAATCGAAGCGCTCGCCTGTGAGTCCATTTGCGCTCATCTGGCGATCTAGGTTCAACGCCAGCGGGCGTCCAGCCATCTCTCCGATTATGAAGAGTACGATGCGATACAATAAGCTATCTTCACTGCGAACCTGGAGCATGCTCCGTCGCAGCCCACTGCTCGATGCTTCCTGCATAGAGACAGCAATCTTCCCGTCATGGCGGCGTAGCTCAGATGGTTAGAGCGACGGACTCATAACCCGTAGGTCGGTGGTTCGATCCCACTCGCCGCCACCAGAATTTTTTTGGTCCAGGACGACTCGCTCACTTCTTAGGAGCGTGGTGGGGATTCGTGGTGTGCGGCTGTTTGCCCAGTTCGCGCCAGCTCTTCTCCTTCACATCCACTCCATAATGTTTGGCCGCGGCCTGGATGTTGGCAAATGCCTGATCTCGCTCCTCATCGGAGACGCCTTTCACCTGGTCGAAGCGCGCCATTGCGTTCCGTACGTGCGAGGCGTCCGTCATAGGTTCTTTCTTCTGCCTGGGAAACGCGTAGACGGAATCGGGAAGCTCCTTGCGATCTTCCGTTGAAAGCTTTCCGTGCTCCTCATGAGGTTTCCAGGTTGGCTTCATCTCTCCTCCATTGGTACCGAGTTTGGCTGCAGTTCCGGGGTCTGAGATGCCCTGGTCCGGGCGCCGAGATGCACTTGATCCGCCAGTGAATGACGTTTGGTAACGGAACTGCGAGCCGCATCTAAATGCTTAGGCGCAGCGCGCAAAGCGCTCCTGCCTGTTCGCATTCCCAAATCGAAGAGAACTAACTTTGCTGATACCTACCCTTCTTCCAGCCTCTACACGGCGGAATATGGCAGTCCGCGGTGTTTCCCGACTGGAGCGGGCAACGGACTGGATCGATAGCCATCCTGTTCGCGCCTTTTCCCTCTTGACCCTCGGCTACGTTGCTGCGGTTTTGGCCCTGTCCTGGACGAAACTGCTGTGGCTCGACGAATTGATCACTCTCCACATCGCTCGCCTGGGAAGCGCCCCTGCAATATGGCACGCGCTGTCGCAAGGCGTTGATCCGAACCCGCCGCTGTTGGATCTGCTGGCTGTTGGATCCCTCCGGCTCTTTGGCGAGCATGCGCTCTCGCTTCGACTGCCTGCCATGATCGGCTATTGGATTGGAATGGCGGCGCTGTTCGGTTTTCTGCGGCGAAGATTGTCCGGCACCTGGTCGCTTGCGGGTGTCGCGATGTCGCTCGCGATGGCTGCGTTCAATTACAGCTATGAGGGCCGCTCGTACGGGCTGCTTTATGGCCTGGCGATGCTGGCTGTACTTTGCTGGGCCTGGAGTCTCGATCCGTCGCTTTCGCGTGGGTGGCGCAATGGCGCGCTTGCCGCGATGGTGCTGGCCCTTGCCGCGGGAATCTCCACAAACTATTTTGCGGCGTTGGCATTTCTGCCCATCGCTGGCGGAGAGCTGGCAGGCGCACTGGAACTGCTGCGCGCTCGTCAATGGCGGAGGTCCGCAGTACGCGGAGCCCTGCATGGGCGCGTCTGGGCCGCGCTGGCGCTCGCGGCCGCGCCTCTGCTGGCATACCGGCGCCTCATTCAGCAAGCCATCGCCGAGTTTGCGCCGTATGCGTGGAACAAGGTTTCTTTCGATCAGGTTGCCGATTCCTATATGGAGATGGTCGAGATTATTTTGTATCCGCTGCTGGCCCTTTTTGTTTTTAGTTTTCTGGTGATTGCATTGTCGCGCTTCTGCTCCCACTGCCGCGCCGCGATGTACCCCCGCTGGCTGGGTCGACTGGCGTCCCAACAGGCTGAATCGAGATTTCGTATTCTGCCGACCCATGAAGCGGCAGCGGTCTTCCTGCTGATGACGTACCCGATACTAGGGTATGTGGTCGCATCGATCCACGGAGGGATGCTCTCACCCCGATTCGTCATCCCGGTATGTTTCGGATTTGCAATTGCGGGAACCCTCGCCTGCTATCGCATGTTCGGACATTTCCATAGCGCGGGAATCGTGGTGCTCGTCTCCTGCCTGACCTGGTTCGCAGCTCGCGAGGCGGTCATCGGGTATTGGTACATGAAGCAGAAGCAATGCTTCTATAACGTTGTGGACCGGATACCTGCGGCGGAATATCCCGGGGAGCCCATCGCCATTCCAGATCCACTGATGGCCCTGACTTTCCGCCACTACGCACCGCCGAATTTGGCCAATCGCGTGGTCTTTCCCGTGGACTTTCCGGTCATTCGTCTGTACCGTACCGAAGATTCTCCGGAAGAGAATCTGTGGGCGGGACGGAAGTTCCTGTACAAAATGCCGATCGTGACCCTGGCCCATTTTGAGAGATCCGCCGGCAAGTATCTCATCGTTGCAAGTGACGACAACTGGATGATCGAGGATCTGCTGCATCACCGCTATCCAATCCAGCGGCTGCCGATCAACCCTGGCGCCGCTGCGATCGGGGGATTTACGCCGCTCGCGCACGGCACGCCTGTGTTCTTCACATCCGTGGGGGATTCCTTCCTCGAGAGCACTCCGGGGTTCATTCTGGAGCCGGTCCCGTTTCAGAGGTCTGAGAACTTGCCGAGCGCAAAACTCACTCCCGAAGGCGGACGCCCATTCCGGCACCCCTGGAGTCCCAGCTTCATGCAATCCCGGTGAAGCTGTACACTGGGGGCAGCGACTTTTCAGATATTTTCGCTGCCCCCAACGTATGCCCAAAGCCCTTAAGCTCTCTCTTCTTGCCGTCTCAGTCCTGTTGGTCCTGTTCGTGTTCCTCGGCGGAATCATGCCGGGCGGCGTACGCGCCAGCAGCGAAGCGACGGCGTATCAGCAGATCGAGGTTTACAGCGAAGTTCTGCAGCATATCCAAAACGATTACGTCGTAACGCCCAACATCGCCGACGTAACGACTGGCTCGCTACATGGGCTGCTTGAAGGGCTCGAGCCGGATTCAAGCTATCTCACCCCGGCAGAGTTCAAGACCTATCAAACACGCCAGAATGAGAGCAAAGCCCAGATCGGGGTGGACGTATCCAAGCGCTTTGGCTATGCGACCGTGGTTTCGGTGGTTCCTGGAAGCCCTGCGGACAAGGCTGGGTTGATTGACGGCGACTGGATTGAATCCATCGGCGGTAAAAGCACCCGTGTCATGCCACTGCAAATGATTCAGCTGGCACTCAACGGAGATCCCGGAACATCTGTGAATTTCTCTCTGATCCAGCCCACGAGCACCGCTCCCACAGCCATGACGCTGACCCGCAGCATCACCACCTATCCGGCTCTGCATACCGATGAGTATGAAAACAGCAGCATTCTGTACCTGAAGCCGTTCGATCTGCAAAAAGAGCGGGTGGACGAGATGTTGAACAAGCTGGCCCAGATCCAGAAGAGCGGACAGCAGAAGGTCCTGCTCGATCTGCGGGAGGTTTCCAACGGAGATATGGATTCGGCGGTGCGGCTGGCAAGCGCTTTCTTGAAGCCGGGGAGTACGATCGCGACGCTGGAAGGTCAGAAATTCCCCCAGCAGATTTGGAAGGCGAACTCGAAAGATTTTGTCACGGCGGCGCCATTGATCGTGCTGGTCAACCATGGCACAGCGGGCCCGGCGGAGATTGTGGCCGCAGCGTTGAAGAACAACAATCGCGCGCAACTGGTGGGCGACCGCACCTTCGGAATGGGATCAGTGCAGAAGCAGATTCCTCTTCCCGATGGCGCTGTCCTCTTCCTTTCGGTTGCCAAATATCACAGCCCCGACGGAAAGATCATCCAGAAAGAAGCTGTGACTCCGAATGTCGTCGTCGCGTCCAACGAAAACTTTGGCGAGGAGTCCGCTGCGCCGGCCAAAGGCGTGAAGCCGGCCGTTCCGCGCGGCCCTGCCCCCGGACTGTCGCCGAGCATCGCTCCGGTGGTTCCCGGAAAATCGGCGGCCACGCAGCAGAAGCCAGCGGCATCGCAGCCGGATCTGCAGTTGCAAAAGGCATTGTCCATTCTGAAGCAGAAAGCTGCCGCCTGATTGGCTCGTACAAAAAGCCCTCGCTACGCGGCACCCATGTAAATCTCTAGGTGTCCTGCAAGTTCTGCGTTTAGGATAGCGGCAGGATGGAATGCAAGAGGTTCATTGAGTGACGGGCTGAGATCGGGGCCAACTCCGCTTTGGAATGATGGCGAATCAATCCGGGGCCGCTGGATCGCAATCGGCAATTCAGATTTTTGTCTCGAATACTGCGGATTCCTGAGCCCAGCCAGCGTTGGTTCGCATGACTCTGTAAGCTTGCGACAACAAGCACCCAATCTCGCGCACGATCGCTTCGGACTTTCCCTTGACCCTGACACCGCGAGCGCAACAACAATTCAGGTTTGGCCGCCAAACGGCGTTCCAGCCACCAGCGCCCAGTCGCAAGCAAGTAGCGAGCTCGGCTGCCTTCCTCCTGCTGGCGGTCCTGGCAGCCCTCTTCGGTTCTCTCGCCGGTTTGCTGCTGATCGATACCGTGGATCTGCCCCAGATCGAGGAACTGGAACACTATCGACCCAATGCGACGACCGTTCTCTTTGATACCCGAGGTAACGAGATCGGGTCGTTTGCGCTGGAGCGGCGGATCGTGATCGGATACGATGACATCCCTCCCGTGCTGCGCAATGCTGTGATCTCGATTGAGGACAAGAACTTTGAAAGCCACTGGGGTGTGAACCTGTTTCGCGTGGCCGGCGCAGCGTATCAAGACCTGACCTCCAACCGGCGGGCGCAGGGCGCCTCCACGTTGACCATGCAACTTGCAAAGAACCTTTTCCTGTCGCCGGAGCGGTCCTTCCGCCGCAAACTCCAGGAGGTAATGCTGTCCATTCAAATGGAGCGCAACTTTACCAAGGAGCAGATTTTCACTCTCTACGCCAACCAGATTTATCTGGGACAAGGGGTGTATGGGTTTGAAGCAGGCGCAGAGTATTACTTCAGCAAAAAGGCGCGTGATCTTACTTTGCCTGAGGCGGCACTGCTGGCCGCGCTGCCGCGTGGACCTTCCTATTATTCCCCGGTCTCCCATCCCCAGCGGGCGCTGGCGCGGCGCAATCGGGTGCTGAATGCAATGCTGGAGGATGGCGTGATCACCGCCGGGGAGGCGACGGAAGCCAAGGCCACTCCGCTGAACCTGCACATTGAACCGCCTCCGAACACTGTTGCTCCGTGGTTTGTGGAGGAGGTTCGCAAAGAACTCAGTCAGCGCTTCGGCTCGGAGATGGTCCATCAGTCGGGCCTGCGAGTCTACACCACGCTTGACACGAAATTGCAGCAGGCCGCCAACCAAGCGGCTTTGCAGGGGCTTGCCACGTATGAGCGGCGGCGAGGCTGGCGCGGGAATCTCCTGAATGTCCTCGCCGCGGGCAATGCCGTGGGTGCGTTCCGTCATCCGGACTGGAACGTGCCCGCCGCTCCAGGCAGCTACATCCACGGAGTGGTAACAGAAGTGTTGCCCTATGAAGTCTCGGTGCAGGTGGGCCAGCACCAGACCGTCACGGTGCCGGCGGAAGGCTGGGCCTGGACCAGGTACAAGCTTGCGTCCGACTTCCTCAAGACCGGCGACATTGTCTATGTGCATATTCTTCCCATAGCAGCTGGCACAGATGCCTCGGGCGGCGTCTGGCACGCGGAACTGGAACAGGACTCCGGCGCGCAGGCTTCTCTGATGGCCGTAGATAACGCCAGCGGAGATGTCCTGGCCATGATCGGCGGACGGGATTTTTACCTGTCGCAATATGATCGAGCGACGCAGGCCCTGCGGCAGACCGGCTCCTCATTCAAAGTCTACGTCTACACGACCGCCATGCAATCCGGGGAGAAGCCTGCCAGCCTGATTCTCGACGCGCCGATAACATTCCATACGCCTTCCGGTCCCTATTCTCCGCACGACTACGACAACAGATACCTGGGCAACATCACGTTAATGCAGGCGTTCGCCGACTCGCGCAATATTCCCGCCTTGAAGCTTGCGGAGCGTTTTGGCATCCGTAACGTGATCGCGACCGCGCACCGCTTTGGGGTCACGACCCACATTCCGGCCTTCCTGCCCGTGGCGCTGGGAGCGGCGGAGGTCACGCTCTATGAGCAGGTGGGCGCCTACAGCAGCTTCCCCAATGACGGAATCCGTCTGACCCCCCATTTTCTTCATAAGGTCACGACAGCAGACGAAGAAGTTTTGTGGGACGATACGCCGGATGTCCACGTGTCCACGGATTCGCAATCGGCCCGCTCGATGATGCAACTGCTGGAAGCGGTGGTGCACCGTGGCACAGGTGCCGCCGCCAACCAACTGCAGCACGCGCTCGGAGGGAAAACCGGGACGACAAACAACTTCACCGACGCATGGTTTCTGGGATTTTCTCCCTCGGTGACGTGCGGCGTCTGGGTTGGCTACGACGACCGTCAGACTCTGGGCCAAAAAGAGACTGGCGCGCGCGTGGCGTTACCGATCTGGATGGATTTCATGCGGACCGCAATCGCCGACCACCCGGCGGAGCACTTTGCTGGCGAAGGGCCGCCCGCTGCCCATTGATTTTCGAAATCTATCTGCCTGCGAACAACTCCGGGCGCCGAACGCCATCACCGAAACTCCGGACGTCAGGATGCGGCTTTCATCGTTTCGCTGACTGCGTCGCCATTCCCAGCACTCCGGTAAGGAAGAAAGACGTGAAACACCGTGCCGCTCCTCTGCGGATGCGCGGAACTGCGCAGGAAAATCCGTCCTGAATACTTCTCCACAATCTCTGACGTGACCCAGAGCCCCAGGCCGGTGCCGGTGTCGCCTTTCGTGGTGACGAAGGGCTCAAAAATGCGCTTGCGGAGATGTTGAGGAATTCCGGTTCCCGTATCGGCAACAGAGATGCGCACTCCGTATCTGCGCGGATGCGCCTGCTCCCTGGCTGGCCGGGTACGAATGCGCAGCCGGCCACCGTTGCGCATGGCGTCCAGAGCGTTCCCGATAAGGTTGGCGAACAGCTGCCGCAACTCCCCCGCACTGGCAGTCACGGGCGCGCCGCGCTGCAATTCTTTCTCGACCGTGACATGCCGCCCGGCCAGCCTGGGACCGTACAATTGCAGCACGGACTCCAGCACGTCGGCCACATGAGTGGGCGCATGGGGGGAAGGTTCGCGATAGAACTGCAGCGTCTGTTTCGCGATTTCCGTCACCCGCGCCAGTTCCTGCTCCGCCAGCCGTCCATAAGCGATCATCTGCGGGTCGGACGCGCAGCTCTGCATCAGATACAGAAGATTTGTGACGGATTCCAGCGGGTTGTTGATTTCATGGGCGATCGAAGCGGCGAGCCGGCCAGCGACCGCCAGCTTTTCCGATTTGCGCAGAGCTTCTTCCGCGTGCTGGTACTGTTCCATCTGATCGCGAATTTGATATTGGCGCGCGCGGGCGCGCAGAGCGCTGCGAACGGAGCTGATGAGTGTCTCGGGACGGGACGGGCGCTCCAGCAGCAGAACATTCCCCAGCGGTTCGCGTAGCGAGCGGCGGCGCTGGCTCTCCTTCGTCACTTCGCCAGGCAGAGTCAGCAGCACGATGGGAATGTCGGACCATGGCGGCTGATTGCGGAGAACTTCCGCAAGTTCGAGGATCAATCGCGGGGTGAGAGCCTCCTCCGCAATCACCAGCACGCCGGCGGAAATGAGCCGCTGCATTGCGTCTGAAACGGTTGGCACAGAAACGCATTCAATGGAGCTGCGCTGCAGCAGTGCGCAGATCAACTCCGCATCCCGGCCGAGCGGCGCCACAACGACAGCCGTCTGACTGACCTTGGTGCCCGTCTGAACAGTAACCTGATTGATTGAGTTCACGGTTCCCGCTCCAGATCAAGGGCCGTGCCGGTAAAGTGCGGCACGCCGGTTAAGACTCCCTGAAATTCCCTCAACGCGGGCCCAACCCGCAGGCCGTTTCCGCTGAACTCCAGTTCACGAATGGTGCGCTCATGCCGACCGCTCCGCTTTTTCGGTACGGAGATTGCCTGCTTAATCTCACCCTCATGTTCGAAGTACCGGAAAAGAACCACGCAATCCGCCAGATAACTGACATCGACCGGGCTTGCCATGGAAGCCCCCATGAACCCATGCTGCGCCATGGTCAAAATCGCGACGGCGCCTTGCCGGCCCAGATAGGAGAGCAGTTCATGCAATTGCAACGTGAGAAATTGCTCATCCGGCATTGCGTTCAGAAATCCATTCAAGCTGTCGATGACGACAACGGGGGCGTTTTTCCTTTCCACGTGGTCCCGCACCAGACAGATAAATTCTCCGGGAGATACCTCCGCCGGGTCAATCTGCTGCAGAAAAATCGTCCCATTTTCGACAAAAGGCCGCAAATCCATTTCCAGAGCCTCGCAGCGGGACAGCAGCGTCTCAGCCGACTCGTCGAAGCAAAACATGACCGCCGTCTCCCCGCGCTGCGCGGCGGAAAAAGCATACCGGGCCGCGACGGTTGATTTGCCGCAGCCCGCGGGGCCCATCAGCAGCGTGCTGGTTCCCCGGTCGATTCCTCCGCCCAACAACGTGTCCAGTCCCGTAATCCCGCTGGTGACCAATCCGTGTGAGAAACCGGGGCGATGCTCGGCCGCGACCAGCCGGGGATAGACGTGCAGGCCGCCAACTTCAATGGAAAAGTCGTGATAACCCTCACGATAGCTCGAGCCACGCAGTTTGCGGACTTCCAACCGGCGGCGTTTTATGCCATAACGACGGTCCGTGCTCTGCAGAATGATCACGCCATGCGCAATGCTCTGCAGCTGCAGATCGCCATCGCCAACAGTATGGTCGTCCAGCAGCATGACCGTACACTCGCGGCCGGCAAAAAAGCGCTTCAGGCCCAGGATTTGCCTGCGATAACGCAACTGGTCCCGCGCCAACATGCGCATCTCCGAGAGAGAGTCGAAGACGACCCGGCGCGGCTGAATCTTTTCGACGTGCTGCAGAATGGCGCTGACCGTGTCGGTCAGTTCCACGTCGGAAGGATGGAACACCGTGTACTGCGCCTCCGGAGAGAGAAGATCCTCGACTGGCGGCATTTCATAAATCGCCAGGCCGTCCGTAGACCAGCGGTGGGACTCCGCGACTTCTTCCAGTTCACGCCTGGACTCCGAAAGAGTTACGTAGAGACCAGGCTCTCCGGCCCGCACTCCTTCCAGCAGAAACTGCATAGCCAGCGTTGTTTTGCCGGTTCCGGGATCTCCCTCCAGCAGATACAAATGATTGATCGGCAAGCCGCCGCCCAAAATGTCATCCAGGCCCGGGATGCCGGTTTTTACGCGCAGGTCAGGGTGTGCCGATCGGGATGAGGGGGGTGTCCGCATAGATGAAGCTCGCTCTTATGGGATGCTGAATTTGGCCCTGCAGTGAAGCCGTGCCACAAGGTCTATGTTATTCAGTCAGACTACCTTGGTGCCGTCCGCACGTAATTGTAGCCTGAAGTCACCTTCTGACCCCAGGCTGTGCTGGCGTGTCCTGAACGGCTGCAACCCGGCGCGGGCACGGAAGTTTCCACCCAGAGTCTCGCCCCAACTGGAAAACTTGCGAGCCGGGCAAAAAATGGTTGCATTCAACCGGAAAAAAATTTACAACACAATGTCGGATACCTTACAGTTTGTTCAAACCAAGAGTCTATAGCATGGTGGCTTAAGTCAGGCGAGGCCCCTTTTGCATACACACTTTCACGGAATTCTGCGTGCAGAATTTCACGGGTAACCGCATGTAGAGTTTAAGGAGAACTACTGTGGCGGCCATCGATCCAGGTTCGCTCAATCCAATGGCTCCATCCCACGATGAACATCAAGAGTTCGTCCAGAGGTCCCCTATCCTGATGATTGGGCGCGATCCGACGCTGATGGTGTACAAAGCGGCGGTGCTCGGGACAGCCAGTCTCGCGGTAGACACCGCATTGCCCGGCCAGGCCCTGACCATCCTGGAGGAGAAGGCACCATACAATCTTGTCATTTTGAGCCACACCCTTGAGCCGGACGAAGCCCTGCATATTCGTAACGCCATCCGGGCCCGCAATCTGGGTACCAAGCTGTTGCTGATGCTGGGACCGAGAGGTACGCCGCTCAATTATGAACTCTTCGACGCCACCCTGCGCGGACTCGACGGCCCTGCCGCGTTGATCGCAAAAGTGCAGCAACTGTTGGACCGCGAACCCGCTCCGGCTGCCAACGGGTCATGCTGCGGCCCGGGCCAGTAGGCTGAGTCCCAGGCCCGGTCTCAATCGCTGGAGTAATTGCGTCCGGTGTCTCCGGCCCCCATGGCAAGTCCACGCTGGAAGGTAGATTCAATCAGGCCGAGACAGGCGCACGCGCATCGCTCGATCTCCTCCGGATTGAGGATGTGCATCCGCGCGCGATGATAGCGGATCCATCCCCGCCGTTGCAGCCGCGCGGCGGCAATGGAGATGGTGGGCCGCGATACGCCCAGCATGTACGACAGGAACTCCTGCCGCATTACGAACTCATTTTCACGAACGCGATTGTGCATCATCTTGAGCCACCGGCACAGCCGGGCTTCCAGCGGATGCGCCTCATTGCAGACCGCCGTGTAACTGGTCATTACCAGCAACGAATGCGTGTAGTTCGCCATCAAGCCGTTCATAGGCGAGGAAGTGAGCGCGACCTTTTTGCGAAATACCCCGGCTGGCATCCGCCAGGCATCTCCCGCGGCCTGAATAAATGTCCGGATGGGGGTGGTCTGCTGGCGCAGCCAGACCGGGACTCCCACGCAGCCTTCATAACCGATCAGTCCGGCCTCCGTCATGCCGATGCGAATGGCCTGGATAGAAGCAACGCAGTTGATCGGGAAATAAACAAAGGCTATCGGCTGGTCCGGCTCAATCAGCGTTTCTTCAATCGCCAGATGCACACGTTCCAGGAATGGCTCAAGACGGGCAAGTTCCGACCGCGGAAGAGCGGCAAGAATCGAATTTTCCATGTTTCACGTCGGAGCGGCTCTGAGGAAGGCGTTTGATTCGCGGAGCTTGCGTCTCAGAAGGCGAGAATCGTAGGCGTCGGTCAACGGATCCCTGGCAACCAGCCCTTTTTCAATTTAGCACAATGAAGGCAGCAGACTTCATCCAAAAGGATTATGCTTGGTTATGTAATCTAGATTACATACACTGAACTCGATTTTTCATAAAGATAATAAAGATAAAAGATAGAAGAAATATTTCAGCACGCCCAATAGCTAAAATGCAGGATTCGCACTTCCTCACCAGGCCAAAAGCTGTACTGAAACCGGAGAGGAAGCTACTGTGAACTTCTTAATAGAAGCGCTGACAGGTTCCGAATGCACGCGGCTCAAATCCCATTTCGAACAAGTTGAACTTGAGCTGGGCCAATCGCTCACCGAACCCGAACAACCCATTACGCACGTTTATTTCCCAACCAACAGCCTGGTGTCGGTCATTCAGATGATGAGAGACGGCGCGTCCGTAGAAAGCGGCATGATCGGACGAGAAGGCATGGTGGGGCTGCAGGCGTGGCTCGGCCAGACCCACGCATCGGTGCGAAGCATCGTGCAGGCTCCGGGGCAGGCGCTGCGGATGCGCCGGGAGGTCTTCCTCCACGAGGTGGTGAACGCACACTCGTCGTGGAACTCGGTCATTGCCAAATATATCGATTCATACATCACACTGCTAACGATTACGGCTGCTTGCAACCGCATCCATCAGGTCAATGAACGGCTCTGCCGCTGGCTCAAAATGACGCAAAACCGCGTCGGCAGGGATTCATTCCCCATGCGGCAGGAATTTATGGCGCACATGCTGGGGGTTCACCGGCCCAGCGTCTCCATCGCGGCCAATGCCCTGAAAAAGGCCGGTCTAATACGCTATGAACGCGGCATTATGACGGTCCTGGACAGCGAGCGACTGGAGAAGAACTGCTGCGAATGTTACAGGGCCATCGAATCCCAGTTTGAGCGGGCACTGAAGGTTTCGCTGCGCAAAGGCGACCACGAGCCGGGTAAACACGATCTGCACGGCCCCCCCCCGGATTCCGGTAAGGACAAGAACGCGCTTTGAATGATTCGCCGGTCGATGCTCCGGCGAACGCTTCGGAGCTACTCCCAGCTCAGCAGCGCCGCGCTCGCGGATGGAATGGTCAGCTCCGCCATACCATCGCGAACGGCGATGCGTTCGGTGCGGGACGACCGCCAGGCGCCGTCCGCCCCCACTGGCGCAGCGGCAAGCGTGACGTCCGTTTCGTCTTCCAGGCTGGGCGCAATCAACCGCTGCACAGAGACCCGTTGCGCCGGATGGTTGGCCTGCAATGTAAAACGAACGTCCTTTTGGGAATGCTTGTTGATTGCAACCGTCTGCAGGTTCCCTTCCGCGTTTTTCACCGCATAGGCGACCAATAAGGGATCGGAATTCGCCGTGTCAAGCTGACTCTGCACCATTTGACCGCCGACAAGCTGCGAAAACAACAGCAAGGCGTAGTATTCCGGCCGCGCGACAAAGCCGTTCTGCATGGTGCCCACGACGGGTGCGTACCAGCCGTATCCGCCAGTATGGAAATTGACACCGCTGGCTCCGAATGAGAGGAGCTGGAACATGAGATCGAGCGCCCATAACGCGGACGCGAAGGTATTACTGACTCCCGGCTTGCCGCCGCCATAGCAGGAGTTAACCTCGGTCAGCCGGAACGGAAGCTGGGACTGCGCCATGGCGAGCCGAATCTTCGCGACGCCTGCCTCCCAACGGGGGTTGGGATGCAGCAGGCGGGAAATATTCATGGATGGATCGCTGGCCGGACCTTCCGCGTAATAGTGCGTGGACAGGAGCATAATCTCCGCCTGAAACTGTCGCGCGAACTCCTCGATCCAGACGGCTGTCCCGGCGGTATCCGGCCCGGCAAACTTTGCCTGGGGGACCTTGGCTTTGACCGCATCGTGGAACCGCTGCCAGTCTTTGGCGAACGCCGCATAGTCATACGTCGGAGGGCGCAGACCATTGTGGTGGAACAGGTCCGACTCATTGCCGATCTGAAAGCAGATGAGCCGGTCGCCCAGGGTTCGAGCAACGAACGCAGCCTCCTCCGCGGCTTGCTCCGGAGTTCCCTTCCCCAGGTTCAAGCCATAAATGACCCGCCAGTCCGCCATTTCAACAAAGTCTCTCAGATTTCGAATGGCCTGCGGAGTGGTCTGCGTGAGCGGCGCGGGCCTGTGTCCCGGATCGGGATTGACGGCCTGCGGGATGTCTGCGTTTGCGGCGGGAGCCGGGTTCGGGGTCCACATGGCGTATTCGCTGGTGTTGCCGCCAATGCGCAACACGCCGCCCGCACCCAGAGCGCGCAGGAAACCTGCGAAGCTCTTGTTCTGTGCGGAAAAATAGTCCGGGTGCGCAAGCTGGGCCGACTCATAACTGACGCCAAGAAAGTCCTTCGGAATGGGATATCCGTTTTTGCCGGGTTGGATGGTCAGGCGTGCGTTCAGAGTGGGGGGAGCTTGCGCCCGCAGGAGCTTCGGCATTCCGGCCAGCGCGGCGGAAGCAGTCGTTTGGCTGAGAAATTCGCGTCGATTCATGGCATAGCCAGTGAAGCATTCTCTGGAAATCCATGCAAGTGCAACTCTTTTCCAATACAAGATGAGCCTGAAGGACAGGATTGATTCCAATAGAAGATGAGCCTGAAGGAGGAGTCATGCTGAGGATTGAAGATCAGCGTGCACGAAGCGGAGAAGTTGAGTTTGGAGCAGATTCGTTTGCT
>DAHVZT010000124.1 GCA_027323885.1 Acidobacteriaceae bacterium
GCACGAGTGTTTTGAGTTTGCCGTGGCTGCTTTCGATTTGTCCGAGCGGCTGCAAACTCCCGTGTTCGTTCTGAGCGATCTTGAGCTGGGCATGAACAACTGGATGTCGGATCCGTTTGTATATCCGGACAAGCCGCTCGATCGAGGGAAAGTTCTGACTGCGGAGCAACTGGAGCAGGCGGGCGGTTTCGCGCGTTATCGCGACGTGGATGGCGATGCCATTCCGTACCGCACGCTGCCTGGAACAGATCATCCGCTGGCGGCGTATTTTACGCGCGGCAGCGGTCACAACGACAAAGCGCAATATAGTGAGCGGCCGGATGACTATGAAGCACTGGTGGAGCGGCTGGCACGCAAGTTCGAAACTGCGCGCACCCTGGTTCCGCCACCCATTGTCGTACAAAGCGGAAAATCGAAGATTGGCATCATAGCGTTCGGCACCTCCGATTTCGCCGTGGAGGAATCGCGCGATCAGTTGCTGAAGGAATACGGCGTGGACACCGATTACCTTCGGCTGCGCGCATTTCCATTTACCCGCGAAGTGCATGACTTCGTCGCGGGCCACGAACGCATTTATGTGGTGGAGCAGAATCGTGACGCGCAGATGCTGAGCCTGCTGAAACTCGATTTGCCGGCCGGGGACGCGGTCAAGCTGCGCAGCATTCGCCACTTCAACGGACTACCCATCGACGCGCGTTCCGTCACCGACGCATTTGTGATGCAGGAGGAAATCTAAACATGGCGGCTACAATCAGCCCTGCTGCCTCGGGCGCGCCGGCGCCTAAAACCAATCGCATCGGCCTCCAGGTCCTGGATTATCGCGGCGGCAAAACGACGCTCTGCGCCGGATGCGGTCACAACGCAATTTCCGAACGCATCATCGACGCGTTCTATGAGATGGGTATTTCGCCTGAGCGGGTGATGAAGCTTTCCGGCATCGGCTGCTCGTCGAAGAGTCCCGCGTACTTCCTGAACCGTTCGCACAGCTTCAACAGCGTGCATGGCCGCATGCCTTCCGTTGCCACCGGTGCGCTGCTGGCCAACCGCACGATGATGGGTCTGGCTGTGAGCGGGGATGGTGACACGGCATCCATCGGATTCGGGCAGTTCGGTCACCTGATGCGGCGCAATCTCCCGCTGATTTATATCGTCGAGAACAACGGCGTATATGGACTGACCAAGGGTCAATTCTCTGCTACGGCGGACGTCGGCTCCAGGTTGAAGACCGGCGTCATCAATGACCTTCCCCCCATCGACATCTGCATCATGGCTGTGGAGCTGGGAGCGACGTTTGTGGGCCGGTCCTTTTCCGGAGATAAGAAGCAGTTGCTCGCCATGCTGAAGGCGGCGATGTCGCATAAGGGCACGGTCGTGCTCGACGTGATTTCTCCATGCGTCACGTTCAATGATCATGAAGGCTCTACCAAGAGTTACAAGTACATGCAGGCGCATGAGGAAGCCATCGGCGAAGTCGGTTTTGTGCCGCACTTTGAAGATATTTCCGTCGATTACGATCCGGGCACCACGTATGACGTGGAGATGCATGACGGGTCGCATCTGCGATTGCGCAAGCTCCACGAGAGCTACAATCCCGTGGACCGAATCGCCGCGGTGACGGCCCTGATGGAAGCCAATCAAAAGGGCGAAGTTCTGACCGGACTCTTCTACATCGATACAAAAAAGCCGGATTTCACCACTCTACTCAACATGGTTCCCGAACCCCTGGCTACGCTGCCGCAGGAGCGTACCCGGCCCGGCCAGAAAGTGCTCGAGGAAGTGATGGAGACGCTGCGCTAGCCTGACCGGCATTGGATCTGGCCCGAGCCAGAATTGCGGTTCCTCCCTGGCCCATTCCGTGGAGCCAATCCGCCAGCGATCCAGGCGAGAGACCGTGCGGTTGTGTGGCGCGCAGGCACGAACGCAGGTCCCTCCGGGACGCCCGCCACAGCGGACTTCGCTCGGAATAACAAATTGTTTCGAGTCAGCATGGTCCTGTTCCCTGCATGGGAACAACCTGCCGAATGGACACAGACCAGCAGCGCTCCCCGCTTCCCGGCTGGTCACAGTATTTAGTTCTCATTCAATTCCTCTATCTTTCCGCGTATAGTTGGGGCGATCAGATGGAGCCCGGTCCCGTCTACTATCCCCCGGTTCTCGCACCAGCCTCCGAATGGTGAGTTTCACCAAGGAGAAAACGCACATGCAACGTTGGATGAAATCGGGCTGTTTGTTCGCTATGCTCGGGACGGCGAGTTTTGCGCTCGCTGCGAGTCCTTTCGTCGGGACGTGGAAACTGAATCAGGCGAAAAGCCATTTGACGGGGGAGATCATGACGTTTTCTCCTGCGTCGAATGGAATGATCCGGGAAACGGTCCCGGAAGGCTCCTACACTTTCAAAACAGATGGCAACCCTTACCCGTCGCTTTTCGGGAACACGGAAAGCTGGCAGCAAGTCAGTGGGACTAGCTGGAAAGTCGCCATCCACGGTACTGGCGGATACACCTACTCGCAGACACTGGACCTCTCAGAGGATGGCTATTCTTTGGTCATTACCACCCAGGGCCAACAGCCAAACGGCAGTGCCTTTCATGACGAGAATGTCTACACGCGCCAGACTGGCGGCCAGGGGCTGATGGGCAAATGGAAGAGCACAAAAGTGAAGACGGACACGGATGAGATGCTCGAGTTCGCCGCCTACGGAAACGACGGGTTGACCTGGAGCCTGCCGCAGATGAAAGCAACTCTCCACGCCAAGTTCGATGGGAAGGATTATGCTCCGGTCGGCCCCACGGTCCCCAAAGGACTGACGCTTGCCCTCACAAGGTCTGGACCCAATTCCTTCATGGTGGTTGAAAAATTGCATGGGCACCCGATGTACAAGGGAACCTATACCGTTGCGTCGGACGGGAGGACGATGACGAACGTTGGCGGACCGGTCGGCCAATCGCAGCCCGAAACCGTCGTGTACGACAAACAGTAAGTCGGCGCGAAAGATTTCACCGCCAAGGGCAGGGACAAAATCTCTGCCCTTGCGTTTTTTCACCTTGAAAGAATCGCCGAGCTACAAAGACAATCTTCCTGTGTCGAAGACACCCGCTTCGGCCAGCATCCGCTCGTCTGGCACGGGCTGGGCCGACCGCAAACGGAGCGGGACCACACCGGCCCAGATGGGCAGAGCATAATCGTCTTCTTCGTCCAGCGGTGGCCCGGTGCGCACCTTGGCGGAAACCTCCTGCAACGGCAACGCGAGCACTGATGTGGCCTTAAGTTCCTGGTCGGTGGGCCGGCGCGCTTCTTCCCAGCGGCCTGCGACGATATGGTTGGTAAAACGCCGCAATGCGTCCAGCTTTTCCTCGCGGTCGCTGACGAGGTGCGCCGTCCCGAGCATCACCACGGAACGGTAATTCATGGAATGGTGGAAGACCGAACGCGCCAGCACGAATCCATCGACGAGAGTGACCGTCACACAGATCTCAACCCCAAGATCGAGCGTGCGCAGCATACGGCTGGCGGCCGAGCCGTGTATATAAAGCTTCTCATCCGCACGCACGTACCCGGTGGGGATGACGTAAGGCTGCCGCTCGATCACGAATCCCACGTGGCATAGAAAGCCTTCATCCAGAATCGCGTGAACCTGCGCCTTGTCGTAAACCCCGCGCTTTGGAATTCGGCTGACCCTGGTCCGTTCCGTGATTGAATAGCTCTCCATAGAAAATGCGATTCGCAGTCCGTGTCATCGACGGCAAGCGACTCTAAACCTTTCGTGAAGTTGCAACCGGCTCCCGGTCAGCAGGGATATACCTGACTATACTGCGGAGCTATCGTGCTGCGCAGCAAAAGAAGTGGGCCGGGACGCGGAAGGATTGCACCAGCAGTACGGCTCCAACAATCGCCAGGCCGCCGTACACATACCGCAGGAAGATTTCACCCGCCAGCCTTCGATTCAGCCAGCGGCCCAGGAAAGTGGCTGGTAGCACCCCTGCGAGGGATAGCAGATAAAAATGCGTCACTGCCGGCGTCCACATGCCCGCCGCCGCGTAGCCAGCCATACCCACGGTACTGGCAGGAAGAAAATAGCCCTGCAGTGTGGCGCGAAACTGCTGCGGCGTCCAGCGGCGCATCGCTCCGTATACCACCAGCGGCGGTCCGTTCATGCCAAAAGCTCCACCGAATACGCCGGCCAGAAAACCGCAGGTAAACAGCCATCCTCGGGATTCAGGGCTCACTGCGGGCGGCCGCTGTCCGGACAGGAAGTAAAGGGCGAAGGCAAGAATAACAAGCGCCAGGGCCGCCTTCAGCAGCCGTTCTTGGCCGCGCGCCAGAAGCAGCAGTCCCAGTGGGATGCCAAAGAGCGTGGCGCCCATCAGCCAGCCCGCGCTGCGCAGATGGATACTCCGGTGGTCCTGGGCCACAACCAGCGCGGCGATTGTGATGGAGACCAGCACGGCCAGCGGAGCCGCGACCGCTATCGGAATGCGAAGCGCAAGCATGGGAACGGCGAAAAGCGCTTCGCCAAAGCCGAAGGTGGAACGCAGGAGCGTGGCGGCGAACACGACCAGCAAAACATAGACTTCCGTGCCGCTCATGACGCGAGGTTCCGCGGTTGATGAGGAAGACGGAACAATTAGCCGTGCTGGCCTGAGTGTTCCGGGCTGGAACCCGGCTCCGGATAATCCGTATCGTTGCCATTCGTCAAATCGTCGGGATTGCGATGGCCGAGCTGTCCGGTCAACGAGCCGTGCTGCGTCGCCCGGTCGCCACTGGTGTGCGGCGAGTCATCTTCGACCGCGCCTTTATGTTCATCGCCGTCGGGGTGGGGAACTACCTTGCGTGGTTCGGTCATGGGTCCTCGTGGTCTGCTGGCGGGCGCTACCGGCCTGCTGTGGGTTTGGCATAGATGCGAACGCCCATGCCGTTGAGTTTGCTGCGTGCCTGCATCGCTTCCGGGGTTTGCGGATGCCGCTGGATCAGAGAACGCAGGTCGCGGATGCCGGCTTCTTTCTGGCCCAGCGCCAGCTCCGATTCTCCTTTGCGCAGCTCGGCGGTCGCGGCTTTCGGACTGCCCGGATACTGCGTCAGCACCTGCTTATAGTTGTCGATGGCGCCCTTGTAGTTGCCGGCGCGATAATCGATTTCTCCCAGGTAGAACTGCGCATTTCCAGCCTGCGTGCTCTGGGGATAGAACTTGATCACATCGGCGAATTCCTGACCTGCAAGATTGTATTTCGCCGCGTTGTAATCGCTGGCGGCGGACTGGTAAAGCTGATCGACCGGGGGCGCCTGGGGGGCCGCGGGAGCTGCGCCCTGCGCCGGCTCTCCGCTTCCAGCGGGAGCTCCGGCGGCCGGCTGCGATGCACCGGTTGGCGCGGTCTGGCCCGCGCTCAGAGACTGCTGCTGCGACTGCATGTTGTTCAGCGTCTTGTCCAGCTTGTCAAGCCGGGCGCGCAGTTCATCGAGAGAATCGTTCATCGACTGCATCTGCCCGGAAAGCTGCTGCAGCGAGTTACCCTCCGTGCCCTGCTGGGCCTGCGCCGCCTTTTGCATCGCCTCCACCTGAGAGGACATCTTGGCGACATTTTCCGAGGTCTGTTGCAACAGGCTGTGGACGGTGGCGAAATGCTCGTCATTCGTCTGCTGCATGCTGGTCAGCATCTCCTGCACCTGCTGGACCTGCGCCTGCAGCGCGATGATGTCTTTGTTTGCGGCAAACGCATGGGGCACGCCGGACAGGCCAAGAATACAAACAGAAACAATGAAAATTCTGGAGAGATTACGCATGCATCACCTGATTGGAAGCGCCAACAGCGCCGGAATTCTGGTACCTATTCAAAGTGTACGGCAGTATCGGCAGGAAATGTTCCTGCCGATACTGCCGTTTGGCGGTTGTGCCGCGCCTCCAGGAGAGAATGCGCGGCCCTATTGGACCGGACTCTACTGATCGAGAGTGAACTGGCTGCGCCGGTTCTGCTGCCAGCAGGATTCATTCTGTTCCGTGCAGAACTGCTTCTCCTTGCCATAACTGATGGTGCGAATGCGGCTGGCATCCACGCCCGCCTGGGTCAGGGCGGTCTTCGCGGCGTTCGCGCGGTTCTGGCCCAGCGCCAGGTTGTATTCCTCCGACCCGCGCGAATCGCAATAGCCTGCGATCAGAATTTTCGCATTCGGGTGCGCCTGCAGGAACGAGGCATCCTGCGTGATCGTCGCCTGCGCATCCGGACGGATGCTGTAGCTGTCGTAATCGAAGAAAATCGGCTTGACGTTCTGCTCGAAATCCGCTTCAGTCAATTGCTGCGGCGCCGGTGGGGCGGGCGGGGCGGCATTCAACGTAACCGTTGCGGTGGCGTCGGTGGACCCGCCATCGCCGCGGGCCGTCAGGTGATAGGTGGTGGTGGCTGTGGGGTTCACCGTTTTGGTGCCGCTCGGTTCCACCTTCCCGATGCCATCGATTGCGACATCCGTGGCGTCGGTGGTATGCCACGTCAGTACCACGCCCTGGCCGGGATTGAAGCTTTCAGGCGACGCGGTAATGGTCGCTGTGGGAGCGGGTGCGCTCTCCGGCGGCGGTGGGGGCGGCTCTGGAACTGCGGCCTGTTTGTGATGGCAGCCGGTCACGATCAAAAATACGGCAAGGGAAGCCGCGGCCAAGGCGGAATTTTTTCTAAAGCGACGCATGATCTCTCCTCGTACAGGAATCTTCGTACCTAGTGTAATGGTGAAAAGCGGAAGTCAAGTGATTTTCTGCGAGGTGGAAGCTTACTTCCAACTCCAGTTCGGCATTCGCCCGTTGCCCGTCTTTGTCAACGCGTGCTGCTGGCTTCCATCGGCCAGCATGGTCCAGATTTCACTGTGTCCGTGTGTGGTGCGTTGAAATACGATGTGGCGGCCATCCGGCGACCAGGAAGGGAAGTCTGTGCGCCCGATGTCATGCGTCAATTGAATCCAACGGTGGCTGGCGATATCCATCACATAGATGTCCTGACCACCCGGCGCTCCTGGGCCATAGTGGCGCGACCATGCGTAGGCGAGGAATTGCCCGTTAGGAGACCAGGAGGGCGACGTGGCGTAACCGCCATCCGTCATTCTCTGAATTGCGGTTCCGTCGGAGTCCATGATGTAGACCTGTGGCAGCCCGGTGCGTCCGCTGATCCACGCAATCTGATTGCCGGTTTTCGGATTGAACACGGGGGAAACATCCGGTCCGCGGAACGCGGTAATGCGGCGCAGGTTGAAGCCGCTTGCGCTCGACATCCATATCTCAGGATCGCCCGTGCGCGACGAGGAAAAGGCGAGATTGTTGCCATCAGGCGACCAGGCGGGAGAAAAATCCGTTCCGTCATGCACGGGAAAGGTCACCAGGCGGTTCAGGCTCATGGAAAAAATACGGATGTTGGAGCCTTTGGAACTCAGCTCATTGAACGCCAGCCGGCCGCCGTCCGGGGAAATGCGCGGCGACAGAGCAATCTGGCCCAGATGGGTGATCTGATGCTGGTTCGCGCCGTCGTAGTCCATCTCCCATATTTCCTTTTTGCCGCTCCGGTCGGAAACGTAGAAGATCTTGCTTTCCGCGATTCCGTTGATTCCGCCGCCCAGTCGCGAAATGATCGCATCGGCAAATTCATGGGCGATGTGGCGTGGTGTATCTGGAGTGTCGGCCTCGTTGTATTGCTGGCCCAGCACCTGGGGAGACTGCGTGTTCTTGGTGTCGAACAGCCAGCCGAATACGATGTCGCGTCCGCCCTGCACGTTGATGGCGCCGAAGGCGACCATCGCCGCATTCGCAGGAGGAGCGCTCCATTGCGCGAGATTGATTTCCGCCGGGGAGCCGGGCGTTCCGGTCGGAGCCAGACTCTTGGAAACCATATCGAAGATTCCGGCATTGCTTAAATCCGAGTACAGCACCTGGTTGAAGGTCTGCTGGGCTGTGGTCACAGCGGGATCGGTGCCGACCGCTTTGAAATCCGCGGCAGCCAATCGGATTTTCTGCGCGCCGAGGTTCGTGCCGGTATGGACCCAGTCCTGCGCATTTGCCATGGTGGTGGCGGCGAGAATGACGGCGAACAAACAGTCAGTGGAACGCTTACCAACAAAACGCGGGAGATTTCTCATACCTGTGCTGCTCCATTTACGTGCGGATTCGAAGACCATGACATGCGGCTGTTCAATGACGCGTAGCTTCATCATAGGTGAAGGTGTACGCCACGGAAACGGAATTGCCCGGATACCCCGAGGGCAATGGGCCGAAGGAGTTCACGCGCTGGACAGCCTGAATCGCCGACATATCGAGCGTGGGTACACCGCTCGACTGGGCGATACGCGGATCGCTGACTGTGCCGTCGCGATGGACCGTGAATGTGACCACGACGGAGTGGCCCACGGATGCGCGCGGATCGGCAAGCTGGCTGTACCAATTCTGCGAAACGGTGCGCTTGATGACATCCACATACCAGCCGAACCGCGACCCGAAGTCGCCATTCTGGACAACAACGCTTTTGTTGGCGGCGCTGGCGTTCGCCATCGGAATGCTGGAGGGCGCCGCTTCCCCATAGGCCGCGCGATGTTGTTGCTTCGGCGACTGCACATACTTGGGCGGCTTGGGCTGGGCCTTGGGCGCGATCTTTTTAACCACTTTCGGCTTTGCCTGAATGGGAATCGCGTTCTCTTCCGGCGCCACGTCCGCCTTGGGCATCGGTGGCAGCGGAGCCGGGCTGGGAGTCTGGGTGGCGAGCACGTTGTCGTTCGTGGCCTGCGTGTTCGGCAGGGGCAGAGAAGGCGCGGACGATACAAGGGTCGCGCTGATTGCGGTCCCGGAACTCATCTGTCCCCACCGGTCACCGTGAAAAGCGTGCAGATAGATCGTGGACGCCACGATGGCTGCGCCGAGCGCGGCATGCAGCGCGAACGAGCCGATCCAGGAGCCTGCTACTGGCTCCTGCGGTTCCCAGGTTTCGTGAATATAGGCCATTGTTCTATGGAGTCGAGTGGCTGGTGATCGGCTGCGTCACGATGCTGATATTGGTGATGCCGGCCTGCTTGACCGCATCCATCACGGACGCGAACGCTCCGAACGGCACGCGCTGGTCGGCGCGCAAGTAGATGACCTGCTTGGCCGCGCCGGCGCTTCTGTGTTGCAGCATGGAAGGCAGATCGTTTACATTCACCGGCTTGTCATCGAGATACACACGCTGCTGGCTGTCGATGGTGACCACCGTGCGCTGCTCGGTAATCTGTTTGACCGTCTTCGTTTTCGGTACGGCAACTTCAATCCCGGACTGCAGCACAGGCGCCGTGATCATAAAAATCACGAGCAGCACCAGCACCACGTCCACCAGGGGAGTGATGTTGATGTCGGAAAGCGCGGTCTGCGTGCTGCCGTTTTTAGCGGTGTAGGCCACGCTGCGCCTCCCGTTGGCGGCTGTAGTCTTCCGGGGGTGGGGGAGCGGGTATGAACTGGATTTCTTCCAGACTGTTCAGCAGTTCGCGGGTAAAATCGTCCAGGCGCGCCCCGACTTCCCGCAGCCTTGCGGTCAACTGGTTGTAACCGACAACTGCGGGAATGGCGACGAAAATACCTGCCGCCGTTGTAATGAGAGCCTCCGAGATGCCCGGCGCTACCGCCCGCAGAGTCGCTCCGCCGGAGCTGCCCAGACCATGGAATGCATCGACAATTCCCATGATGGTGCCGAACAGACCGATGAACGTTGCCACATTGCCGATCGTGGCCAGCCAGGTCATGCGCGTTTCCATCACGCTCAGGGCTTCGCTGGCGGCCGTCTGCGCGGTGCGCTCCAGCGCGCGCATGCTACGAATTTCTCCGGTGCCGTCGGTCTGGTGGCGGTATTCCGCATAGGTATCTTCAAACACCTGCACGAGCGGGCTCGGCTTGAACTGCTCGCTGACAGCCGCGACATCCTGCATGCGCTCGGCTTTCCGCAGGGCGCGAAGAAATCGCTTGCTTTGGGTGCTTGCCCGGCGGAAGGAAGCCCACTTGCCCAGAATGATGCTCCAGGATTGCAAGCTGGCGATCAACAGCACGACCAGCACGCCGATGGCGATGGGGCCCAGGTTGTGCGCCATCTCAGCGAGCGCGCTTGCGCTGACAATGGAAGTGGAAGGCGCCGGCTGCGTCGCGTCTTGCGTCTGGAGCAGGAAAAGAGTAAGAACGGAAAATGCGTTCATATCGTTAATTAGAGTGTACCGGCGCTCAGGCAATGCTCCAAGCTGTGAATTTGGCGCGTGCTATGCTGCGCTCATCCCATCCCTGTTGCCTTCGAATTTTCAAAGCTTTCCCGGAGTGTCATGCTGCTCGAACTGCGCGCCGAAAACTATATTGTGGTCGATCGTTCGACCGTCGACTTTGGGCCGGGACTGAACCTGCTGACCGGCGAAACCGGCGCGGGCAAGTCCATCCTGATCGACGCGCTGGCGCTGCTGCTCGGTGAAAAGGCCTCCGCGGAAGTGGTGCGGCATGGAGCGGAACGGGCAATCGTCGCGTGCGTGTTTGAGACAACGCCCGGCGCAACCGCAATCCTGGAAGGGAACGGACTGGATGCGGCCGGGGAAGAGATCATTCTGCGGCGCGAGATTGCGGGAAACGGCAAGGGCCGTGTGTTTGTGAACAATCAGCCGGCCACGGTGTCTGTGCTTCGGTTGCTCGCGCCGGAACTGGCGCTTATTCACGCGCAAAGCGATACGCTGGGGGCCTTTGACCAGGCGCAGCAGCGAATCCTGCTCGATCGCAGCGCGGGAATTTCCTCGGACGCGGTGGCCGCGGCGTTCCAGGCGTGGAGCGGACTGCGCGACAAACTTGCCGCCCTGCAGACCGACGAGCAGGATCGGCTGCGTATGGCCGATCTGTGGCGCTTCCAATCGCGCGAGATTGAGCAGGCGCAACTCGAAGCGGGGGAGGAAGAAACTCTGCTGGCCGAGAGGCGCGTCCTGGCGAATGCCGAAAAACTGTATGCTGCCGCGCTCGGCGCCCACGACGTGCTGTACGAGTCTGCGACATCCGCCGAAGTCGCGCTCCGTGCCGGGTTGAAGCAGTTTGAAGAGCTGCTGCGGTACGATGCGCGCTGGGAAGAGGCTGTGCAGCAGTTGACCGCTGCGCGCGCCAATGTTGGAGATTTGGCCGAACAGGCGCGCGACTTCGCGGAGAAAATCCAGGCATCGCCCGAGCGTCTGGAGGAAATTGAGGACCGGCTGGCGCTGCTCGACCGGCTGAAACGCAAATATGGCGCCAGCGTGGCCGAAGTGATTGCCTATGGGGAGCAGGTGCGCGAGAAACTGGAGGAGATTGAAAACCGCGATCAATTGCTGGCCGAGCTTGGCGCGCAGCTTGCCGCCGCCGCAAAGACATTCGGCGAAGTCGCGGAAAAGCTGACGGAGCAGCGCAAAATTGCTGGCCAAAAATTGGCGAAACGCGTCGAAATTGAAATCAATCAGCTTGCGATGAAGGCACGCTTTGAAATTGCCGTGACCGCGCAGCACCAAGTGACCGCCTGGTCGGCGCATGGCTGGGATACGATTGAGTACCGCATCGCTACCAATTCCGGAGAGCCGCTGAAGCCGCTCGACAAGATCGCGTCCGGCGGGGAGATGTCGCGGGTGATGCTGGCGCTGAAGGTAAGCGTGGAGGAGGGCGCGAATGCGGCTGCAAAAGGGAAAAGGAAGACGCAGTTGCCGCGTACACTCGTCTTCGACGAAATCGACATCGGCATCGGCGGCAGCGCGGCGGAGGCCGTGGGGCGGAAACTGAAAACATTGGGGCGCGTCCAGCAGGTGCTTTGCATCACCCACCTTCCGCAGATCGCCGCCTTTGCCGATCAGCACTATCTGGTCGCAAAACAGGAACAGGCAGGGCTCACGCGTACGAGCATCCGGCGGCTGTCCAACGAAGAACGCCGGCAGGAGATCGCCCGAATGTTGAGCGGGGCGCAACTGACGGAGACCTCGCTGAGACATGCGGAACAGATGCTGAAGAGCAGCGGGGGATAACTCGAGCCGAAATCAAAGATCGGGCCGAGCCGGTGAACGGGCCGGTCATAGAACGGACTTGCCGTTACTCCAATTCGTCGGGAATGATGAGCAGGACTTCCACCGGAGTGGTTTGTCCGTTCTGCATGGCGGGCCGGAATTGCCACTGCTGGAGTGCTCCCAGGACGAATTTTGTCTGAGCAAACTGCGGCGGATAAACCACAGCGAGCTGGTCGAACCGGCCAGCGACGTTGATGAAGCCATGCACCAGGATAGCGTCTGCGTTCAGGTCGCCGGCAGCCAGATCGGGTCGAACCATGGAGTAAGGCCATGGCGCGTCCGGCCGGTTTGCTCCGGGGACTTGATGGGCGCTCGAAACGGCATATTGAAGAATCCAGTTTTTCGCCAGGCCCATGTGGAGATAGACGGTGTAGGCCAGTCTGTCGGCCCATATTCCCAGCGTTTCGGGATACTCCTCCGCGACTGAGGAGCCCACCACCACAACTCCGAACTTCCCCGTCTTCGACAAGGTGAGGCGGGTTGTCCGGGGCTCCGCTTCCGCCAGGGAACCGGCTTCCTGCCTGGCCACCGAACCTGCATTGTTCGCCGACGCCAAGCCGTTGTCCGGACCACTTTGCGTTCCCGAGGACTGGCCGCTTTCCCCGCCCGGCTTTCCGGAGGGTCCGGTTGCGGCGGCGCTTTCCTTTCCGGATTGGTTGCCGTTTCCGCCAGGACCCACACCGTTGCGCCTGGCGGCGATGTCGCCGTGTCCGGAATTGGAAGGATTCGGATTGCTCCCTGGCTCCGCGGATTTAGGCAGAGAAACGGCCGCGACTTCATTGGCGAGCGGCACCGCTATTTTTCCTTCCGGCAGAATCACGCTGGAAATGGACATGACTGTAGCGGGAGACGGCAGGGTGGGCGTCTTTGATGAAGTTTCCGGCAAGTGCACCGCACCCTGGACAGGCATGGAGACCGGCGATGTGGTGCTGGCGACAAGGAAGCTCTGCGACGCGGCTTTGCTCGAAGCCAATTGGATGTCCGCCGCTCTCGACTCGAAATTCGGCAGGGCCAAAGTTGGACGAGCGGTCACGGCCGCGGGCTTTTGGGGCGGAGGTGGAATGATCTTCGGCGCCACGGCCCGTTCCTGCGAAGACAGCAGGAGCAGAGGAATGCGAGTGTCCCTGGGAAGCACAACCTTGGGAGGCGCGTCCGGCTGGATAAGTGTTTGGCGTGCGGGAATCCGGGGACTCAAAAGTTGCTGGGGGCGCGAAGCTGCCATTGCGCTGCCCGCAGCTCGAGCCATAACGTCCTTTGCTGGTTCAGCGGGAGATCCGCCTGGGGCCTGGGCAGACCAGTGTAATTGCGGCTGCCAGTCATGGAGCGTCAGGGTGCGAACGGAATAATGCCGGTTCGGGCGATGCTCGGAGACACGCGGCATGTGATTGAACAGAAAGGCAATAGCGACCAGCGCACAGGCATGCACCGCCAGCGAGACCGTAAAAGACGAGGGGCTTCCGCTGGTTGGCGGCAAATCCGAAAAAAGCGTGATGGGCTGGAGCGAGTTCAAAATTCCTGAAGCTTCCTTCCTGGCAGAAGGCCTTTCCTGAGTGCAATGCAATCTTCCTGCCATTTCTATGGCCCGATAACTGCGGGCAATAGGTAACCGGCCCAGGCAAGCGTGTCTGCCGGGCTACACAGGAAGGACCGTTGGTATACATCCGTTCACACTTGTCGACTGTGCCTGGTCCAAACGCCTGATTTCCCGTTCCGCCAGCTGCGATCTTATTTGGCAAGACAATTGCCACTGCTTCCTATCGGAAGTCACTTTCAGGTCCAATGTTCGCTTGAATAGGTGTGGGAATGAATCGCAGGTTAATGTTGATTCTCTTGAGCGCGTTCGTCGTGGCAGCGGCATGCAGCTTTGTTGTCTACCGGGTCGTGGGCCACGGATTGATGGCCAGCCAGCATCATGGCACGAACGTAGTCGCGGCAGCACGGGACATCAAGCTGGGAAGCGTGCTTACCAAGGCTGACCTCACTACGATTGAAATTTCAGGAACTCCGCCCAAAGGCACCATTCTCGACATGAAAGACGCCATCGGTCGAGGGGTCGTTTCCGACCTGTATGAAGGGGAGCCCATCGTTCAAACCCGGCTCGCTGCGCTGGGCGCTGGAGGGGGACTGGCCGCAACCATCCGGCAGGGCATGAGAGCCTGCGCCGTGAAAGTGGATGATGTCGTCGGCGTGGCAGGTTTCGTAACTCCGGGCATGCGCGTGGATGTCCTGATTTCTGGAAACCCGTCCGGTGGGCCTGCAAATAACAGCCAGTCCAGGGTCAGGACCTTGCTGCAGAACATTGAGGTCCTCTCCGCGGGTACCGATATCCAGAAGGACGCAGAAGGCAAACCGAAACAGGTGCAGGTGGTCAATCTGCTGGTTACGCCGGAGCAGGCGGAACTCCTCAGCCTCGCTGGAAGTCAGACACGTATTCAGTTGGTGTTGCGCAATCCTCTGGACACGCAGATTTCTAATCCGCCCGGCCTGGCGATGGCGAGTCTATTCACCGATTCCAACACCATGGCGAAAGTTCAGTCCGGCAAACCGGTGCATCGGGCTTACAAGCCAGCGTCTCGCGTCTACTTGATCGAAGTTTTCAATGGTTCCAAGCGTAGTGAATCAAAATTTGTTTCTGGCGGGGAAAATAAGTGAGATTGAATACCCGTATTTTTATTGCATCGCTTTCCTTGGAATTGGGTTTCTTCTGCCTTGGTTCTGGTTTCTGCGCCAAAACCGCCAGTGTTCCGCGTCAGTCCGCGGAGGTCCCCGGTCAGGACGTAGCCAATGACTTGTACATAACCGTTGGGCAATCTGTGCTGGTCGACAGTACCAACCCGATCGTGCGAATTGCCGTCGGATTGAGTGACATCGCCGAAGCTACGGCGACCAGCCCGAACGAGGTCATGGTCAATGGCAAAGCGCCGGGCAAGACCAGCCTGATTGTCTGGGAGGCCGGTGGCGGCAGGCGATTCTTCAATGTAACGGTCCGTCCCAGCTCCTTCGTCGCAAATGATCGTTTGGCTTCGCTGCGCCGGGAGCTGGTGGCGGAATTTCCTGGCCAGCCGCTGCGAGTGAGCACGGAGAACGGCCTTATCTTCCTCCGGGGCACGGTTCGCGATCTCAACAGCTCCCAGCGGGCCGTCCAGATCGCGTCCACCATGGGCAAAGTGGTGAATTTGCTCTATGTGGAAGTCCCTCCGGCCGATCCGCAAATCCTTCTGAAAGTCCGATTCGCCAGCGTGGATCGCACGTTCACTTATCAGCTTGGGTTGAATCTTTTCAGTACCGGAGCGACAAACACGATCGGTACCGTCACCACTGGCCAATATCCGTCGACTACGGTAACTCCGCCCAGCGGAACGACCCCGGCAACCACGACGCTCTCGAATGCACTGAATCTCTTCTTCTTTCGTCCTGACCTGAATCTAGGCGCCACCATTGCCGCGATGGAACAGCAGGGGATCATTGAGGTTCTCGCGGAACCGAATGTGATCGCTACGAATGGCAAGCAGGCGAGTTTTCTGGCCGGGGGAGAATATCCCTATCCAGTCGTCCAGGGTATTACCGGAGGAGGCACAGGCGCCGTCACGATCCAGTTTCAGGAGTTTGGTGTGCGGCTGAATTTTATCCCGACCATCACTCCGCGCGGCACCATCCGTCTGCAGGTTGCGCCGGAGGTCAGCTCTCTGGACTTCACCAACGGCGTACAGATTTCCGGATTCACCGTGCCCGCGCTGGATGTTCGAAAGGTCAAGACCGAGGTTGAATTGAAAGATGGTCAGAGCTTCGCCATCGGGGGGCTCCTCGACAACCGGGAAACACAGACTTTTCAGAAGATTCCGTTCATCGGCGACATTCCGATCCTGGGAAAATTTTTCCAGTCGATTTCAAAGAACAAGACCAATACCGAATTGATGGTGATCATCACGCCGGAGATTGCCCGGCCTATGCCGGCAGGGAAGCCGATTCCGAGACTGAATTACCCCGAAAGCTTCCTGCCGCCGAATTCCGATATGCCGATGTCCAATCCTTCGGCCAGCGGAACCGCGCAGGACCCGGGAGTACCGCCTCCTCCGCCAACCATGCCGGTGGAACAACTGATCGACAGCATGAAGCCCGAGCAGCCGCTCCAGAACGACACAATGTCAGGTGCTGGCGGAGCGGGCGGCGCAGCGCCCGGAGGCGGCGGTGGCGGAGGAGCGGTTCCGCAATAGGTTAAGCGCAGGGCAAGACTGGCACACATTCCACTTGCTGGGCTGCGGAGCGCTCCATCCGCAGTCCACCGGGAAGGCTCGTAGATGCAAACGACACGCTTTGGGGTAATTCGGGCCTCATGTTTTCTGCTCCTTCTGGCGCTGCTTGCCGTGTGCCCCGGCGCAGGATGGCGCCCGGTCCAGGCTTCCACTGCGGATCCGGGCTTTCCTGCGGAGCGGGCAGCGCAGGCCTCGGCTGATGGGAGCCATCAGGAAGCCAATTACGATCCCGCGGCTAAGCCGGACCTGAGACTTGCTGGCTGGAAGATTCATCGTTGCTGCTTTGGCAGCCGTGCCACGCGCCCGGCCCATTCTCATGGTCGCCGGAAGCACACCCGGCCTTACGACCGGCATGCGCGGCTGGCCCGGACGCATTTTCGCTATCGCAAGCCTCGCCATTCCAGCGGATTCCGGCTGCATCATCCCAGGAGCGCGTCCAATGTACCGGCCCGGCATCCCAGGAGGGCCGCCAGCCCAAGACATGCACGGTCTTGAAATGCCAGCTCATTTTTTTGACGCAATGAGGAGATGCAGCGAGTCATGGCGACTACAACGACAGTAAAGACGAAGTCCACTGGAAGCATGCTGGACCGGCTCCGCTTCCGTCCTGCTGCCAAGCCGGAAGTCCGGCTGAAGGTTTCCAACCTCACCCGCCAGGTCACGCTCGCAGGATCTGTCGATGTTGCCGATCGCGGGGCCAAACGCAGAAAAGGTCTCCTCGGCCGGGATCGGCTGGGCCGCGAAGAAGGCCTATGGATCGTTCCCTGCGAGGCGGTCCATACCTTCGGCATGCGCTTCGCCATCGACCTCGTTTATCTGGATCGCGCCAGAAAAGTAAAGAAGGTCCGCAGCGAAGTGCGTCCCATGCGGCTGTCCGGATGCCTCTCCGCTCATTCTGTGCTCGAGCTTGCCGCCGGAACCATCCTCCGCACCGGCACCAGGCCCGGCGACAGGTTGGAGTTCAGCGCTGCCGATTGACGCGGAAAATACCTTTACCTTCCGCGCTGGAGAACACCCAATGAGCACCATAGCTTTACCGGAGGCCGCGCCGCCCACGCACTCATTGTCAAAGAAGATCCTGCAAGTGGCCGCAGCTTGCCTGCTGCTCGC
>DAHVZT010000126.1 GCA_027323885.1 Acidobacteriaceae bacterium
CTGGCCGGACTCCACCAGCCGTACCGCCTCCAGCTTGAACTCGTACGTGTATACCTTCCTCGGTATACGCTCCATCTGCGCTGCTCCTTCCATATCTTCTCAGAGCGCCATATGGAGTACGTTTTCCGCGGGCAAGGTCAACATTCACGACACTTTCCGAAAACACAAAGAGGTCCATAAATGCTAACGAGCATCTCTTGGTGGGCGTGGCTTCTTATAACTGTGGCGTGTTGGTTTGTTCAGTTAGTTATGAGCATCCGCACCGATGCCGGTTCGAAAGGTGCTTGGCTAATCCGTATCGCATTCATCACCGGGATGGCGGTGTCTTTTTTGATCGGAGTCATTCGCTTCGTGAAATGGGTTTGGCAGTGGTGATTCCCCCTGGGGATAACGCTCCCTTGCTATAGGGCGTGGATGTGTTTTTGTTAGATCGTTCCTTGAGAGATGGATCGCGGGGGGTAATCCCCACGGCGGACCATGAAAAGAATAGCGATTAAAGAGAATAAATTGTGGCGGAGGGAGAGGGATTCGAACCCCCGTTACCCTTGCGGGTAAAGCGGTTTTCAAGACCGCCTGTTTCAACCGCTCACACATCCCTCCGCGGTCGCGGCGTACCTTCTCGATCCAGTGTACGATGGCCCGCCCTCCGGTTTGCCCGCCGGGGTGAGCAAATGGCCTTGATCTGGCGGTATGCTGGAAAAAGGGATCGCCTGCCCGGCGCAAGGAATCGTTGTGCGGGGCGGGTCGACAGACCCCGGTGAACAGTGTCCGCGCGCATCCACAATCCGTCCTTCGCCCGAACGCTTGCCAGCGCCAAGCAAACGATGGTGCTCAGCGAGATTCTTCATCTTGCCTTCGACAGCTTCCGCACCAATAAAGTCCGGTTTGCGCTGACGGCGCTCGGCATGGTGATGGGTTCGGCCTCGGTCATTCTGGTGGTGACCATCGGGCTGACGGGCAAGCAATACGCCGTCAACTACATCCAGGGGATTGGCTCCAATATGATCACCGCCGATTATCAGGGGGGCGGTGATGAAAGTCCGGATTTCCTGAAAAAAGATGACCTGACCGCTGTGGATGAACAGGTGCCGGGCATCGTGGCATCCTCTCCCATGCTGGAAATGCACGACCGCATCAGTTTCGGCGACGGCAAGGTCAAGGACGTTCTGGTGCTTGGCGTCTCGCCACAGTACAGAAAAGTACGCAATCTCGTGGTGCTCGCGGGCCGCTTTTTCGACGAACAGGACGCGATCAGCCACTCCAAGGTGGCGGTAGTCACGGTCCCGTTTGCCGAGAATCTGTTCGGAGATATGAACAACGCGATCAACAAGACCTTTTCCATAAAAGGGATCCCGTTCACAATCATTGGCATCTTCAAAGAGCGTGTAAACACCTACGGGCAAATGGAAATTGCGAATCAGACGATTTTGATCCCTTATCCTGTCGCGCGATACTTTACCGGCACCGACGCGGTAAAACAGATTTTCTTTTCCGCTCGCGACTTCAGCGATGTGCCGCGGGCCCGGAATGAAATTGCTAAAGTGATTCAGTCGCGTCACCGCGCGAACTCGGTGTATGACGTGAACGAAAACGCCGCGCTGCTGACCACCGTGGAGAGAATCGCGAACATTCTGACCGTCGTTCTTCTGCTGGTTTCCGCCGTTACGCTGGCCGTCAGCGGAGTGGGAATTATGAACATCATGCTGGCGACGGTGCGGTCCCGTATTCGCGAGATCGGCATCCGCAAGGCGGTGGGCGCAACCTATCGCGAAATCCAGTTGCAGTTTCTCGCTGAGGCTGTGCTGATTTCTTTGAGCGGCGGCATTCTGGGTACACTGCTGGGGCTTGCGATTCCGCTTTCCGCCAGATTTTTTCTGCCTGCAGATCTGATCCCGATTTCTCCGTGGTCCGTCGTCATTTCCCTGGGAACGGCCATGCTGGTGGGCATACTTTTCGGCACGCTGCCAGCCACGCGCGCGGCGCAGATGGATGCGGTCGAAGCATTGCGCTACGACTGAATCATCGCGCGGGCAGCCATTCGTCCGGCGCGGATCAGATCAGGCAGGCCGACACCGTGGTATGCATTGCCGATCAGCCGAAGACCTGAATGTGTGGCGGCACGCGCCTCCAGTTCCGCGACCCGATCAAGGTGACCGGCCTCATACTGCGGCAGCGAATCTGGCCAGCGACGGACCAGCGATATCTTAGGCTCGGGCAGCTTGCCCAGAATTTTTCCCAGTGCCCGGTGCGCCAGGCTGAGCAATGTTTCATTGTCTTCCTGTAACAGCCCAGGCGCGGTGGCCCCACCGAAAAACACTCGCAGCAACGCCGCACCAGGAGGAGCACGATGGGGAAACTTCTGGTCCACGAACGTACAAGCCAGCAAGGCCCGCTGGGCCAGCGCGTCCAGACTGCTGTCCGCTACCGGCTCTGCAGAGCCAGTCCGCTGCGGGACCAGAAAGCCAAACCCGCGAGGAACTCGCATCTCTCTGGCCTGTTCCGGCGTAAATGCGAACGCTGCCACAATGGCGGAAGAGCTATGCTGCGGCAACAACTCAGCCATCCGCGGATCGAGAGGGGCGAGCAAGCGTGCGGTTGCCTTGGCCGGAGTCGCCAGCACCACCGCATCGAAATCTTCCGGCTGTTGTCTGGCAGTCTGCGAGGGTGAAGCAAATAACTGCCAGCGGCCGCCCGCGCGCGCCACAGAGTTCATCGCGGTTCTCTTGCGCACGCTGCGGTCTGGAATCCGCGCCTCCATGCCTTCAATCAGTCCGCCGAGCCCGTTGCGCAACGTGGTAAATACAGAAGCCGGCGTTTTTCCCTGTTCCGCCTGCTCTTGGAGGCGTCTTTGCAATCCCAGAACCAGGCTCCCATGCTCGCGTTCCAGCGCAACATAGGGCCCCAGCACGGCGCGTGCGCTCAAAGTAGCGATCTCTCCACCAAAAACCCCGGCCAGCAAAGGCGCCGCGATGGTGTCGGCGACTTCCGCACCAAAATGGCGGAAGACGAAATCGCGAACGGACTCATCCCGCGAGCTTTCGTGGTTGGCAAGTGCGCTCGCCTTCAATTCTTCTGCAATCTTCGGCTCGCGCAGATACGCCAGCTTGGCCTGCCAACTAAACAGTGGGGAATTCAGCACGCCCGCCCACTGGAAGGGCACCATCATCCGCATGCCGTCGGGCATGGGCTGCAGCGTTCGTCCTTCCGCAAGATAGGTCCGCCGGTGGTCGTCCTGGGAAGCGATAATCTGATCTTCGAGTCCCAGCTCAACCGCGAGTTCCCGCGCCCACGGCTTTTCAGTCACCCAGCTGTCCGGTCCGCATTCCAGCACGAACTCGCCCTTGCGCTCGGTCTCCACCGTGCCGCCGAGACGGTCGGTCGCTTCAAACAGAGTGAATTCGATGGGCGCGCCTGCCCGTTGCTGCAACGCGAGCTCATAGGCGGCCGACACCCCGGCGATTCCTCCGCCAATAACAGCAATGCGCTTCATGCCGGCGCGGAAGCTGGGCTTAACTGTGAGGCTTGCAGTTCAGCGAACCCGCATAAGGCCAGATCACGCAACGCTTCGATCAGCAGCGGCGAATCGTTGAGCGACTCCGGCCGGAAGAGTTGCATATCGAGCGCATGCGCAAGCTGCTGAAAAGCAATGTCAATGTCATACAGAATCTCCACGTGATCGCAGAGAAAGCCGATCGGCTGCAGCACAACGCCATGGTGACCTTCCTGCCGCAGCGACCGCAGCGTGTCTTCCACAGCCGGCCCAATCCAGGGTCCTCCGGACATTCCCTGGCTCTGGAACGCGAAGTACCAGTCCCGTTCCGTCAGCCCGGCACTCGACAGCCGGGACGCGACAAGCGCAGCCGTCTGTCTGGCCTGAATTGCGTATGGATCAGGCCCAGATTCGGAGCCACCGCTCAGGGCGTAGGACCGCTCCGGCGCAGTGGGCCGCACAATAGACCCGGGTGAACTCGTCCAAGGGGCGGTCCCTGCATCCGAGGCTTGCGAGGCCGCGGCGGGCTGCGCCTGAATCGTCCGGCAGGGAACGCTGTGCGCAGTGAAGACTACCGGAAGTTTCTCCCCGACCGCCTCGCAGCCTTTGCGCCACGCGACTCTCAGCCGCTCGGCGAAGGCGTCCGCCAGCAGCGGATGTTCGGGCCATCCGTCGATGAAGTGAAAACGCAGCGCCGATCCGGCTTCCGCATAGGCCGCGCGCCGATACAGTCCCACGCTGGTGCGTGAGTTTTGCGGCGCCAGGCAGATCGCCACGGCATCCGTAATCCCTTCCGACCTCATGGTGCGCACAGTTTCGGCAATATACGGTTTCCAGTTGCGCATGCCGACATACACCGGCAGCCGGAGCTTGGATTGCAGCAACTCCGCCTGCTGGAGCGTCCATTCCGTCAGAGGGCTCTTCCCGATCTGCGCGTATCTGTGCTGGATCTCTTCCACCACGTGCTGGGGCATCGGGCGTCCGCTGACTACATTCTTCAGATACTCGGGGATCTCCTCAATCTTTTCCGGCGTACCGTGAGCCAGGAGCAACACGGCGTATTTTCGCTCTCCGGTCGCGGTCATACTCGCCTGCCCGCCTGGGCCGAGTCAGTCTGCATCGGCATCTCCGCACTTATCTCCCTCACCCAGCGGACCACGCGCTGCACATTCTCCACTGGCGTTTCGGGAACAATCCCGTGTCCCACGTTGAAGATATGTCCCGGAATGCCGCCAGCCTGCCGCAGGACCTCTTCCACCCTGGCGCGCAGCAATGCCTCCGGCGCGAACAGCGCGATGGGATCGAGATTTCCCTGCACGGCACATGCTTCACCAACTGCTCGCCTCCCGGCGTCCAGCGGAATTCTCCAGTCCAGTCCGATCACGTCCGCGCCCGTTTCACGCATCGCCGGCAGCAAGGCGGCGGTATCGACGCCGAAGTAGATCACGGGAACGCCGTGCGCCTGAATATTCTTCACCAGGAGACGAGTTACGGGCAGGACGAACTGGCGATAGTCTGTGACGGAAAGCGCGCCTGCCCAACTGTCGAAGATCTGGATCACGTCCGCGCCTGCCGCCACTTGTTGCGCGGCGAATCCGGACAGAACTGTCGCCAGCGTCTGCATCAGCGCGTGCCAGGCCGCGGGGTCGGAGTACATCAATCGTTTCGTCTCGATGTAATGACGCGATCCGCAACCCTCAATCATGTAACTCGCCAGGGTGAACGGCGCGCCGCAAAATCCGATCATGCCCATGCGATCGCCAAAATGATGCACCACGCGCCGAATCGCTTCCGCCACATACCCCAGCTCGGCCGTGCGGTCCGTGCGTAGCGCGGCAACGTCGGCATGGCTTCGGATCGGTTTATGGACCACGGGACCTTCGCCCGCCAGAAACTCAAAGTCCAATCCCATCGGCTCCAGCGGCAACAAAAGATCGGCGAAAATTATGGCTGCGTCCACATCGAGTTTTTCCGCCGCGGTAATCGTTACCTCCGATGCAAGCGCGGGAGATTTGCAGATTGCAAGCAGCGAATGGGATTTGCGCACGGCCTGGTACTCCGGCATGTAGCGTCCTGCCTGCCGTAAAAACCAAACCGGCGTGCGATCCACCGGCTGGCGGAGGCATGCGCGAAGGAAGCGGCTGCCTCCGGTCATCCTCTGCGGTATGGAACCGTCCAGCATGTTTTTGTTCAAAGCCGTTTTCTCCACCATCTCCGGCATCGTCCGTCAGACTGCCGCATAGTACCGGCAACTTAAAAGACTAGCATCGCGCGGCGCAACCATCCTACACAGCGCGACAAAGGATTCCAGCGCATGGAAGGCCACCCGCACACATCTCGCGGACGCCTGGATGATCCAGCCGGCCGCTGGTGCTACCATTTTGCGATGACGAATATCACGCGCCGCTCCTTCCTGTCCGGTCTTGCCGCTTTGCCGATTGCCAGCCGCTGGGCCTGGGCACGCGATGCTTCCTCCACACGCATTTACGTCGGCACGTATACGGACAAGGGCAGCAAAGGGATTTACTCCTATCAGTGGAATGGCGAGACGGGCGAACTTTCCGACATGGTTCTTGCCGCGCCAACGCCGGAACCCAGCTTTCTCACATTTGCGCCGGGGCATCGCAGTCTGTACGCGGTGAATGAAATTCAACACGGCGGCAAAGGTTCGGTCTCCGCATTTTCGGTCAATACCGCGTCGGGGAAACTTTCTCCACTGAACGTGGTTCCTTCAGGCGGGGCAGGCCCCTGCAATACGACAACCGACCACACCGGCCAGGCGCTGTTTGTGGCGAACTACGACAGCGGAAGCCTCGCCACCTTCAGAATCCTTCCCGGCAAAAGCCTGAGCGGCCCTGTGTCCAACATTTTTTACAAAGGCCACAGTGTCAATCCGGAGCGGCAGGAGGCAGCGCATACGCACTGCACGACGGTTTCCCCGGACAACCGCTACCTGCTCGTGAACGATCTGGGCCTGGATCGCATTATGGTCTACCGTTTCGATCCAAAGACCGCAAAGATTACTCCGAACGATCCGCCGTACTACAGTGCGATCCCTGGGTCTGGTCCGCGCAATCTTACCTTCCATCCAAGCGGGAAATGGGCTTATTCCGTGCAGGAAATGGGCAGCACAGTGACTGGCCTGAATTGGGACGCGGCCCGCGGCACCCTGACTCGCTTCCAGAATATTTCCACGTTGCCGAAAAATCCCAAACCGGGCAACACTGCGGCGACCGTCGTGGTCCATCCCAACGGAAGAACGCTGTATGCCTCGAACAGAGGGGACGACAGCATCGCGGTTTTCTCCATCAACCAAAGCGATGGCAAGCTCAAACCCATCCAGTGGATTTCCTGTGGAGGAAAAACGCCGCGGCATTTTGCGATGGATCCTGCCGGGAAATGGATCGTGGCCGCCAATCAGGATTCCGCGAACCTGGTGGTGCTGCAATGCGACCCACATACGGGACGACTGAAGACCACCGGAAAGGAATATCCGCTGGATTCGCCCGTTTGCGTTCTGTTCGCATAAGCTGTCCCAGGTCTCATTCCTGAGACCTGGACAGCGCGCGCTGACGCTGGGCTAAGTTCTAGCTTTTGAACTTCCGCATATAGTCCGCGTCGCCCTTAAGCTCCTGGAAGGGTGGCATGTCGAACTCTTCCTGCTCCACGAAGATGTGCTTGATGTGTCCGGTCTTCGCAGCGGCGTGGAAGATTGGCCCGTAGTGAACCACTCCTTTGCCAAGTTCGCACACCTTGGGTGGGTTCAATTGGGTGAAGTCCTTGACGTGCAGCATGGAGATGCGGGTCGGATAACGGTGAAGAAAATCCACGGGATTCCCTCCGCCGACGATCACCCACCCGCAGTCCATCTCAAACGTTACTTTGGAAGGATCTGTCTGCCGGATGAGCTCGTCGAGCGGCACGACTCCCTCGGTCTTGTGCAGCTCCATGAAATGGTTGTGGTAACCGAATTTCAGCCCTGCGGCATGGAACTTCTCGCCAACCTTGTTGAACTGCTCGGCATTCCAGCGCCAGTCTGCTAGCTTGAAATTTTTAAAGCTGTCTTCGAACTTGGCGGCGGGTGCTGGATGCTGGAAACCCGGCGAAGAACAAACGACGTACTCAAGCCCCAGCTCCTTTGCGAAAGCGAGGGTCTCGTCAAATTTCTCCTGGAGCGTCGTCAAGGGATAATGGGCGCTGACACATTGCAGCCCCGCAGCCTGCATGGCCTGCTTTACCTGGGATGCGCTCTTATCGTAGAAGCCGGCAGCCTCTACCTGCTTGTACCCGGCCGCAGCCACTTTTTTCAAAGTACCTTCATAGTCCTTGGGCAGCAATTCTCTTACCGAGTAAAGCTGTAGTCCCAGCGGCAATCCCAGCGGTTCTGCGTTCAACGTGCTGCCCCGCAGCATCGCGGATCCATAGATCAGGGCGGCCGACCCGGTTTTCAGAAACTCTCTTCTTGAATGCATTCGCGTGCAACCTCTCTTTTTTAGAATGAAATTTTAAGTACGGAAAAGTTCTTTACGTTTTGATCTTCCGCGCCGCGGCATCCCACACCGCGACATTCTGGTTGAAATACGATTCATTCGCCATGTGGCACGCAATGGCAGTGTGGTTGCCAAACACTTCATTCTCAACCGGCGATTCTCTGGTCCGGACGGAGTGAAAGAAATGTGCCTCGTGATCGACCACTTCGTCATAATGCGCAGGAGCCGCGAAAGTCTCACCTTCCTCAACTTTGTAGGCGGAGACGTCCGGCCGGGGGTGCTCGGCATACCAGTGCGCCAGGTACTCATTTCGGAGCTTGGCCGGCCAGCCGATCGTGGAGTAGGTCTCCGGACCTGGGGTGGCCACGTAGGGCGTGAAAGTCATTTTGGAATCGTTGATCTGGAGCGTGCCCTTGGTTCCATAAAACGAAGTCATTTCGCCCGCATTGCTGTTCGAATTGCAATGAACGCTGACCCTCACGTTGGGAAAGTCATAGAGGGTCGCGATGACATCCGGCTGGTCGCGCCCGGCGTTCTTCCAGCGGAACAGTCCGCCCGTCGAGTAGGCGCGCGTGGGAACCTCGTTGATATTCGCAATGAAAAATATCCCTGAAAGAAGATGCACGTAGAGATCGCCGGGCAATCCCTCTCCATACGACCGATAGCCGCGCCAGCGGAAAAACCTCGCCGCGTCAAACGGTATCCTCGGCGCGCCGATCAGAAAAGTGTTCCAGTCGATCGTCTGCTCATTCGCATCCGGCGGAATGGGGTAAACCCACGCCCCGCTGGCAGTGTCCCGGTCTGTATAGGCATCAATGGCGAACACGTCGCCCAGAGCTCCAGATGCGTAAATCTCACGCGCTTTGGCGTACAGAATGGAGCTGACACGCTGACTGCCGACCTGCAGGACACGCTTGTTTTTCTGCGCGGCTTCCACCATTTCAAAGCCCTGCTCGACCGTGTGCGACATAGGCTTTTCACAATAGACATCTTTGCCCGCGGAGCAGGCCGCCGTTACGACCCGGCAATGCTGGTGGTCCGTCACCGCCACGATCACGGCATCCACATCTTTGCGCTGCAGAACTTCCTGAAAGTTTTTAGTTGTAAACAACGGTTTTCCGGCATACTCCTGCGCACCTTGCAGACGCGCATCCCAAAGATCGGAAACGGCCACGCATTCGACGTTGGGAACGCGCAGTGAAGCCTGCAGCAATTGACTGCCACGGACGCCCGCGCCGATCAAAGCAAAACGTATTTTGTCGTTGGAAGAGGAGCCTGTCTGCGCAGGCGAGAACTCCGGACGCAGAACTGTAATGTTGGCGGCTACCCCGGCCAGAGCCGCTTTACCGCCAAGCTCGAGAAATGTACGGCGATCGAATACCGTCTGGTCCACCAGACTCTCCGTTCAGTTCATGTCGGGACTCAACAACATGAAAGACTGGAGTATAGGCGATTCCACCAATTTCCGGTAGTACCGGGCAGGATACTGCAATCGGTTACCACTGCCGAACGCCCAGTGTCCGGCGCCC
>DAHVZT010000044.1 GCA_027323885.1 Acidobacteriaceae bacterium
TGCGGCACGATGTCAATCGCAAAATCGACGTCTTCCGCCGCCGTCAGCTTCGACAGACTGAAGCGCAGGCTGGCTCGCGCGCGCTGCCGGCACATTCATGGCCGTCAGTACATGGGAGGGCTCGCTCGCGCCCGAAGCACACGCCGAACCGCCGGAAACCGCCAGCCCCTTCAGGTCCAGCGAGATCACCAGCGCTTCACCTTCCAGATAGTCGAACCAGAGGTTCGTCGTGTTCGGCACGCGTTTCGCTCCTATCGAATGCGCGCCAGCACCTTCCACCCGGGCAAGAATCTCCCGCTCCATGCAATCGCGCAACGCGGCGATCTGTAGAGGCACGCCGTCTTCAATTCCCTTGCGAGCGATCTCCGCAGCTTTCCCAAGACCAACGATCCCGGCCAGGTTCTCCGTCCCTGCGCGGCGTTGCCGCTCGTGGGTTCCCCCGAAAAACAGGGGTTCGATTTTCGTGTCTTTGCGAACGAACAAAATGCCTGTTCCCTGGGGCGCATGCATTTTGTGTCCGGAAATGGACAATAGATGACAACCAATCTTTTCCACATCAAGCGGCAGCTTCCCGGCGGTTTGGACCGCATCGGTGTGGAACTGCACGCCTGCTTCGACCGCGATCCGTCCGATCTCCTCCACTGGCTGAATCGCGCCGGTCTCGTTGTTTGCCATCATCACGCTAATCAGCCGCGTATTCTGCCGCAGCGCACGGCGAATGTCTCCGGGATCGACGACGCCATCGGAATTGACCGGGACAAATGTCACATCGCGTCCGCAGTGAACAAGCTGCTCGGCAGCATGCAGGACGGCGTGGTGCTCAATGGTCGTCGTAATGACATGATCGCCCTGCCGGGTCGCGCCAAAAAGGGCAAGGTTGTCGCTTTCCGTGCCTCCGCTGGTAAAAACTATTTCCGCAGGCCGGCAATGCAGGAGCGCCGCAACACTCATGCGCGCCATCTCCACCGCTCCACGAGCCTGCTGGCCGAAGGAATGCACGGAGCTGGCGTTGCCGAAGCGCTCAATAAAATACGGACGCATGGCCTCGAAGACTTCGGGCAGCAACGGCGTGGTGGCGTTGGCGTCCATGTAAACACGACGCATCATCGAAATTCTCCCACTAATTTGCTCCAGGTTTGAGAGCGTAGACCTTCACACTGGCCGCTGCCTGGTTCACGTCGAACTGCGAGAGCAAGGATGAGAGCTCGTCGTGGAGAGTGGGAGCAGAGCACGACTGCTGCACAACGGGAAGCGCATCCTGTGTGGTGGCCATTGCAGGTGAGCAGCAACCGGACTGATTCTCAACCTTTGCATAGGCATTCAGGTCGGCCCCGCTGTCGACAATTTCAACATGCGCAAAACCCGCCTTCAGTAGCTCTTCCCGATAGGTGTCGATCCGGATAGCTCCAGAGATGCATCCGACATAGGCGGCCAAGCTTTCAGCAACAGCCTGCGGCAACTCGCCTTTCAGTGCGATATCGCTGACAGCAAGTCGGCCGCCGGGCTTAAGCACACGAAAGATTTCTCTGAAGACGGCCGGCTTGTCAGGCGCGAGATTGACGACACAATTGCTGATAACGCAATCCACGGAGGAGTCAGGGAGCGGAAGCTGGTCGATGGCAGCAAGGTGAAATTCCACGTTGGTGTAACCACCGGCCTCGGCGTTGGTCCGCGCACGCTCCACCATGGCGGGTGTCATGTCAATTCCGATCGCGCGCCCACGCGGGCCAACCTTTTTGGAAGCGAGAAAGACATCCAGACCGCCGCCAGAGCCTAAATCGGCGACCACTTCACCGGGTTTCAGAGAGGCTGTCGCGATGGGATTGCCGCACGAAAGGCCCATGTTGGCCTCTGCGGGAATCGAGGTCAGCTCCTCGGAGGTGTAGCCAAACGCCTCTGCAACTGCCTTCACTCCGGCATGGTTGCCTGAGAGGGAACTCTCAGCAACTGCTCCGTACTTTGCTTTGACTGAATCCAACAGATGTTCTGCCATGGCGCCCTTTTTATTGTACGGCGTCCTGCATGTGTCCTGCCTAAGGCAAAAACTGCGCAACCTTTTCCCGCTGCGGCGGCGGCGTGAACCAACTCACCACGAACAGGCAGATCAGCGAGGCCAGCAGCGCCGGAAAGATCGCATCGCGCTGTCCGATAACGGCAGGCAAATGGTGGCGCACGATGTCCGTGTCCCAAAACACAGTGACAAACGTTCCCGCGCCAATACAAGCGACAGCGCCATGCGAGTTCACGCGTCGCGAATAGAACGCCGCCAGTATTACCGGCGTCAGCGCAGCCGAGTAAATCGTATAGGCATAGAGCGCCTTTTCAAGAATCGACTGGGTGTACGCGCCCTGCACCAGCGCCCAGATGCCGAGCAGCACGACAACCAGCCGCGACACGAGCAAAATCCGTTGGTTGCTTGCCTCCGGCTGCATGTAGCGAAGAAAAACGTCGTTCACCAGGTTGGTCGCCGGAGAGAACAGATAGTTGTTGGCCGTTGAAATGACCTTGGCAAATACGGCGCCCAACAGCAGCGCGCCCAGCAGGGCGGGCAGCCCATGGGTTGCCGTATACGCGATGATCTCGCGCGGGCGCTGGCTGACTTCTCCGGTTCGATAGAGCGCGGAGCCGATCACCGCAATGGCTACAATAATCGTTTCTAAAATCACCGTGCCAATGACCCATCCCACCACGGCGTTGCGCGCGTCTTTTTCCGATTTCGCGGAAAAGAATTTCTGGTACATGGCCTGGTTGCCAAGCATCAGCAGCATGGTTGGAAGAAAAAACTCCATGGCGCGGGCGAAAGAGATGGAGCCAAGCAAGTGGAAGTGCGACTCCGGCAGCGCAGCGTGCAGACCGGCCATGCCACCGGCATGGTGAAGCAGGATCGGTATGGAGACAATTAGCGCAACCGTTACCAGCAGGCCAATCGCGACATCCATATAGGCGACCGACGCCATGCCTGCCAGCGCGGTGAAGCCGATGACAAAGGCCGCGATGATGTACATCCCCATCGTGCTCGTAATGGCGTTCGGAAAGATGAGGTGCAGGATGTCTCCGCCGCCGCGCAGTTGATAGCTGGCGATGGCGGTATACGCGAACAGGATCGCGATGACCCCCAGCACGCGCGCTGTCTGGTTGTAGCGGGCCTCCAGCAGATCAGGGATGGTGAACTGGGCGAACTTTCGGGCGCGCGGCGCGATGAAATAGATGAGCAGGAGCCCGGCCCATCCGCCAGCGGGCTGCCACAGCGCTGCGAAACCGTTGCGGTAGGCGTTCTCCGCGCCTGCAAAGAGCGAGCCCGCGCCAATCCATGAGGACAGCAGGGTAAAGACAAGCACGAAGGCCGGCAGCGAACGGCCCGCAAGCAGATAGTCGGCTTTCGTCTTGACGCCACGCAACTGCGACATCGAGACGATGAGAAGGGTGAGTACGACTGCGCCGAGGACCTCGGCATAGAGCGATGACATAGAGGACCCAGGTAGGAAAGTCAACAAACCATCCAGTGTATGCCGCCAGGAAGCTTTCGAAGCGCAAAAAAAGGAGAGGGCGTTGCGCCCTCCCCATTGCTCGTTCTTCACCGGAACAACGGAAGGTCGATCGTTATGGGCGTGCCGCAATCCCAGGTCTGTTGCGACGTAATGGAGCAGTTGAAGGTAATCGGTGCATTGACGACGAACACTTCATTGCAACCTGCTGCATACTTATTGAGCCCACCGTTATCTGGAAGACCTTACGCCGAAAATTGCGGTCCCGATGCGCACCACGGTTGCGCCTTCTTCAATCGCCACCTGAAAATCGTGCGACATTCCCATGGAAAGCTCATCCAGTTTGAGATTTGGATAGGCTCGACTTAGGTCCGCCCGCAGGACGCGAAGTTGCCGGAAATACGGCCGCACCTGTTCCGGGTCGTCTGCAAATGGCGGGACTGTCATTAAGCCGCGTAGTTCCAGATGCTGGAAATCCGCCATCCGTTCGAGCAAAGGAGCAAGTTCGGGACCGTCGGGAGTCAATCCATGCTTGGATTCTTCCGTGCCGATCTTGATCTCAATCAGCACGGGCAGCTTCTTGCCAAGTTTCATCGCAGCCTGATCCAATCCCTGAGCCAGGCCGAGTGAATCAACCGTATCGATGCCGTCGAATATCTCAACAGCACGTCTCACCTTGTTGGACTGGAGATGCCCGATGCAGTGGACGCTTGCGCCTCCCTCGCCAAAGATTCCCGCGCCGTGCAGGGCGTCGCGCTTCCCGGCAAATTCCTGCACGCGGTTTTCGCCAAACAGACGCAATCCGGCCGCAAAGGCTTCGAGAATCGCTTCAGGGGCGTGGGTCTTGGAGACCGCCATCAACTGCACGCTGTCTCGTGAGCGGCCAGCTCGGAGGCAAGCGGCGGCCATTTGCTCCTTTACTCGCGCGATGTTGTCAGCGACGGACATAACTTTTTCATCCGGCCGCTTCGCAGCGAGCGCGAACCGCGATGCGGCTGTGCCCCACCCGTGGAAGCGCAGGTCTTTCCAACGCGCGATGCTCCGGGCGGGATGACACAATGAGACAAGCCGGAGGGAAATTCCCGCGGACTATCGGCCGTGCTCTTCCAGGAACTTCTCCGTTTCGAGGGCTGCCATACAGCCGGTTCCGGCCGCGGTGATCGCCTGGCGATAGCGGCGGTCCTGCACATCCCCGCAGGCAAAAACACCGGGCACGCGCGTAAAGACGTTCTGGTGAGTGCGAATGTAGCCGTCATCATCCAGGTCGAGCTGGCCTGCAAACATTTTCGCGTTGGGCTCGTGCCCAATGCCAAGAAACAGCGCACTGACCATCAGAATGGACTCCTCCAGCGTGACCAGATTGCGCAGCCGCAATCCGCTCACTTCCTTCTCTTCCACTCCCAAGACCTCCTCCACAGCGGTGTTGGTCAGAAAATGGATCTTTTCGTGGGCCATCGCTCTTTCCAGCATGATTCGGGAGGCGCGAAAATGTTCCCGCCGGTGAATGACAGTCACTTTTGTCGCGAATCGAGTGAGGAACAAAGCCTCTTCCATTGCGGAGTCTCCCCCGCCGACCACGGCAATCTCCTTGCCGGAGAAAAAGAACCCATCGCATGTGGCGCAACTGCTGACGCCATGGCCAATCAGCGCCTGCTCACTGGGCAGGCCAAGCCAGCGCGCGGAAGCGCCGCTGGCAATGATCAAAGTTCGGGTATGGAGGACCTCCTTCCCCACATGAAGAGCAAAAGGCCGTTTCGAAAGATCCACGCTGCTCAGGTGTCCCATCCGGAAATTTGCGCCGAACCGGGACGCCTGGACTCGCATATTCTCGATGAGCTGCGGTCCTTGAATCCCCTCCGGCCAGCCAGGAAAATTTTCGACCAGCGTAGTAATGGAGAGCTGGCCGCCCGGCTCATGGCCTTCCAGCACGAGTGGTTTCAGGTTGGACCGTGCCGCATAGATTGCCGCTGTCAAGCCGGCACATCCAGTGCCGACAATTATGGTGTCTCGAACCTCGTGGTTACTAATTTGTTCTGTCATCGTCTCGCTTCTAGTGTATCGGCAGTCCTAATTTCCCATCCAACAGCGGGCATGCAGGCGATTTCGCACCGCCCGGCATCCAACGAGCAGCAGATGTTTCTTCTCGCAACCCGGAGGAATGTTCCAAAGATGGCGAATTCATCGGAAATCAGACCGCGCGTACTGATTGTGGGTGGTGGGTTCGCAGGTATTCAGGCTGCAATGCATCTCGCAGGCGAGCCGGTGGAGGTCACCCTGGTGGACCGTCGCAACCATCACACCTTCCAGCCCCTGCTGTATCAGGTCGCCCTGGCCGCTCTTTCTCCAGGAGATATAGCGCAGCCGATTCGCGCGCTCTTTCGCAAAGAACCGAACATCGATGTGCTCATGGACGAAGTCGTCGCGATCGATACCGCGGCCAAATCGGTCGGCCTGAAGAGCTCCGCCCATCTCAGCTATGACTATCTCATCCTGGCTACGGGGGCGACCCATTCGTATTTCGGGCACGACGAGTGGGCAGCTTCCGCTCCGGGCCTGAAAACGATTGAGGATGCAATTGAAATACGCCGCCGCGTGCTGCTTGCCTTCGAGTTGGCTGAACGTCAAAAACTCGAAACCGGCTCGCATCCAGCGCTGAACTTTGTGGTGGTAGGCGGCGGCCCTACGGGGGTGGAGTTGGCCGGGGCGATCTCCGATATTTCACGGCTCTACATGCAGAGAGATTTTCGCCACATCGATCCGTCCAAGGCTCACGTCATCGTGGTGGAGGGTTCGCCGCGACTGCTTGCTGCGTATCCGGAAGACCTGTCGCGCAAGGCGGCCGAGGAACTCGCGCGAATCGGCGTGGAAGTGCGCAATAACGCCCACGTCACGGATATTCAACCGGGGTTCGTTGTCGCGAATGGAGAACGTATTGAGTCGGTGGTGACACTCTGGGCGGCCGGTGTGCAGGCATCCCCGCTGGGGAAAATGCTGGGCGCGGAAATGGATAAGCGGGGATCGATTTTTGTGGATGAGCACCTGAATCCCCAGGGACACCCGGAAATCTTCGTGTGCGGCGACCTGGCCCATGCGGTCGAGAATGGCAAGCAGATCCCCGGCGTGGCCCAGCCCGCAATGCAGATGGGCACCCATGCGGCGAAGGAGATTTTGGCCGACCTAGCGAAAAAGCCCCGCACCAAATTCCACTATTTCGATAAGGGGGACATGGCGACCATAGGCCGCCACTCCGCCGTGGCGAATGTCGTGTGGCCGTTTCACGCGCACCTGAGCGGGTTTCCGGCATGGATGGCCTGGCTGCTGGTGCATATCTACTTTCTGATCGGCTTTCGTAACCGTGCACTGGTACTCCTGCAGTGGACGTGGATGTATTTCGGCTTATCTGGCGGGCCTCGGCTGATTACGGGCAGTCAGAAATTGCCTGGATGGCCGGAACTGACTGGCTCCGGACGGGCGGCGAATGGCGCTCCGCTGGATGTCAATTCTCCAGGCGCGGTAGAAGGACCGCTCGATTGAATTGAGTGCAACTGCAACGCCTGCCTCCGCCAGTTAAACCCGAGATCGGGGCGCTGACTGGGATTCGATTCTTCGCAGCTTTGTACGTTGTTATCTTCCACTACTACACACTTCAGGCAGTCAGGAACCATTCTCTGCGGCCTCTTCAACTGTTCCTGTCCCACGGATATCTCGCGGTCTCTCTCTTTTTCATTCTTTCCGGCTACATTCTTACCTACAGCTACTTCGATCGGCAGGAGCAGACCTCCTATCTCAGCTTCATGCTGGCCCGTTTTGCAAGACTCTATCCGGTCTACATCCTGGCATTGCTTCTGTTGCTGCCGTTCTATGTCAATACGGCGAAGGTGTTTCCATCCATTGCTGTACTCTCGATGGTGCAGTCCTGGACTGTGCTGCCATCCGACCTGCCTGGGACCTGGAATTACCCGGCATGGACGCTTTCTGTTGAGTTCCTTTTTTACATCCTGTTTCCTTTTTTATTGGCCTTGCTGACACGACTGCGGGTAAGATTCATCGCGCTCGCCGCAGCATGCGCTCTCTGCATCCTGTTGGGCAGCGCGCAGGTCGCAATCGGCGGCAGAGTTTCGCTGCTCTCCCGATGGATTCCGATTCCGTTCCTGCGCCTTCCCGAGTTTGTCCTCGGTATGCTGCTGGCGCGTTATCGATGTACGGTCACACGATGGGTTCGCGTGAGCCTGTGGCTAACATCCGCGATGGTGGCGCCTCTGCTTCTATTGAATCTGCACCGTCTCGTGACATTGATCGTCATCCCGTTTGCCGCGCTCCTATGGCTTCTTGCGCACGAATGCACGACGGCGGCACGCATTCTGGCGCACCCGAAAATGAAGCTTCTGGGAGGGGCAAGCTACTCAATCTATCTGCTGCAGGTACCCGTCTGGATGTGGGTCAGAAAGCTGACGCCGTCATTTTCCCGCTCCAGCGAAATTGAAAACTTGCTCAGCCTGGTTCTGCTGGTCGCGGTCTCTATTTTCGTCTACATCTTCTTCGAAGGGCCCAGCCGCAAATGGATACGTAAACAGGCTTGGAACCTGACCCGGCGATCGGTCGAAAGGAGCCGGAATGTAATGGCGGAATAGCTGACTTGCTGGGGCGCGATGGGTGTTGCAGGGCAGCCTTTCGACTGCCCCGAACACCGTTTGGAAGACCGGGAAACTAGGCTGTCACGGCCTCGGCTGCTGGAACCTTTACCGGCGTCAGCCAGTTGAAGCGGTCCGGACGCTTGCCGGTTGCGATGCCGAGATACTCCGCGGCCAGCTGTCGTGTAATGGGGCCCGGCTGGCCATCCTGGATCGGGATTCGGTCAATCGACCGGATCGGCGTCACCTCCGCTGCCGTGCCGCTGAAGAAGACTTCGTCGGCGATGTACAGCAGTTCGCGCGGAATCGTCTGCTCGACGACTGAGATGCCCATGTCCCGTGCGAGCGTCAGAATCGATGCGCGAGTAATTCCAGCCAGCACCGAGCTGCCCAGGGAAGAGGTCAGCAATTGTCCGCGATGAACGACGAAAAGATTCTCTCCTGAGCCTTCCGAGACATATCCGTTGACATCCAGCGCAATACCTTCCGAGTAGCCATTGATACCAGCCTCCATACGGATGAGCTGAGAGTTCATGTAATTTGCGCCCGCTTTGGCCAGCGCTGGCAGCGTGTTCGGGGCCATGCGGCTCCAGGAGGAAATGCAAACATCAGCGCCCGCGTCCCCATGGACGTACTTACCCCAGGGAAAATTGCCGATGTAGAGTTCGATGGGATTGTTGCCCGGATGCACGCCCAGTTCACCGTAACCGCGAAACGCAATAGGCCGGATATAACACGGGGCGACCTCATTCGCCTCGACAGTTTCCACCACGGCTGCTACCAGTTGATCAACCGTGTAATTGAGATCCATGCGGTAGATCTTCGCGGAATCCAGTAAACGTTGCATGTGATCCACGAGGCGAAAAATGGCTGCGCCCTGCTCCGTCTTATAGCACCGGATGCCTTCAAAAATAGAGGAACCGTAATGGAGAACGTGCGACATTACGTGCACTTGCGCCTGGTCCCATGGAATGAGCTTTCCATTGTGCCAGATGTATTTCGTGGATTGCAGAGCAGCCATGACGCGGATCTCCTTTAACGAAAACGTGATGTTTCGATTATATGGGTGGAGAACCGAGTTCCGCGAAGACACCGCTCCCCGGCGGAAGCAGTGGCGTATCCCATGAAGAAAAACGGACAAGCGCCATGTTACCCGCCAACTCTGGCGCGCCTGTATCCTGGGCTATCCGGAGCGCCTGATACGCTGGAGAACGAAATGATTGTTCCATGCAATCTGAGCGCTCTTCTGGTGAATCCGGCGACCTTGGCCATGCGAGGAATGCACTCGAACTACGTGCGTTTTTCCGTCCTGGCGCTCAGTTCCATTTTCTTTCTGGTCGATCCGTTCGCAGCCATCCCCGCTTTTCTCGCCGTCACAGCCAACGCCGACCCGCCGCGCAGGAAAAGAATTGCGCGCAAAGCGGCGTTGACCTGCTCCATCGTCCTGACATCCTTCGCGATCGCCGGCAGGATGATTTTTCGCATGTTCGGCATTACCTTACCGGCTTTTGAAATCGCCGGGGGACTGGTTTTACTGCTGATCGGTATCGATATGCTGGAGGCCAGGCGCTCCCCTACCCAGGAATCTTCCGGAGAAATGGAAGAGGCATCGCAGAAGGAAGATGCCGGCATCGTACCACTGGGCATCCCCATGCTCGCCGGACCTGGTGCGATTTCAAGCGTCATGGTGCTTGTGGGCCAGGCCCCTTCCCCGTGGCAGATGGCGGCCATCATCCTGGCGATCCTCATCACCGCCCTGTTAAGTTACCTGCTGCTGGGCAGCGCGGACCGCGTGCGCCGGTTTCTGGGAGAGACGGGAATTCGTATTCTGGTGCGAATCATGGGATTGCTCCTGATGGCCCTTGCGGTTCAGTTCTTTGTCAACGGCCTGACGGACCTTGGGGTGATCGCCCGGCATGTCGCGACTCCCGTGGAGTGAGACCAAATGATCGTTCGCAAATCTACTCTGATTGGGCTGTGTCTGGCGTCCCTTGCAGCTCTAACGCCAAGCTCCGCCGTGGCCGTTACGGAACCCTATTACCAGCCCCACTACTGCAATGACGCGTTTACCTACAAACAGGAAATCGCGGAGGGCGAAAAAGCGGAGCAGGCGGTCTACAAACAGATGAAGGTGCTGCCTGATTCCAGTCCGATCAGCCAGTACGTGCGGCAGATCGGGGCCAAGCTTACAGCGGTCGCGCCGGGATACAAATGGCCATACCGTTTCCATGTGGTCGACTCCAAGGAGATCAACGCCTTCGCGCTACCGGGGGGCGCGATATTCGTGAACACGGGCACCATCGCGGCGGCACAGAACGAGTCGGAACTGGCCGGCGTGATGGCGCACGAAATTTCGCATGTCGTCCAGCGCCACTCTACTTGTAACCAGACAAAGCAAAGAAAATCGAACGTGGGATGGGGCCTGGCCGACCTGCTGGCGGGCGTTTTGCCCGGACTCGGCGGAGTGTTGGCGCAGGGCGGTGTGAACATGATGCACAATTTGAGTTTTCTGCAGATGTCGCGCACAGACGAAAAGCAGGCCGATCTGCTAGGGACGGAGATCCTTGCGCAGGCCGGCTACAACCCACGCGGTCTGGTGCAGATGTTTGAAATCATCGAGAAGAGATACGGCTCAGGTGGTGCGCAGTTTCTCAGCGACCATCCGAATCCGGGAAATCGCGTGGAGTACGTCGATAAGGAACTCGCCGCTTTGCCGGTGCGGAGCAACGTAATCACGAACACTCCGGAGTTCACACGGATTCATGACATGGTGTTGGCCGGGAAAGGAATCTCCGGGCCATCCGGCGCCGCCACCGTGCCTTCCGCGCCCATTACGCGCATCAAGAACCCTGCTGCAAGCACCACGATGACTTCCTTTGACCATCAGGGATATACGTTGAGTTATCCCGACAACTGGAAACTGTATGGCGACAGCGGGTCCATCGTAACCATTGCGCCGCAAGGAGGAATCCAGGCTGCGAGCACGACTGGCGGGAGCCAGGGGAACGCCGCACAGGATCAGGTTGCTTACGGGGTCATTGTGGACGGCTTTCAACCGGATCAGGGAGCATCGCTGGACCAGGCTACCCGACAGCTTGTGGCCAATCTCCGCCAGGCCAACCCGCAGCTGCGCGAAATCGGAAGCGCCGAGAACGTCCTGGTGAACCAGGCAAACGCGCGAAGCGTGGAACTGGAGAACACTTCCCCGTTGAGCACACCCACGCAACCGGTGAAAGAACGCGATTGGCTTGTGACGGTCGAGCGCCCAGATGGAGAGATTTATTACCTGATCTTCATCGCTCCGGAGCAGGACTATCGTGCATTGCATCCCACGTTCGTGAACATCCTTCGCAGCTTCCGCCTGAAGAACACTACGCAATAGTCAGGAATCCAACTGAGTAGCGGAACTGGTTCGCCTCAGGAGTGAGCGGGCGTTTTGTTCAGTGTGGCGAGATCGATGTTCTGGTAGTCGCCGCGTTCAATCCCGTCTCGAATTTGTTTCGGGGTCCACCCTTTGCGGGTCATCATGTATGCGTAGTGACCCTCCTTCGCGCAGGTGCTGCATTCCGCGCCGTGCATGCCAGAGAAGCAGCTCCGCAGGCTGGTGTGACCCAACGCGCGGTCACAGCGGCAATAGCAAGGCAGTTGATAGAGTACGTTAGGGATTTTTGCCGCTTCCTGGTACACCTTGACCTGCCAGGGGAACTGGAACCCGGGGCCGGTCAGCTGCGCGCCGTGCAGGATGGGCGCCTGAATTTCTCCTTTGGGTGGGGCCGCTGCATGGAATGCGGGAACATCCACCGTCGGGTCCGTCCATTGCGCATTGGCCGCAATGCACCCGAGCGCCAACGCGAGGGTTACAACAATATGTTTGCGCATCAATCTCAACTCCTGGGCAGTTTACCTGTTTTCCATTGCCACATATTTCGCCGGGTACGCAGGCCCGTTATACTCCGCGCGTGGACGAATCAGGCGGTTATCGTCGAGCTGCTCGATCACATGCGCAGCCCAGCCGGCAATGCGGCTCACAGCGAAAATGGGCGTAAATAAATCGACATCGATGCCGAGCGTGGTGTAAGTGGAAGCCGAATAAAAGTCCACGTTGGCATTCAGGTTTTTCTCCTGCTTCACAAAAACTTCAATCTTGCGGGACATCTCAAACCACTTCGGGTTTCCGCTGGAGCGGCCAAGGTCCTCCGACATGCGCCGCAGGTGAGTCGCGCGCGGGTCCTCCGTATGATAGACGCGATGTCCGAAGCCGGAGACTTTCTTCTTCTGCGCCAACATTTGCCGGACATAATCGACCGGATCGGCCCCTTCCTTGTCGATTGCAAACAGGATGCGCATCACCGCCTCATTCGCGCCGCCATGCAGCGGGCCCTTCAGCGCGCCGATCGCACCGGTAATGGCGGAGTGAATGTCGGACAATGTAGCGGCGATGACCCGTGCAGCAAATGTGGATGCGTTCAATTCATGGTCGGCATGCAGGATGAGCGCCACGTCGAGCGCACGCTCTGCCGTGGGAGATGGCTTCTCGCCATTGAGCATCCAGAGAAAATTTGCCGCGTGCGAAAGCGAACGGTCCGGCTGCATTACAGGTTTACCCTTGCGGATCCGGTCGTACGCGGCGACGATCATGGCGACCTGCGAAGTAAGCCGGTAGCTTTTCCGCACGTTTGCGTCGTGGAGATTGTCCTTTTCATCCACGTCGTACATGCTGAGCGCAGAAACGGCTGTCCGCAGCACTTCCATGGGCGTCGCGTGCTTGGGAAACCGTTCCATCATTTGGATGATTTCCTGCGGAAGCACCCGGCTGTCCGCCAGGTGTTTGCGAAAATCCTGCAATTCCGAGGCCTTCGGCAGTCTGCCAAACCAAAGCAGGTAGGCCGTTTCCTCAAAATTCGAGTTTTTCGCCAGCTCGTGAATGTCGATTCCGCGATACGCCAGAACCCCCGCATCTCCATCAATCCAGCAGATTCCCGAGTGGGCGGCAACAATACCTTCCAGCCCGCGCGCCATGGCAGTTGTCGACATTTGTTTTTTCTCCAGGTTCAATTCTATTTGGCAGCCGCCTCACCTGGCAGCCGGTCCCGCAAAACGTTAACTTCTCGTTATAACGCAGCGAATCGGCTCTGTCACGGGCGAGGTGGGCAGGAATATTGGATTCCACCCAACACGCAGATGATTTGCGCCTTTCCGATGGCCGGAATTCGCAGGACTCCGGCCCCATCCGCTCATTGCAAGCGCATCGGCGAAAAGGCATCAAGCGCCACCTCGGGAGATTCGCCGAAGATTGCCTGAGCAAGTACGCGAGCGGTGACTGGGGCCAGCAGAATGCCATTTCGAGACTGCGCAGAGAAAGAGGCAGCACCGCGGAAGGGTTTTCCGGGATCGCCATGCGGCGAGCATTCCCCCGGCCGCCCAGGAAGCGGACCGCATTCTTCGCTCCCGTTCCAGCACTACGACTGAAAGACCGCGAAGGCGCAGCTCCATGCCGAGCGACAGCCCAATGATCCCTGCGCCCGCGATGACGATGTCGCTCAGGGAACACTTGCTCATCTATTCATTGTAAGAGCCCGTAATCTATGAAAGATTTGATACGTCGCGTTCGTACCATAAAACCGAAGTGGTTCAGAAGCGCGTTGCAGAACGTTCTACTTGGCAGGGAGTTATTTCTGCATGCGGGAAGATGGTTTTTACGAGGACTCGGAGCGATCCTCATCAGGATTTTTGGTGCTCATGGCAGGCTTGGCCTTCCTTTTTGCCGTAGGCGCGCTGGCCTGGATATACCTGCTGCAGGCCCGTCTGTCCCATGCGGAAGCGGACCTGCGTCTGGAGCAAAAGCACAACGTTAGATTGATGGCTCAGCAGGCGGAAATGCGCCGCGAACTGCACGCTACCAGCGACGCCTTTGGCGAAAAGGTCGGGATCGCGCAGCACCAGATCGCGGAAAAAGCACAGGAACTTCTTCGCCAGCAGCAGGCTGCGAGCCATGATCTGGCTTTGCAGCAAGATGAAATTCGCAGACAAGTCGGCAGCGTCACCAATGCAGTTTCCACCGTGAAGTCCGATGTGGGCGGCGTCAAGCAGGAGCTCGCGACGAATACGCGCGACGTCGCCACCACCCGGAAGGAACTCGCGAGCACGCAACAGCAACTTCAGGCCGCCATTGGAGATATGGGAGTGCAGAGCGGATTGATTGCGAAAAACAGTACAGAACTGGAGTACTTGAAGCAACTGGGCAATCGCAACTATTTCCCGTTCACCCTCCACAAAGGCAGAACGCCCGTCAACGTCTCCACCATCAGGCTGCAGCTTCGCAAAACAGATGCGAAACACGCACGTTTCACGCTGACGGTGTTTGCCGACGATAGAAAGATGGAAAAGAAGAACCGCGAAGTTGACGAGCCGCTCCAGTTCTACACCGGAAAGCAACCCGCGCTCTATGAAGTTGTCGTCAACGAAGTAGGTAAAGGCGAGGTTTCGGGCTACCTGTCCACCCCGAAGCTGGCGCCCAAGCTAAGCCTGCCCTGAGCACAGGCGCTCTTACTGGAGAGGCAGATCCAGCGACCGGCCGTTCTCAAAGCTGAAGACGACGTCAGCCTTTTTATGCTGGTCCCATTGCTGCTTGGACCACTGATAGCTGAAGACGACTAGCCCCTGCGCCGACTCGCCCGGTTGGATGACCTGATGGCGCGCTAAGAGCGGCATGCGCATCGAGGCCAGGTTTGGAAATCGCTGAAACATTTGATCGATATCTGTGGGCGACGCGGCGATACTCTGGCTGGTGGACCCGTTCAAGGTTACGTTGGAAACGATATCGAAAACCGTGAGCGGCTTTTGGCTCACATTGGTCACGCGTGCCTGCACCAGGAGGATTGTCTCATCCTGTTCGGCGGTCTGTCCCGCCATGCCGGGCTGATCGGAGGCGACTCCGGGATCAATCTGTACCGAGTACGCGAACTGGCGCAATATGGCTCCGGAAGCGTCCGGTTTCGTCTGCCCGAAATGCGCGAACAGCACGGCCGCAATTGCCAATCCAGCAATCACAATGAGTGCGGGAACCAAGAGAGAACGCAGCCCATTGGGCGGGTCCACCTGCGCCAGATCCGGCGCGTGCAGATTCATCGGAGAAGATGCTGGGGAATCCATCCTGCAAGCAGTTTACCCGGTATTGCTCCAAGAAGCAGACGAAAGTTATGCGGGCCGCTGCCTCAATTGGCGCATCAACTCCTCCGGTCCCGTTGTATTCAGCACGTCCTCTGCCTGGAGCCATGCCCGGCGCAACTGACGGATGCCGAATTTCATTTTGTCAAGGTGCGACGTATGGTGAGCATCGGTGTTCACGACGATCTTGCAGCCCAGCTCATGAGCACGCCGCAAATTCCGGTCGTTCAGGTCGAGCCGGTCCGGATAGGAGTTGTGCTCCACCGCAACGCCCAGTTCCGCACAGCGGCGCAGAACGGTATCCAGATCGAACGCATAGGGCTCCCGGCGCAGCAACAGGCGCCCGGTCGGGTGCCCCAGCACCCGAACAAAAGGATTTTCAATCGCGCGCAATATCCGTTCCGTCATCTGCTCCGCCGGCTGGTTGAAATACGAATGGACACTCGCTACGACTACGTCCATCCGCGCCAGAACACCGTCGCTAAGATCCAGTGCGCCATCGGCGAGAATGTCCACCTCGATCCCGGAGAAGATTCTTATCCGGCCTTCCATCTCGCGGTCTACCGCGCCAATCCTTTTCACGTGATCGAGCGCCCGCTGATCGTCCAGCCCGTTCGTCATGGCCAGGTTTTTCGAGTGATCCGTAATAGCAATGTAAGAGTAGCCACGCTCCAGAGCGGCTTGCGCCATTTCCCGGATGGTGTTTCTTCCGTCGGTGGCGTCGCTGTGCATATGCAAATCGCCCCGAATATCCGATTGCTCAATGAGCCGGGGGAGCCGGCTCTGCTCCGCAGCCTCAATTTCGCCGAGACCCTCCCGCATCTCCGGCGGGATCCACTCAATTCCGAGCGCAGCGTAAATTTCTTCCTCCGTACCGCTGGGCAGCGCAACGCCGTCTTCCAGCCGTGCAAGCGTATATTCGTTGAGCGTATAGCCCAGCTTCAAGGCCCGCTGGCGGATCGCAACATTGTGCATTTTGGAACCGGTGAAGTATTGCAGCGCCGCCCCGAAACTTTCATCCGGCAACATGCGGACATCCACTTGCAGTCCATGCCTCAGGTGAAAACTCACCTTATTCTGGCCTTTGGCAATCAGGTCCACCATGGACGGGTAGGCCGCCACATATTCAACCACGGCACTCACCCGATCGGAGGCGCACGCGGGACCAGTAACAAGAAGGTCAAGATCGCCCACGGTTTCCCGTCCACGACGAAGGGAACCCGCCGTGGTTACGCGCGCAACGCCAGGGAACGCGCGGATATATTCCGTCAGCTTTTCCGCCGCGGTTTCGGCAACGTCCAAATGAAATCTTCCAGCGTGCTGGCGGTAATCCAAAATGCCCTGCAGAATTTTTGCGACCTGTTTAGGCCCACACCGCGGCAATCCTTCCAGTCGTCCTTCGCGGGCGGCGGCCTCCAGTTCATCAATGCTGGCGATCCGCAGGGCGTCCCAGAACAACGCGACAGTCTTGGGCCCCATCCCGGGCAGGCGAAGCAACTCCAGCATGGAAGGCTTGTAGCGAGCCAGCAACTCTTCGCGCAAGGCGAGTTTGCCAGTCCGCTCCATTTGCAAAATATTGGCCGCCATTCCCTTGCCGATGCCGGGGATTTCCAGAAGCTTTTTCGGCTCATTCGCCAACGGGCCGACAGCCACGGTGCTCGACTCCACAGCTTCAGCCGCTCTGCGATAGGAGCGGATGCGAAAAGAATCTGCCGCGCTGACCTCCAGCAGGTCCGCGGTCTCGAACAATATCTGGGCGATCTGCCGATTCTCCATGGCCGCACCTGTACTACGAATGCATCATCGCACAAGAGGAAGCGAATTCCGGCGGGCAGCGTCCAATCATCTTTTCAATTGCCCCCACATTCCAGGCGGACAAATCAATTTGATCGTCCGCAATCTGCCACGATTTCACTACACTGGTTTTGAGGACCTAATGACGCACACTTCTCGCAAAAATTCCGGTGCTTTCCACAGCCGAAATGGTTTCTTCTTTGCTCTGTCTCACGTATTCGCTCCAATGGCGCTCGCCATCTCCGGGGCTATTTATCTCTCCGGGTGCGGAGGGGGTCAGCATGGCCTGGGCGCCGGGATCAGTACTGGTGCTCCGATAGAACCGCCGCTGCCGCCGCCCAGCGCTCGCGTCGCAATCGCCAGTGCCGTCAACCCTGCAACCAACATGGTGTATGTCGTGGATTCCGGCCCTCCGCAAAGCACTGGCAAGGGGACTCTCTTCGCCGTGAATGGAGCATCCAACAGCATCGTTTCCACGCTCCCAGGGCTGGATGGTCCTGTCGCGGTTGACGTAGACAGCGGAACCAATACGATTTACATCGCAAATGTGAACACGAACAAAGTTTCGGTGGTCAGCGGAACCTCGAACGCCTTGGTTGCGACCATCCCGGTCGGCGCGTCTCCCTCAGCCGTTGCGGTGGACCAAACCACGCATACCGTTTATGTAGCAAATTCGAAGGACGGCACTGTCTCGGTGATCAATGGGACAACCAACGCGGTGACCGCAACCATCCCCGTTGGCGTGACCGGACTTGATTTGATTGCGGTGGATCCGGTTCTGAACCAAATCTATCTCGCAAGCAATCAGGGCTATTCCGAAGGGATTGCAGTAATCGATGGAAATTCCGGTGGATTAGGGACCACTCTTTACTTGAAGAACACACCGCAGGCTTTGGCGATCGACCCGGCCACACACACTTTGTACGCCGAAAGCAATGAGACGACCGTTACACGAGTGACGTCTAGCACCCAGATCGACGTGATCGATGAAATGACCGGCGCATACACCCGCACCATTATCGTTCCTGGATTCGTGAACAGCCCAGGCCTCGCCTTCGATTCCACGACGTCCCTGCTCTACGCGGGCAACAATACTTCGAGGGCGGTAGACGTGGTCAACCAGCAGCGGGTGAAAACCAGCGTGCCTTACTCACCGGCGGGATCGACCGTAAACAGCGTTAGTGTCAATGCGGCCACGAATACCGTGTACGCGGTCAACTCCACCCAAGGTGGTTCCCACGTCAACGTTCAGGTCATCGATGGCGCGACCAACACAACCGCGTCTACTTTGAAACTGCAATAGCAGACATTGCTCCGGTCGAGCAATTCTTCTCCCGCGTGGCGCGATTGCGATCGGAGCAACGTCTCGCTGGCCAGACGCGCGCGGCCAGGCTTTTTGACAACTTCCGTCGGCAGATCTTTGCAACGCCTTCGACGCGCAATTACGCCAGCAGGAGAAACACGCCTCAGAATTTTTGAGCGACGATACCGCTTAAAGAGCAGATTGCAGTCTTAGTACCTGATCCGCCTGCGGGCCTTTGTCTCCCTGCACGATGTCGAACTCGACATCATCGCCCTCTTTCAGACTCTTATATCCGTCGGTCTGAATGGCCGTGTAATGAACGAATACATCAGGACCGTCATCGCGGCCAATGAATCCGAAACCTTTTGCATTGTTGAACCACTTCACCTTGCCTTTATGGTTAGACACGGGAGATACACCTCTTCTACGCAGATTGGGACCGCGTCGGGATCCTGCGCATATAGACGTGCAAGAAAAAAATTGGTTATGTGAAAAATTCGGTGGTTGAAGGGCAGAGCGCTCAGAGTCGTCTGCCCCATTCTTACGAACCAGCGACCGTCCGGCGGGCTGCTAAACGGCGGCGCGAATAGAGCAACAGCGCCACGATGGTTTTTGCGTCGATGATTTTTCCCGTCTCGATCCACTGCAGCGCTCGTGAAAGGGGTATCTGCCTACACTCGATATACTCGTCCTCGTCAGGTTTAGCTTCTCCAGACGTCAGACCCTCGGCGACATAGACCTGCATCCACTCCGCCAGAAAGCCTGGGCTGACGTAGAAACGCGCCAGCTTGGACCAGCGCCGGGCCGTGTAGCCGGTCTCCTCCAGCAATTCGCGTTTTGCTCCGGCAAGCGGCGCTTCTTCCGGGTCCTTGCGTCCGGCGGGAAGCTCCCACATGTACTGCCCGGCCGCATGGCGATACTGTCGCTCGACGACGACCATGGGATCAGCTGGATTTTTGGACGAGTCCAAGGCGAGAATCACAACAGACCCTGAGTGCCGGATCACGTCCCGCCGAGATTCTTCTCCCTCGGGCTCGCGGACATAATCCGTGTACACATCAAACAATGGGCCGCTGTAGGCGAGTTTGGATGAGATCAGAGCAACATGCGCGCCGGCCTTGCCCTTCGTTTCCGGCCGAGAAGCGGCTTCGCTACGCTCGGTTGCTTCCCCAGTGCTCATCTCTTCGTTGATCGGGGCGTCTATCTCTGCTTCCATCGTGTTTCCTGCGGGGGATTGGTTCCTTTTCATTCTGTCCTTTCGGATTCTCTCTGCCTATGATAACCAGTGTTTGCCGTTTCTCCGCGCTGCGGCGGCGACATGAGACGATCAGGAAATGGCTGCGCATACAACCAGACCGGCCTTGGCAAAGCAAGCTGCCCGGAAACCCGCCAGATACACAACAGCCCGTGGTACCCCAAGCGTCACCCTCATCGGATTCGGCAACTGGGGAACGGCTTTAGCGTTCGCGCTCTTCGGAGCGGGCATTCCAATCAAGGAAATCGTGGTGCGCTCGATCTCCAAAACGGCCACCGCGCAGCGCCGCAAAATCAGCCGTTCTTTGGGCGCAAAATTCACCACCCTCGACCGCGCTGCGCTCGATGCCGATGTTCTATGGATCTGCACTCCGGATGCGAACATCGCCCAAACGGCCGTCAAAGTCGCCGCAAAGCTTGAGTCTGCGAACAAGCGCAGGACGGCTCGCCAGGTCGTCTTTCATTCCAGCGGCGCGTTCGCAAGCGGCGAATTGATGGCCTTGAAGGCCGTAGGTGCGGGGATTGCGTCGGTTCATCCGCTCATGTCCTTCCCAGGCATTACGCATGGAGAGGCTCTGGACAGCAGAGTCAATCCGGCTTTAGCCGATTTTCCTCTTGCTGGAGTTCCCTTCGCGCTCCAGGGAGAGACTCAAGCATGTCGCGTCGCGCGCCGCCTGGTGAAGATGCTGCATGGCGCGGCGTTCACGTTGCAAGAACGCGATAAGGTTCTGTACCACGCCTTCGGCGCCTTCACTTCCCCGCTGTTGCTCGCACTCCTTACAGCGGCCGCAGAAGCAGGAGCAGCCGCGGGACTGCACAAGAACGAGGTTCGAAGTCTTATGGAACCCATCGTGGCGAAGACAATTTCGAACTTCTTCAAATCCGGGCCGGAGAGGAGCTTCAGCGGTCCGCTTGCGCGCGGCGATGCGGGAACTGTCGCGCGCCATCTCCTGGCTCTGCACGAGCACCCTGCGCTTGAGGCGATATACCGGCAATTGAGCCTCTATGCGGTGGACACTCTTCCGGTTGATCGGCGGCCAACTCTGCGTCAAATGCTTCGGCAGCCCGCCCGAAATGCCGCATCTCCACAGCGCTCCGGTGCATCCACTGCATGAGACACTTGATCTGGCAACCGATTCCGCTGAAAGCCCTTGGCTCGGATGGATGGTAAGGAGCACCTGGCATTGACCGCAACCTGTTACCCAGTTACATCCTTACCGCACGTCAGCGCGCTGTTCCGCGACTTCGTTCAAGGTCCGCCCGAATCTCTGCGCCGGTTCTACTCTTCTACCTGTTTCGATCAGCGTTGGATGGAGCGATCGCCATCCATGGACAACCGGCGTCAGGAAATTGTCTCGCTGCTGCGTGACCAGAACCGCAACACCGGCGCGGGAGAGGCAACGGAGGCCAATCTCGACCGGCTCGCAGCAGGCGCTTCGGCCGTTGTGACCGGCCAGCAGGTGGCGCTCTTTGGAGGTCCGCTGCTTACGCTGTTGAAAGCTGCAACGGCGATCCGTCTGGCTGCGGAGGCTAGCGGTGCCGGCCATCCGCACGTACCGGTCTTCTGGCTGGCGACCGAGGACCACGATTTCGAAGAGGTGAATCGGGTCGTATTGCCGTGCAGAAACGGTTCTGGAAACGGTTCTTCGGATGATTTGCAGACACTCCGGCTTCCGCACCATCCCGGCCCCGGAAAACCGGTGGGCAACCTGCTGCTGGGGAATGACATTCAGCCCCTACTGGACCAGCTGCGCCGATGTTTACGGCAGGCCCCAATTTCCGACACAATCGCAAGGTTCTACACGCCAGGGGCCACCTTCGGCTCGGCTTTCGCCGGCTTGATCTCTCACATCTTCCGTCATCATGGCCTGATCGTGATCGATGCTTCTTCCAGGCCGTTTCACGCGCTCGCTTCCTCCTCGTTGCGGGCCGCCATCGAACATGCGGACGAACTCCAGCAGGCTTTACGGAAGCGTTCCAGCGAACTGGAAAAGGCTGGGTACCACGCCCAGGTTCTGGTATCCGAATCATCCACCCTGCTGTTTTTAATCGATGAAACGAGCGGTGTGCGGCATGCGCTGAAGAAGACATTTGGGAATGCATGGTCCGCCGCATCGCGCCGATACGAAACCTCGGATTTGCTCTCGATCCTCGAAACCGCGCCAGAACGCATCAGCCCGAATGCGCTCCTGCGTCCAGTCATGCAGGACGCACTCCTGCCGGCCACCGCGTACGTTGGCGGTCCGGCGGAGATAGCTTATTTTGCGCAGTCTCAAGTCGTTTACCAGCATGTACTGGGCCGTAACACAGCCGTTTTACCGCGTTTTTCCGCGACCCTGATTGAGCCCAGACTGGCTCGCATCATGGAGCATTATCAACTGACACTCCCTGACGTGTTCACCACCGGCGAGGCTCTCGCCCAGCGCCTTGGAGCTCGTTTCATGCCTGTGGAGGCGAAGCGGAAACTGTCGGCCGCCGGTAATGCGCTGGACCGGGAATTGAAAGCTCTGACGGAGTGGATGCATGGGCAGGATGCCGCTCTCGGCCATGCTGCCGACGTGGCGGCTTCTAAAATGCTTTACCAGATGAACCGGTTGCGCAGACTGTCGGCGAACTTCGCCCTGAAGCGCGATGAGAAACTGCGCCGCAATGCGGACACATTGTGCCGCAACCTGTTTCCCCACGGTGATCTGCAGGAACGCGTCCTTGCCGGCGTTTCTTTCCTTGCGGAAATGCAATCTGCGCTTCCCGAGGCTCTGGTCGATCACGCGCTGCCTGGCTGTCCCGGGCATTGCGCCCTGCAACTCCCCTGACCGGAGCGTGCCGTCTCCGGGACGGAACAATCGCCGGTTGGAGGGGTCAATGCGCCAAATGCGGCGAATGAGATGCCCAATTTCAGATTGTGGTTGCAAAGGCGTATAAGATGAAGGCGGCACTAAATTCACCTGCACCGCCTAAAGGCCGTAGCCATGGCATCTCCCATGCCCCCTGAAAGCGCACTACAAAAGCAGAAAAAATCTGCGATGAATTTCCATTCCATGCAGCACTGCCAGTCCTGCCGCATGCAGGAGCATCTGCTGATGCATCAGTTGCCCCCTGCCCTGCGCGAAGAACTCAGCAATCTCTCTTTTCGTATTTCTTTGCCTGCGGGCGCAACGATCTTTCATGAGGGCGATGATCCAACGGGAGTTCTCATTCTGCGCAAGGGCCGCAGCAAAGTGACCATGAGCTCTCCGGAAGGACGCACGATCATTCTGTATCTCGCCAGCCACGGAGAAATACTTGGCCTGAGTTCTGTGATTTCCAACACCAAGCGCCAGGTGACGGCAACCGCGATCGAGCCCTGCGAACTCGATCTGGTGAGACGCGAAGAATTTCTGTCATTTCTGAGCCGGCATGAAGACCAGTTCAAGGCAGCTCTGGACGAACTGGCGATGCAGCACACCTGCATTCTTGAAGCGATTCGCCGCCTCTCCCTGGCGCCTTCCCTCGTTGCCAACGTGGCGCGGTTCCTTCTAGGTCTGAACTGTCCGGAAACGGCTGAGCAGACGAATCGCATTCATCTTCGGCTGACGCAGGAAGAAATTGCGCAGCAACTCGGCACAACGCGTGAGTCGATCACCCGGACGCTTTCCCGGCTTCGCAAGGAGCATGTCATTGAACAGCGTGGCCATACGATCACTATTCAAAACCGCGCGATGCTTGAACACCTGGCCGCGGCACGACCGGACGAGGTTGCGCTTAAGTTCGCGTAGGAGATCTCCAAAATGAAGGGAAAGAACTCCAAATCGGCGGCAGAATCCGAAATCTTCGACATCACGTGTCCGGATTGCGGGGCTGCGATCAAAGTGGACGCGGCCACACGTAGCGTCATCGCGCATACACCAGCGCCGCGCAAAAAGACATTTGAAGATTTTGAAGCTGCTACTCGTGCTCTGAAAGAACAGGAAGAGCGCAAACAAACGCTGTTCCGCCAATCTGTGGAAGCGGAAAAGAACAAAGATGATGTGCTGGCGAAGAAATTCGAGGAGGCCCTGCGCCGCGCCAGAGAAACGCCGGACACCGCTCGCCCTCTGCGCGACTTCGATTTGGATTGACAACCCGCGCTATCGTAAAGCGCGGCGAGGAATTGACTTCAATGTCTCCCGGTTCATCCTGCTGCGCTCCCTGTCGCGCAGCCAACCCCATTTGTTGAAGTATTTGATCGCTGACCGCACGTGCAGCATCAGCAGTTTGCGGCTGCGATACGATCCCATTTGATGGACGTGTGCGATGGTGACCTGCGGCCAGTAAAGCAACCGGGAGCGCGCAAGCATTCGCCGGCACAGGTCGACGTCTTCCATATACAGAAAAAATCTTTCATCAAACCCGCCTATCTCTTCCAGTACGGACCGCCGCGTAAACATGAAGCATCCTGAAAGCGACGGAACATAGGCCGGAGCATCGTAATCGAGATCGCGCAATTCAAACGACGCGATCCGGTCACGTGCCAGGCGCTTGAGCGGCCCAGGAAAAAAGCGTCGCAGAACCAGATCGACAGGGGCCGGGAGCAGCTTGCACAGGTACTGATTCCTGCCGTCTGGATAGATGATCTTTGGCATGATCAGTCCCACGTCCGGGCGCGACTCCATCACCTTCGTCAGTTCCGGCAGCACATCCGCGTCAAACGAAACGTCAGGATTGAGAATCGCATGGTACTGCGACTTTACGGCGCTCAGTTCCTTCAATGCCCGGTTGTGACCGCCCCCGAATCCGGCATTCCATCCGGTACGCACGTAAATTCCGCCAAGCTCGCGCACCGCGCCGGCGATCTCCTCCGAATCCCCGTTATCCACCACCACCCACCGGCAAACTCGCTCCTCATCGTGCAAACGTTGAAGCAGAGGTGCAATATCGCGCAGTGAATTCCTGTAAGTGACGATGCTGACAGTAATGTTGGGCATGAATGTTTTTCAGGAGATTTACAGAACGCCCCACGGATCTGCAAACGAATCCGAAAGAGCAATTCCTGGTGTGCCTCGATCCTCCGCGCCGTGAAAATCTGCTCACTCAAGCGCTGCTCGGGTCAACCATAGTTTTACATATAATCTGACTGAACACTCCTGATCTTCCACTTTTACGAAGGACTTCCTGAGCATGCATGCTCCATCGGTTCGCACCGGCGATCGGCTGAATCCTTATCTACTGGGTGCATTGGCAACAGCCTTCCTGCTGCGTGCGTTCATGGTGGCCGTACTTCTCTACACCTCCGGTGTCCAGGGGGTCTTCAGTCCGGATGCTCCAGAATACCTGGCGCCGATGCACGACATGCTACGCGGATCGTTCAGCACGCCCAATGGACCGGAATTGAAACGCACTCCGGGCTACCCGATCTTCCTCATGCTCACCGGCATGGCTGGAAATCATCCACTGCTCACAGTCACCTGCCAAATTCTCCTTGCATGCTTTTCCGTCTTTCTGGTGTATCGCATTGGCGTTCTGCTGTTCCAGAACGAGTCCGTGGCCGTCCTTGGCGCAGGTCTCTACGCCATTGAGCCAATTTCCATCTTCTACTCAGTTCTGCTGTTCGCGGAAGCCCTTTTCACTTTACTCATTCTGGTGTTTGTCTACCAGGTAATCCAATATCTTCGTACCCCATCGTGGAGACCGCTTCTGTGGGCAGCGCTGGGGCTTTCCGCAAGCGTATACGTCAAGCCCATCGCGTACTATCTACCCGTATTCAGCGCCATGGGTTTCATGTTTCTGCCAAATTCAGTTCGAGTTCCCGCACGTCTTCTTCGGGCAGGTGCATTTCTAGGCGTTTGCATCATCCTGATCGGCGCATGGCAAGTGCGCAATCACGTGGAAACCGGGTATTCCGGCTTTACATCTCTGTCCGACACGCAACTCTACACTTACAATGCCGCCGGTGTACTCGCGCACCGCGAACATCTGGATTTCTTTGCAGAGCGCGACAAACTGGACCACGCAGCCCATCCGGAACAGGCCAACTGGACCATTGCGCAAAGGCTCGCCTTTCAGAAGCATGAAGCTTTGCGCATCATCGGACAGAACCGGATGCTTTACGCGAAGCTTCACCTGCGCGGCATGCTAACCGCCCTGCTGGATCCTGCCGGGACGGACATGCTGCGGCACCTTGGTCTTTATCCTACGATTGGCGGCCTGGAATCCATGGTCGTCAATCAGGGAATCCTCAAAACGATGTGGTGGGTACTCGTCCACAAGCCACTTGTGTCGATGCTAACCATAGCCATCGGCTTGATCACGGCCATCTATTACGTCCTGGCCATCCTGGGAATGGCATCGGCGCGCAAGCATCGCGAGATTCTCATCGTGATGCTCTTGATCGCCTTCTACTTCATCCTGGTAGCGGGTGGGCCCGCAGGTATGGGACGGTATCGCTATCCGATCATGCCTATCGTTGCACTCTTCGCCGGATCGGGGCTCGCAAAATTCATTGCATCTCGCTGTCAAGGCCAGATATCTCAGGCGAAGATCCACTGATAGGGGCCGATAAGCTCCAGCGAGGCACGGAAAAACCCAAGCCCCAGCAGCACGATAAACACAGCGTAGACGATCCGCAGGTGCCCCTTCAGAAAGTGGATAGGAATCATAAACACCACAAGTTCAAACAGTCCGAAAATGTCTGCGCTGCGCAATGCCAGCGCATCATTCGCAGATAGCGAAATCAGCAGAAATATTCCGGCGCTTGCGCCAAGTACCGCTAGACGCTGCTCGTCTGAAAGCCTCTTCCAGTAGATAAGTACAGCGACCAGCAGCGCCGCCAGACGGATCACAAAGTAAGCCGTAAATACGCGAACATGCGCGGTATCGTAGCCGCCGTTCAGGTAAGGAGTAACACGGCTGAACCCGGACAACAGCTGCAAAATATTCTGAAGCGCATACTTGAGTACCAGCGAGAGAGGAACCAGCATTGCGAGCCACAACCGTGAACGTATCCTGAACCCTCGCCATGTGATGAAAAACATCGGAAATCCTATCAACGCGGAGAGGTGAAAGAGCAGCGCGAGAAAGTAGAAGAGACCTGCTTTTCGCTTTCGGCCACGAAACGCAAGGTAAATGCTGATGGACATCAGAGCGATCGCGACGCCCGCCCTGGTCTGCGTCATTTCATGCCGGATGAAGGAACGAGCCAATACAAGATAGAAGAAGAGAGTAAGCCAACGGCCCTCCGAAACAATCCTGGAAAAATGCAGCTTGGCGCTTACCGAGATCGCCGCATAGATGAGAGTAACTCCAACATAACTCCATCCCAGGCTCGCAATGAGATAGGAAATGATGACAAATGCGGGGTCCTTGAACCAGTCCTGGGGGTAAAGCTCGCCGACTGATATACCGTTGAACCACTCAGAATAATTTGTGTAGTCGCGGTCCACATCAGACGATCGCAAGCCTGCAAATACCACCAGGAGAACTACAAGTGCATAGAAGTAGTACTTCTGGCAGCGGCGCCGTAGAGGTATGTCGTTGATAAAGCAGATAGGAACACCGCTCAGGGCAGCGAAATAGATGATGTAATACCATTGCATGCCTAGTTGAACCGTCCCAGTCTGCCCTGTAATCCGTCTCGAAAAGCACGCAGGAGTAAATACAGGCTTCTTACTCTATGGCCGGAGTACCAGGAATATAAAAGAATGTAGCGTGGAATTCGCGGCACCGTTACTACTCTCCATTCCCATCCCATTGTCCGAACGCGGAGCAGAAACGTCGCATTGCGCACGATGTAGCAGTTTCTTATGTCGCTGTGGAGGGAAAATTCCCTGCCCAGCACCTTGATTCCGGCATCCCCGACGCTATGTCGGAGAACGGTGGTGGGGACGATGTAGCTTCTGTATCCGCGACTGCGTGCGCGCAAACCCCATTCGATGTCTACCCAGTCGATAAACAGCTCGTCCCTCATCAAGCCAATTTCCTGAAGGACACAGGTCCGAATGAGCGAGCCTGAAGAAATCAGGTAATCGGTCTCAACAGGGACTCCCGCCGTTTGGTCGACTGGTTTCCGGTCAATCTTCAGCCATCTGTGGCGGTGGGTGCGGGAGACGGACCCTGTTTTCTCATCGATGAACAGCGGGCCCACGGCCGCAACTTTCTCCCCTGCCGCGAGCAACCTCTCCTCCGCGCGCAGCAATTCCGCCACCATGCCCGCAGGCAAAGCGCTGTCCTGGTCCAACAGCAGAACGTGCGAACAACCCGCCTTGATGCTCTCCCGGATTCCAATATTGTGCGCTGTGGCGATGCCGCGGTTTTCACCCAGCGGAATATAGGTCAAGCCGGACGTCCGCTCCGGCTGGAACCGGGCGAGCAGATGGGAATTTTCTGGCGTATTGTCGACGACAAAAAGCTTCTCAACCTGACCTTTCACGCTGAGTAGCAGGCGATCCAGAAGTGCCATGTCCGGCGCATAGAGGACGATTACCGCAGCAACCATAGCTTTGATTATGGCGCACTGGCGATTTCCGGCCATAAAACCTGTTCGCCGGTGTGATTGGCGACCACCCGCGTCATCAGGACTCCTTGTCGTTGGGCAAAAGTCCCATCATGAGGTCGCCCACCATACACTTCCACCCACTTTCGAAGCGGTGATAATTGCGGGCGTTTTTCAAAATGATCAAGATTCGCATGGTCCGGCTCTTCGACAGCCTTCCCCTGCTTTCCACGAAGCGAAATTTGCTTCGCAGCTGCCGGATGATTTTCGGGTCAGGTACGTCGGATCTTGCGGCGAGCCGTCGCGCCAATTCATCGATCTCGCGCGCAAACATCAGGCGGATGGGAGGCTCCCGCCGGCGGGCATTTTTCAGTCTTTCAATTAACGGCGGCCGGTTTCGTGAGCGCCGGGTCTGTGGAACGCCTACCTGTTGATCAGAATGCCTGCGGTAGCGGACGAGCGGTTCCTCAATGAAGTCGAGCTTCGAGTAAAGCGCCACCATCCACGCAATCCACCCATCGTGATGCCAGCACGCCGGGATGGGCCAGAAAAGGTCTCTGAGGTCGGCCCGAATCATGAGTGTCGCGCCAGTGACCACGTTCCACTTAAGCAGAACACTGACGGCTCCTTCTTTACGAAACCTGTCCTGGTGGGCCGGAGGGAAGCGGAAACCTTCCCAGAGCCGGACTCCGATGGGCTGGGAGTTCTCATCCACCACTTCCGCATCGGAAAAAACCCCGCCCAGCGCAGGATCCCGTTCGAACATTGCAGCCTGGCGCTCAAGCTTGTCTGGCATCCAGATGTCGTCCTGATCGCTCAGGACAATCAGGTCGCCGGAGCAAAGAGCGATCGCTTGCTCAAAGTTTTTGGTAGAGCCTAGATTTTCTGGGTTGCGAAACCACCGGACCGGAAAAGAAGCGGACGCTGCGAAATCCGCGACAATGCTGGGGGTGGAGTCGGTCGAGCCGTCATCGCAGATCACCACCTCATCCGGCAGCCGGGTCTGCGCGGCGATGCTCGCCAATTGCTCCGGCAGAAAACGGCTCCCATTGTAGGTACACATTGCGACCGAAATGCGGCTGACGTGACTCACAACGCAACCCTTTGGCCCAGCCGGTTGAAAATTGCGTCCCAAAAGCCAAGAACCATAAATTTTGCCTTGGAAAGCCGGTCCTTCTCAAACATAAAAATGAGTGCTGTTTCTCTCAACATTCTCTTGCCATCGAACGCCGTCCATTCTCGATCCCTGAAGAAGTAGCGTTTCATCAGAACGAGGCGGTTTCGGGTAATGTAGTAGCGCCGCCGGGCGTTATGGTTGGTGGTGTAGTAGTGACGTCGCAGCAGTTTATATTTGCCTATCCGTCCCAGCGAGTGCACCAGAATTGCGGTTGGACACTCCAGAATCTGCAAGCCCGCGGCGCGCAGGCGGAGGCAATATTCGTGATCGACAGAATCGATGAAGAAATCATCTTCCAGAGAACCCACCGCATGAAATGTCTCGGCTGGAATCAGGGCTCCTGAGGTGATACAGACGAACACTTCCCCGTTTTTCGAACGGGGTGCAACATCCGGGATTCCCAGAAGCTCGTCCTGATATCTGGGACACACCATCCCAACCCTTTTGCTCGCGGCAGCCCGCCTGTATGCCGACAACATTTCTTCAACATAACCATCCCGCATCCAGCTATCCTGATCCAATGTAATCACCCAAAGAAAACCGGCTGCAAGCGCATGGCGGATTCCAAGGTTCAGCGCGGTTGCAATGCCAAGGTTTGCTCCCTGGCGCAAAATGGTACAAGACGGTTCCCGTTCCAGATAGGTAAGGGCCTCTGGAATTTCCTCTGTGGGAGTGTTATCCACAATTATTACGTGCGCGAGTTGCGACAGGGCCGACTGCACGTTGTGAACCAGGTCTTGGGATGGTTTGTACGAAACCACGACGGCGCAAACCTGGATTCTTTCAGTATCGGACATGGCGTTACGCATATCACCTTATTGCGAGATTTCGAGTCATCCAGGGCCGGCGCAACGACCCGGCAGCTCTGATTTTAGCCAGACGTATTGAATGTCGTCGCCCGTCTCGGCAGAAACCTGTGCAGAGCGTGGAAGGTTTCTCTGGCCTTAGGTTCCGAGTAGAAGGCCCATGTCCCGCATGCTACCGAGAGCACGATAGCGGCGATGAAATGAGAGACAAAACCCACCCCAAGGCGCTGCGCAACGAGGACGGAGGTTGCGACCCATGCCGTGGAGACAAGCAGCCGCCTGCCTACGCCGCGCAACATTCCCGAAAGCACCATAAAAGCGACGGTGTCGATGCTGCTCCGCAACGCTATCGCATACGCCGCCCCGATCATACCGAAATAGTGGACTCCGATCCACACTGCCGCGATGAGCAAAGGCGACTCAACAACGTGCAATAACGCCACGGTACGCGGCCGTCCCTGCGCCTGCAGCAGTGTGTACGGCACGTAGGCCATGCTTGTAATCCACACCGCAAACGCCAGGATTTCGCCGACCGGACTTGCATGGCCGGCAAAACTGCTACCCACCCAGACATTCATGAACGGGTAGAGGACGAGTGTGCTGAAAACCACGGCGGGGGCGGTTAAAGCCGCCAATGCGGAGACAGCGCTCACGCCCAGGGAATGGGCCTCAACAGCCGAATAGCCGGAAAATCGAGGGAAAAGAGACCGGACCAGCGCGCCCGGCAGGATGTCCAGACGACGTACAAGACTGTTCGGGACGGTATACCACGCAACGGCGGACATGCCGAGCGAGGAGGCGATTAGAAACTTGTCGCTCGCGGTGAGAATCGGCTCAAGAATCGCATTGATAGTGACCCAACCGCCGTAGCCAAGCAGCGCACGGCCCTGGGCGCGGTTCAACTCAAAGGAGCCGCGAATGGGCAGCAGTTTGACCACTGCGACACAGATGGGGATATTCGAGATGACACGAGTGATAATTGCCGCCGGGATCAGCCACCGGAGGTCCGGACCGTGCAAATAAGCCACGGCCAGTGGAACGACGTGATACGCGACGGAACCGCCGACCTGCAACGAATTCAGCACGCCGAATTCGCCCAACCCTTCGAGCGCGCCCGTGAACACACCGGTGATGGTGGCGATGGGAACCACGGAAGCCAACCAGGGAAGCGTGGACAGAACTTGCTGCCGCATGTCCGCGGACATTTTTGAAAAATGACTAAGCACCGGACCGGCGCATACGTACAGGATCGCCGCACCTAACGTGCCGAAAAAAGTGTTCAGGCTGATTCCGGTCCAGAAGACATGCTCGCGTTCCGCCGGGGAGGCTGCCTTGAGCTGTGCAATGCGATTGGCGGTCGCGCGTGACAGGCCCAGATCAAACAATCCGAAGTAACCGATCAGAAGCCAGACAATCGCCAACACGCCATAGCGACGATCGCCAATGCGATGGAGATAAAGAGGAACCGTGACAAATGCCACCACCAGAGGAACGACGCTGCCCGCAAGGTTATAAATTGTGTGACGCTTGATACTCATTCGGGAGCGGACCTTAGGGCAATACGTTGGCGGTCATAGATGTGCTGATATATGATTCGGGCAGACTCCCGCAATAAAAGTCATCCCGGGAGCGTTGGAAGATTCTCAGACTCCGTTCCTCTAGAGACGCATTCTTTCAACGATAGCATTCCGTGAGAACCTTGGAATGTTAACACCAGATGCTCCTGGATGTTCACGCCGGAAGATCTGATCGAAGAACAATCCGCACGAGGGTAATAGCATGTCCGCCGAAGTTTTCTCCCATCTAAGCCTCTCTGCGTTTCAACAGCCTCGGCGTCAACACGTGGAGGGAGCGTGGAAAGGGCATATCCCGTTCGCCTTCTGGTGCATTGAGCGGTTCCGGCCACAGGTTCTGGTGGAGCTTGGCACACATGTGGGAGACTCCTACTTCGCCTGCTGCCAAGCCGTGGAAACCTACGCAACCGCAACCCGGTGTTTTGCGGTCGATACCTGGCAAGGCGATCCACACTCCGGTGATTACGATGACGAAATCTACAACGACGTGAAGTCTCACAATCTGGAGCACTACAGCGCTTTCTCAAGCCTGATGAGAATGAAGTTTGACGACGCGCTCGAACAGTTTTCCGACGGCAGTATCGACCTGTTGCACATTGACGGTTTTCACACGTATGAAGCCGTTCGCCATGACTTTGACACATGGCTGCCAAAAATGAGCAGACGCGGAGTTTTGCTGTTTCACGATAGCAATGTCTTCGAAGATGGCTTCGGTGTATGGCAACTGATGCGTGAACTCGAGCAACGCTTTGCACACTTCCATTTTCTCCATTGCAATGGGCTGTCCATGTTTACGCTTTCAGATGAGTCACCGGCAGACGCTCGCTGGATGACCTCTTTATCGCCCAGCGAGAGTGACATTTGGCGGCATATCTTCGCGCGCCTTGGGAATTGGGCAATCCAAGAGGCCACGCCTGCTCCGGATCCAAGCCTCAGGGCACATGCCATCCGGTCCTTCCAGGCAAGATTTCTTAAAAAGCGGTAGCTTCGACATCTATTCCTTGCGCTCAAATGATTTGTAGCCGTGGCTGCGAACCAGGTAATCGCGTTGAGCTTCGGCCAGGTCGGCCTGGACCATTTCCCGAACCAGAGTTTCGAAGCCGATGCGCGGCTTCCAGCCGAGTTTCCTGTGGGCGTGGGTCGCATCTCCCAGCAGCGTCTCCACCTCCGCCGGTCGAAAGTAGCGCGGATCCATGGCGACGACGGTGCGGCCCTGAGCGTCGCGGGCTTTTTCTTCCGGGCCCTCACCAGTCCAGGTGAGCGGCAGGTCGAGTTCGGCAGCGGCCACGGAGACAAATTCCCGGACGCTGTGCTGCTCACCCGTGGCGATCACGAAATCCTCTGGAGACTCCTGCTGGAGCATCAGCCACTGCATTTCGATGTAGTCGCGGGCGTGTCCCCAGTCCCGCAGCGCGTTCATATTTCCCAGATAGAGACAATCCTGCAGGCCGACTTTGATCCTCGCCAGCGCGCGCGTTATCTTGCGGGTGACGAAGGTCTCGCCGCGATTCGGGGATTCATGGTTGAAAAGAATTCCGTTGCACGCGTACATGCCATAGGATTCCCGATAGTTTACCGTGATCCAGTAGGCGTAGAGTTTGGCCACCGCATACGGTGACCGCGGGTAGAACGGAGTTTTTTCCGTCTGCGGGGTCTGCTGCACCAGGCCGTAGAGTTCCGACGTGGAGGCCTGATAGAAGCGCGTCTTCTTTTCCAGTCCCAGTATGCGGATGGCTTCGAGCAAACGCAGCGTGCCCATGGCGTCCACATCGGCGGTATACTCCGGCTGTTCGAATGAGACGGCAACATGGCTCTGCGCGCCCAGGTTGTAGACCTCATCGGGCTGAACTTTCTGGATGATGTGAATCAGACTGCAGGCGTCCGTCAGATCCCCGTAATGCAGGATGAAATTGGGATGGTGGACGTGGGGATCCTCATAGAGGTGGTCGATGCGATCGGTGTTGAAGAGCGATGTCCGGCGCTTGATGCCGTGCACCCGATAGCCCTTCTCCAGCAAAAATTCTGCAAGATAGGAACCATCCTGACCTGTAACACCCGTAATAAGAGCGACCTTGGGCAAAGCTTTCGATTCTCCTGGGCCAACTGGCTATCCGCGGTTGGCGGCGGCCTGGTGGGCCAACTCGTATTCTTCCATAACCTTTGCCAGAGAATCGTCCCATTTCGGCAGACGGCAATGGAACGCTGCGGCAAGCTTGCTGCAATCAAGCTGCGAATTTTTGGGACGGACGGCGGCCGTCGGATACTCGGCCGTCGAGATGGGAATCAGCCGCGCAAGTTTTTCATGTTGATCCGGGTGAGCCTCGGACAGCAGCCGAATCGCCTGCGAGGCGAATCCGTGCCAGGTCGTGCTGCCGCAGGCGGTCAGGTGGAACACCCCGGAGTTTGCCCGGCCGGGTAGCCACTTTGCTGCGATGGCGGCGGTCGCTTCCGCGATGTCCCGCGACCAGGTAGGCGCCCCGGTCTGATCCGCCACAATGCGGAGTTCCGGCTTTTGCTGTGCAAGTCGCAAGATCGTCAGCAGAAAATTTTTGCCGGTTGCTCCGTATACCCAGCTCGTTCGCAGCACCAGGTACGGGATACCGGCGGCGGCCAGCACCTGCTCCCCCGCAAGCTTGGTCTTTCCGTACACGCTCAAGGGATGTGTAACGTCATCTTCCGTGTAAGGCGAGGTCTTGGCTCCGTCAAAGACATAGTCGGTGGAATAGTGGATTACCGCTGCCCCAACCGATTTCGCTTCTGCTGCCAGCGTGGCCACCGCGTCATGGTTAATGCGCCGTGCCAGTTCCGGCTCGCTCTCCGCCTTGTCCACTGCCGTGTACGCGGCCGCATTCACGATCAGATCGGGCTTAAACGCCCGCACAACCGCTGCTATGGCTTCGTCGGATGTAAGGTCGAGCTCGGCCCGGTTGGTTGACTTCAATTCACCCAGAGAGCCCATGGATCGAACAAGCTCGCTGCCCACCTGACCATCGCGGCCGGTCACAAGAATCCGCAGCTTGCCAGATTGCGCCAACGTCATGCTTCGGCCTCGCGAACGACCTGGAGAAGGTAGGTACCGTATCCGCTCTTGCCCAGCTTCGCTGCAAGTTGCTCCATCTGCGCGGCGGAAATGTACCCCAGATGATAGGCAATCTCCTCCGGGCATGCGACCTTCAGCCCCTGCCTCTTCTCAATCGTCTGTATGAATACCGCTGCCTCGATGAGGGAGTCCTGGGTGCCGGTGTCCAGCCACGCAAAGCCGCGGCCCAGCACCTCCGCGTAAAGCTGTCCCCGCTCCAGATACCAGCGGTTCACGTCTGTGATCTCGAGCTCTCCGCGTGCGGAAGGCTTCAGGGATTTTGCAACGTCCACCACCTGCCCGTCGTAGAAATAGATCCCCGTGACGGCGAAACGAGACTTGGGTTCGGCCGGCTTTTCCTCGATGGAAAGGGCTCGGCCCCCGGCGTCAAACTCCACCACACCGTAGCGTTCCGGGTCCTGCACAGGATAGGCAAACACAGTCGCACCGCGGTTCCGTTGAGCGGCCGTCCGCAGCATGCGCGGCAGGTCGTGTCCATAGAAAATATTGTCCCCAAGCACCAGCGCGCAGGGTTCGCCCTGCACAAACTGCTCGCCTATAAGAAACGCCTGAGCAAGGCCGCCGGGTTCCGGCTGAACCGCGTACTGCAGCGAGAGCCCCCATTGTTCCCCACTGCCAAGCAAGGCGGCAAATCGCGGAGTGTCCGCGGGCGTGGAAATGATGAGAATGTCGCGAATTCCGGCCAGCATCAGCGCGGAAAGCGGGTAATAGATCATCGGCTTGTCATACACCGGCAGCAGTTGCTTGGAGGCAGCGATGGTAAGTGGATACAGCCGAGTGCCGGAGCCTCCTGCGAGTACGATCCCTCTCACGCGCGGCTCCGTTCACCGTAGTTCTGTTGTATCCATTGCTGGTACCCGCCGGTTACCACGTCCTCCACCCATCCTGCGTGGTCCAGGTACCATTGCACCGTCTTGCGCAATCCCGTCGCAAAGGTCTCCCGCGCGCGCCAGCCAATCTCCTGCTCCAGCTTGGCGGCATTGATGGCGTACCGCCGGTCATGACCAGGACGATCTTTGACGAATTGCATCAACTGCCGATGCGGCCGATAGCTGGAGCCGGGCCGCAGCTCATCCAGAATTTCGCAGATCGCTTCCACGACTTCGCGATTGCTCCGCTCGTTCCGGCCGCCGATATTGTAGGTCTCTCCGGGACGCCCACGCTCCAGCACCATCCGCAACGCCTCACAATGGTCCGTAACGTAGAGCCAGTCGCGCACATTGAGTCCGTCGCCATAGATGGGCAGCGGCTTTCCGGCAACAGCATGCGTAATCATCAAAGGAATAAGTTTTTCAGGAAACTGCAGCGGGCCGTAATTGTTCGAGCAGTTCGTGATGATCGTGGGCAGCCCATAGGTGTGGAAATACGACCGCACCAGATGGTCCGAACCTGCTTTGGTCGCGGAATAAGGGCTGTTGGGCGCGTATGCGGTGGTCTCCGTGAACGCTGGATCGTCTGGCCCGAGCGAGCCATACACTTCGTCCGTCGAGACATGGATGAATCGAAAACTTTTGCGCTCCTCATCCCCGAGTGATGCCCAGTAGGCGCGGGCGGCGTCCAGCAAGACAAACGTCCCGCGCACATTCGTCTCGACGAAGGCGTCAGGGCCCATGATCGACCGGTCCACATGGCTTTCCGCGGCAAAATGCAAGATCGCTCGTGGACGCTCTTCCTGCAGGAGACGCTCCATCCGCGGACGATCACAGATGTCGGCATGAACAAATCTGTAGTCCGGGCGGCCGCTCAGCCGCTCCAGGTTGCGAGGATTGCCGGCATAAGTCAGTTTGTCCACGTTCACCAGCGGATTACTGCGCGCCTCGGAGCCAGCGGAGCGGCCAGAGTCGAACCATTCCAGCACAAAGTTGGAACCGATAAATCCCGCGCCACCTGTAATCAAAATCGGCGGTTGTTGCTTCATAAAGGCGAATTTTTCCTTGTGATCCGAAGATGTTCCGCCGCCCCCGTGCATTCACCAGCGGGGCTGGGCGCCGTGGGTTACGCAGTTCAGTGTACCGGATGGCGCAAGCACAAATTCCAAGTGCGGAACGCCGGGCAGCAATTAAACTCGTTCTATGGAAATTGTCCCAACAGAATTGCCTGGCGTGTTGCGCCTGCGGCCGCGCATCTTCTCCGATGAGCGTGGCTGGTTTGCCGAGACCTGGAATGAAAAGACCTTCGCGAAACTGAATCTGCCCACTCATTTCGTCCAGGACAACCAATCGCGATCTCATCAACATGTCCTGCGCGGCCTGCACTTCCAGCTGCAGCAGCCACAGGGAAAAGTGGTTCGCGCTGTCGCGGGCAGCATCTTCGACGTGGCGGTTGACATTCGCCGGTCCTCGTCCCACTTTGGAAAGTGGGTGGGCGTGGAACTCAATGCGCAAAATCCGGAAATGCTTTGGATCCCTCCCGGCTTTGCGCATGGTTTTCTGGTGCTTTCGGAATCAGCGGATGTGGCCTACAAAACCACTGATTTCTATTGCGCTCCGGGTGAACGCACCATTCTTTGGAACGATCCCACCATCGGAATCAAGTGGCCCATTGCGGGCAGCCCCGTTATCTCCAGCAAAGATGCCGAAGGAACGCCGCTGGACCGGACAGAGCTTCCACTCGCCTGAGCGGCTGCTGATAAGCGTCTCTCGGTGAAGTTTTTTGTCGTGTTATTTCCCGAAATGGGATAGACTCAGGCAGAAATTCCAAGTTCAACACCTGACCTTTGCAGCGTTGCCGACTGGAACATAGGCCCGGATGTGTCCCATCCAGGCCGTGCTATCCAGGCTG
>DAHVZT010000010.1 GCA_027323885.1 Acidobacteriaceae bacterium
CACCACCCGGCGCTGTTCATGCTTGCGAGGTCGGCCGCCGGCGTGACGCCCTGCACGTGGTTCGTTCAGCAGCGGCTCCAGCCTCATCCACTGCTTGTCGGTCAAATCGCTCGGGTACATGCACCTACCCTATCCACCCAAGCTCTCTCCGCATATTCCTTCCAAGGTTCTTTCGCTAGTTTCTGGACAGGTTCTTAGATAGCTTTTCCCGACCCCGCCCTTGTTGTTCCAAATTGCGTATACCGACATGTCCCCCCCACCTGCCTTTGAGCAGATATTCTGCTGTTTCTATGTTCTCTCAAGAGACTAGTTTACAGGTAAGCTTTATGCGATTTCCTAGACTGAAACACACAATCCACCCAAAATCGGCTTCCGTTCCACAAGCGCAACAAAATCTTCAATCATCCGCTACTCGGGCTTTGAGCGTTTGTACGGGCCGCGCTTCTTTGCTACCGGCTCCGGCATGAGCGAAACCAATTCCTCAACGCTCCACACGTGATCGAAGAGGCCCGCTTCCATCGCTGGCGTGACGCGCAGCGTTTGATGCACCCGGCAGAAGTTAATAGGCGAAATAGAGCGAAACCGCATGTCCGTGGTTCTCCACCTTCTTTGAGAATGGGTAGTGGGTCAGTTTGAATCCACAGGACAGAGATCGGCGCGAGAGCGTTTCGCTCACACTGCTTACAGGGAAGACGCTCTGGAAAGGGCGAGCGGCTATGGAAACACCGCAGAAACCAGCCAGCCAAACAGGGTTTGATCTTTGAGGTCGCCCCGCGCGGCACGTATCTATCTTACCTTACCGAACTCAATGCTGGTTTCAGGCACACAGTGAGGACTGCCGGAGCTGCGCATCTTTTGATGCGTCCGTTCGGCGGTCACGCCTTCTCCGCGCAAGCAGATTATCCACCGACTCCCTGCAGCGCCAGCCTGGCCACCTCGGCCAACCGCGTAATCCCCACTCGAATCTTCTCTTCGGTTGCGTTGGAGAAATTCAGCCGGAAGTGTCGGCAGTCGGAACTATCCGGGAAGAAATCCCGGCCCGGCACAAACACCACTTTCCGCTCGATTGCCTGCAGCAGCATCGCCCCGGCATCGACTCCCTCCGGTGCGCTCACCCACAGGAACATGCCGCCGTCCGGATGCGTCCAGGAATATCCGTCTGGCATCGCCTCGGTCAGACACTGCTCCATCAGCGCAAAGCGCACGCCATAAAGCGTGCGGATCTTGCCGATATGCGCCTCTCCGTCAAAATCGCCCAGATAGCGATCCACAATCCGCTGATCGAGATTCGATGTATGCAGATCTGCCGCCTGCTTGGCAATCACCAGGCTGCGCAGCAGGGTCGGATGCCCGGCAACCCAGCCCACGCGAAGCCCGGGCGTGATGGTCTTGGAGACGGTGCTGATGTAGAGAACGATGCCCTCTTGATCCATTGCAGCGATGGGTGGAATCTCCGTTCCCCGATAGCGAAGCTTTCCATAAGGATCATCCTCAACGATGACAATGCGATGGCGGAGAGCCAGATCATAGATGGCGCGCCGACGTTCAACGGCAAGCGTGATGCCGGACGGATTCTGGAAGTTGGGAATCACATAGAGCAGCTTCGGGCGTTCCCGGCGAATCGCCTCTTCCAGAGCCTCCGGAACCAGGCCCCACTCATCCATGCGGACGGAGACAAAGCGTGCTTCGTAGGACTGGAAGGCCTGAATCGCGGCCAGATACGTCGGGCTTTCGGTCAGAACGCAGTCGCCGGGATCGAGAAGAACCTTTGCGATCAGGTCCAGAGCCTGCTGGGAACCACTCGTGATGAGAATATTCTCCGCAGCACAGGCGACGCCGCGGCTTTGCATCTCCGCGGCAAACTTCTCGCGCAGAGGGCCAAATCCTTCCGTGACAGCATATTGCAGCGCCTGCGGTCCGGCTTCCCCGAGGACTCGCTGAGCGCATTGCGCGATTTCTGCCACCGGAAAGCACTCGGGCGCCGGCAACCCTCCGGCAAACGAAATCATCTCCGGCTGCTCGGTCACCTTCAAAATCTGCCGAACGGCAGACGGGCGCATCTGGCCCATGCGGCGCGACAAGGCGTAATCCATACTATCCTCTTCCGTCTTCTCGGATTCCCGCCAGGTCTCCGTCTGGCTGTGTGCTCGCGCCGCTCTTTGCGCCGGAAGCAAAAACGACACTCCTGAGCGGGAAGGCCGTTTCGTGAATACAAACTGCTTCGCGCCGCGCTTACGCCACCACTTCGATACCCATCGAGCGCGCCGTTCCCTTGATGCTCTTGACGGCCGCGTCGATCGATGCAGCATTCAGGTCCGGCATCTTCTGCTCGGCGATCTCACGCACCTGCTTTTCAGTCACCTTGCCCACCTTGTCCTTGTTCGGGGTGCCTGCGCCTTTCGCCACGCCAGCGGCGCGCAATAACAGGTTGGAGGCCGGCGGAGTCTTGGTGACAAAGGTGAACGTACGGTCCGCGTAGACAGTGATGACGACGGGGATCATGAAACCCGCCATCTCTTTGGTTTGCGTGCGCGCGTTGAACTGCTTGCAGAACTCCATGATGTTGACCTGCGCCTGACCAAGTGCGGGACCGACCGGCGGAGCAGGCGTTGCCTTGCCCGCTTCAATCTGCAACTTCACGTATCCGGTAATCTTCTTCGGGGGTGCCATGCTTCAATTCCTTTGGGATCCGGCAATTGGCTCCTGGTCTCAGCCACCAGCCGGAGGGTTCAAATTTTGGTAAAACGGCTTCCTGCGTTCGCTTGCAACCCGGGTCCGCCAGGGAGATTCCGGGCTAGAAGCTGAAAGCTAATGGCTGGAAGCAGCCCTACTCAATCTTCTCGACTTTGCCAAACTCCAGCTCAACCGGCGTCGAACGGCCAAAGATCGTCACCATCACCTTCAGCGTCTCGCGATCTTCGTTGACCTCATCCACCACACCATTGAAGTTGGCAAACGGCCCGTCGGTAATCCGCACGGACTCGTTCTTCTCAAACTTGATCTTCTGCCGGGGCTTCTCGCGCGCTTCGCTGGAGCGATTCAGCAGAGAGCCGATCTCTTCCACGGTCAGCGCCACAGGCTTGTCGCCGGTGCCCAAAAATCCCGTCACCTTCGGCGTTTCCTTGATGATGTGCCAGATCTGATTATCCAGCTCCATCTCAATCAACACATAGCCGGGGATGAAAACCCGCTCCACCGTACGCTTCTTGCCGTTCAGCGTCTCGGTCACCTGCTCGGTCGGAACGATAATCTGGCCAAAACGGCTCTCCAGGCCAAAAGCCTGAATACGGCTTTCAAGCGACTCCTTGACTTTACGCTCAAAGCCGGAATAAGCATGCAGAATGTACCAGCGGAAATTTGGATTCCGCGGCGCTTCGGCGCTTTCGTTTCCCGGTTCGACGCCAGGTTCCAGATTCTCTTCCATCTCTACTCTCATCTCGTCTTCGGCCGTGGCCGTGATTTCACTCCGGATCAGGAGCCGACCAGCCGATCCATAATCTGCTTCAGTACATAGGAAAATACGCTGTCCGTCACATAAAAGTACGCCGCAAAAAAGAAGACCACAGCCAGCACAACGACCGTTGTCGTCTGCACTTCCTTGCGCGAGGGCGCGACCACCTTGCGCATCTCCGAGCGGACATCGCCCAGAAATCCGCGGAACCGCTCTACCGTGCCCGTCACTGCCGCTACTTTCGATTCCCCGGAGCTACCTTCGGTTATTGCCGCTGTCTTTGCCATACTGATCCGACTTCCTGTAACTTTCCAACGTTTGCACACTCGGCCAAATCCGGCCAGCGCACGCATCTTTCCCGATCTGAAACAACTGGCAGGGGCGGAGGGATTCGAACCCCCAAGTTCGGTTTTGGAGACCGACAGTTTAACCGTTGAGCTTACGCCCCTGTAACAGCGGTCGGCTGTCAGCGTGCCTCCGGCTTCTGACAACCGACCGCCAAAACCGTCTTACTTCGTTTCCCGATGTGCCTTGTGTGTGCGGCAGCGCTTGCAGAACTTCGAGAACTCCAGACGGCCCGTGGTCGTCTTCTTGTTCTTCGTCGTCGTGTAGTTGCGCTCCTTGCACTCGGTGCACTGCAATGTCACAATCTCTCGCATCTCTTCATCCTAACCGAATTCCAGCCTCAACGACCCATCTCGGCCGTACCGCCGGATTCTTTCCTGATTTTCCCGTGCGGAGCGGGCCGACCCCGCTGCCGCACAGCATTGTTTCTCCGCCCCGAAGCGCCATCGAGCGCTCCGGCGCGCACGCAACCTGTTTTACGCCAGAATCTCCGAGATGGCTCCGGCGCCGACCGTGCGGCCGCCTTCGCGAATCGCGAAACGCAGACCCTTTTCCATCGCCACCGGCGTCTGCAACTCGATCTCCAGCGAGAT
>DAHVZT010000045.1 GCA_027323885.1 Acidobacteriaceae bacterium
ACCCCGGCCGCCCGGTGTCCGCGGCCTCGGCTCGCACAAAGCCCAGGTTGTCCATCTGTAGCGTGTTGACGAAAGCGTCGATCACACGGCACAAATGATCTGTTGGAATCAAATCGTCCAGCACAATCGGGAACAATGTTCCCTGGCTGCGGCCTTCGCCCTGAATGAATCCCATGAAAATGCCCTCGCTCTACGAGGGCATTTTCCCATGTATTTCAAGTTTGTCAATACAGTTTCGTAACAGCCTCGGAATGCACCCTCCTCCTTTTGTTTCTGTCCGGTCCGATTATTTGGACTGCGGCGGCGGATATCGCATCAACATTTTGTATATGGAATTTGCGACCTGCTTCTCTTCCGCGTCGCCGCTTTTGGTAACGTCATCCTCCACCGCCTGACCGCGCCAAACGATCTTTTTGGTTCGGGCATCGATCAGGTCGAGCGTGAGGTAGCCCATTACACGAGGTACCCGGCGGGTTTGCGAGTACATGGGACCGCCCATACCCCAGCCGCCCCAACCCCAGCCACCCCAACCCCAGCCGCCGCCCCAGCCACTGCCAAAGCCATAGCCATAGGTTTCCAGGTCACTCGTTTCACGGGTGCTGAAGTGATACGTCACGAGCAGATCGGGATGTTGCGACGCGGACACCAGCCGCAATTTCTTCTTTTTCTGGAGCGCATAGTTCACATATTCGCCGACGTATTGCCGAAAAAATGGATGATTGGTCTGTCGATTGGGAATCCATTCATACGTTTTGTAATCGCTGAACGGCGCGTCCTTGCTCCAGTTTGCGCGTACCTGTTGCGCTGCCGCAACCAGCGGCAGTCCAAAGAACGCGACCAGCGCAACGGCACATCCTAACCTGAACCGTAGATATGTTTTGCTTCTCACAGCCCTTCCTCCTACCTTTACACCAGATGATCTTGGCCCCACAATTCTTGAAGCGCCACCCGTATCCAATTATTAGAGTGGGAATCGCACGCTTGGTTAGCCTGCCGTCCCTATTTCGTATTGAGCGAACCACAGTGCAGCGCAGCCGCTATTTCGGCGGATAGTGCGCAAGCATCTTGTGAATGGATTTGGCGACGTCTTTTTCCTCGCCGCCATTGCTTTTCACCACATTGTCCTCCGTGGCCTGACCGCGCCACACAATCTTCCTTGTCTTTGCGTCGATGATGTCGATGGTAAGCAGGCCCATGGTGCGCGGCACCTGAAAAGTGGTGGAGTTATACATACCGCCCATGCCCCAGCCGCCCCATCCACCCCAACCGCCCCAGCCACCATCGCCGAACCCGTTTGTTTCCGTGTCCGTGGTTTCCTGGGTCAAAAAATGATACGTCACCAGCAGATCCGGAGACTGGGACGCGGAGACGCGCTGCAAACCCTTTTTTTTCAGATCGTAATTGACATACTCCCCGACATACTGCCGGTAAAAGGGATGGTTGTCGTTTTTGCTCGGAATCCATTCATAGGTCTTGTAGTCGGAGAACGGAGCGCGCTTGCTCCAATTCACTCGTACGCTCTGCGCGTGTGCCAAAGCAGGCAGGAAGGCGAAGAGTGCGCTGGCAAATAAGGTAATTCCAATGGATCGAAATGTTCGGCGATTCGTCATGTGCATTCTCCCAGAAACCCGATAGTCGTCCTTATGGATGCGTAGAAATCGGCCCAGGATTCGTCGCACCTTTTATGCTTTTTGTTCGCCACAGCAGCCGAAGAGAAACGGCAGGCCTTCGTGCGCCTACCGTTTCTATGTCTCGCGTCACAGATCAACCATGATTAGACCTTTATTTTGGAGGAAAGTGATCAAGCATTTTATGGATCGATTTGGCGACCGACTTTTCCTCGCCTTTGTTGTTCTTGGTGACATTATCCTCCGTAGCTTGTCCGCGCCAGACAATCTTTTTCGTCTTGGCGTCGATCATATCCACGGTCAAGATGCCCATGGTGACAGGTACGTTGGTGGTAGTGGCATCATACATGCCGCCCATTCCGTCGCCCATTCCCCAGCCACCCCAACCACCCCAGCCGCCCCAGCCACCGTCGTTGAAGCCGGTCGTTTCCTGTTCCGTCGTCTGCTCGGTCAAAAAGTGATAGGTCACCAGAAGATCGGGATTTTGTGAGGCGGAGACTTCCCTCAGTCCCTTCTTCTTCAAATCGTAATTTACGTATTGTCCAACATACTGCCGATAGAAGGGATGGTTCTCGTTCTGGCTCGGTATAAACTGATAAGTTTTGTAATCTGAAAAAGGCGCCTTTTTGGACCAATTCACTCGTACGGTTTGGGCGTGCGTTAAGGCTGGCAGCGCTATGAAAGCGGCTGCCGCCAGCGCAAGCGGAAGGAACGAACGGCTCCACATATTCTGTTTCACAGTAATCTCTCCTTGACTTTTAAGTAGCTCCCTGTACTCTTTGGAAACATCCCCGAGTCGTATCCGTTTCGACACTATCCTGGGTATCGCGAATATCGTAGTCTTTACGTTAGGTTGAGATGCGCAAAGTAATGTTCAAGTTCGTTGGTAAGCGGTCTTTGGCTGAAGCATTTGCGCTGTCGCGGGTTATGGCGACTGTCCTATGGCTGGCAGCTTTTTCCTGCTGCTTTGCGGTCTGCCGCGCAAGCGTCACCCCTGCCGGTACGGCGGAACGATCGGGCCAGCAGGGTGGTCACTCCCGGAGCCGGCGGCATATCAGGAAGCGAACCCGTCCCGCCCGCCGCATCGTTTCCACCTCTGCGAGAAAACCAGTAAGGCGCAGGCGGCGGACCCGGAGAGCCACACGGACCCAGAGATACCGGCTGGCAGCGACTCTGGACAGCGTGAGAACTCACGGACAAACGATAGCGTCCCGGCCAGATTCCGCGGAGCAGGGTCCCGCTCCGGCGGGTGAGCATCCCGAATTGCCCAGGCCTCTGGCTTTGACGGTGAGCGATACGTCGAGCGGAGCTCGCGCCGACGAGACGGCACAGCCCGCTCTCCAGGAAAGCGCCGGTTCGCAGAGCTTGAATGCGCGGGACCTTCCCGCGTTCCATGTATCCATTCCCCGATATATGCCGATTCCCCTGCGGGGATCGCATGAAGTGCTGGTGCATCAGAACCTGATTGCCGACGTAGAGGGCCTGCGCCGGATCGAGAACGACGCGCAGCTTGGGGAGATGGTTCGCACCGGCGACCTGGTTGCGCTTCCTGCATCCGCGGCATTATCCGTCGATTCCAGGCTGCCCATGAACCGCCGCTACTGCCGCCCATGGACGGCAAAGTTTCTCAGCGACCTGTCTCGCGCCCATCAATCCGCATTTGGCCGGCCCTTGCAGCTGACCTCCGCCGTACGCACGGTACAGTTCCAACGGCACCTGGCCCGGTATAACGGAAACGCGGCGCCGGCTTTTGGCGACACTGCATCCCCTCACCTCACCGGCCAGGCTATCGATCTCGGGAAGAAGGGAATGACGCAGCGTGAAGTGGCATGGATGCGGACCATCCTGGGCCAATTACAGAGCAGCGGCAGATTGGATGTAGAAGAAGAGTTTGAGCAGGCTTGTTTTCACATTTCCGTCTATAAGACCTACGCCCCGCGCAGCGCATCGACGGCGCACCTGGTGGCCCGGAATGAGCCGCCTGCGCCGCAGATTGCGGCAACCCAGCCGGTGATCGCCGGACTCGCACGCCCTGCGGCCGCCAGGATCGTTCGAACCGGAACTGCACGCGCTTCACGCTACTCCTCCCGTACAGCGCGCCGGACGGCCACACGGCGACGTCGCAGACGGAGACATAGCGGGATGGCGCTTTTGGCAGTCCAGATGCGGTAAATGCAGCGGAGAGCCTCTTCCGGATACCCTCGTGCGTTGCGCCGCTCGCCAGATCTGACAAAGAAGCTGCAAGCGGTGACAAAGAAACTTCAGGCCGGCTCAGCCGCCGCCGCTTCCTGCATTCCGCCCCGTAGTTCTTCTTCGGACAGGCGATTGACCTGACGCAGGCTGGGGAACAGGACCGTCCATATTCCCGTTACCAGCATGGCCCCAATTCCGCCCACAACAACGGCCGGCACGGCCCCCCACCATTGGGCTGTCACGCCACTTTCAAAGCCGCCGAACTCATTGCTGGCGCCGACAAACAGGGCATTTACCGCGCTCACGCGTCCTCGCATGTCCTGTGGCGTGGCGAGCTGCAGCATGGAAGACCGGACGATAACACTCACCATGTCGGAGGCGCCCACCAGGAACAGTGCGCCGAGTGAGAGCGCCAGGTTACGCGACAACCCGAACACCACCGTCGCCGCCCCGAACACAGCCACGCAGAAAAGCATTCTGGCCCCGGCATGCCGCCTCATCGGCCGCCAGGTCAGCAGAATCGAAATGGTCAGCGCTCCGAAGGCTGGTGCAGCGCGGAGCATCCCGAGTCCGCGCGGACCGGAATGCAGAATGTCCTGGGCAAAGATCGGCAGCAAGGTGACCGCACCGCCGAGCAGCACGGCGAAGAGATCCAACGTAGTCACTCCAAGCAGCAGCTTCTTGTGCCACACGTAACGGAAACCGGCAAGCAGGGTTTCTGCGGACATGGCCCGCTGTTCCTGGCGTCCGGGGCGGACCGAAAGAGAGCCGACCAGCAGGAGAAAGCAAACCAGACAGGCAAACGTGAATGCATAGACGATGGCGCCCCCCACCAGATGGGCGCCAACCGATGCGGGCAGCCAATGCTGAAGCGGCAGAGTGTACAGCAGACCGCCGATCGCGGGTCCGACGAAGTTGGCCATCTGGAAGATGGACGCGCCCCAGGAAACGGCGTTGACGAAATCTCCCTTGGGTACCAGATGCGGCACCAGAGCGGAGCTCGCCGGCCCGCTGAAAGCCCGGCCAGTGCCAATGAGGAAAAGCACAGCAAACAAGCCCCAGGCGTGCTGGGTCCGGCACCATGCGAGGTAGAAAAGCGTGCCCGTGCAGACGCACTGCAGGCCATAACAGACCAGGATGATGCGTCGCCGGTCATACCGGTCCGCCGTGTGGCCGCTGATCAGCAGAAATAGAATTCCAGGCAGGAACAGGGCCAGGCCGGTGTAGCCGAGATCGATGGCGCGATGGGTAATCTGATAAATCTGCCACGCCACCGCGACCGCCTGCGCCTCTGCGCCCACGATGACCAGCAATCGTGCCATCTGGTAGCGGCGGAAATCGCGGGAAGCAAAAGCGGCGGCCGCTCGGTGCGGAGCTTGCGGTGTTGCCATTGCTTCTATCCTGTCATATTCCCGTCGGCGTTCCGGTTGGATGGCAGACTGCCCGGCGTGCCCGGCGTGATACTGGAATCCTGAAATCTGAAGCGTTCACCTTTGAGATGCGTTTCGCCAGGGGTGCCTCGAACCTCCAGCAATCCCTCAAAGGGATGCCGGTCATTTGCCTGCCGGGGGCAGGCGACGGTCCGGCAGCGGGCCGGGCGGCATTCCGAAGTCGCGTAGCGAGCTGGTGGTCACGGACCCGGCGGGAGCAGCCGGAGAATTTCCCAGAATATTGCGGTACTGGGCATCGAGCATACCCATGTTGCGAGCCAGACTTAGCTTGGCCTGGTTGAACTGGTACAGACTGTTTACCATCTGCGCCTGAGCTGCTGAGAGTACCGCTTGTGCCTGAACGACCTCAAGATCATCCGCAACCCCGTTTTTGTACCGGTCGGTAGCGTCATTGAGTGACGCTTGGCTCAGGTCCACGTTGCTTCTCGCCACTTGCACCAATTGCTGAGCGGCGGCGATGTCGAGCATGTCGTCCCGCAGTTCGGCGTCGATCTGGTTCTTGAGCGCGGCCATCTGGGACAGCGTCTGTCTGGTCCGCGCATCGGCTACGTCGTGATCGCCGCGAAGTTTCGCTTCCCTGAAGAGTGGAACGCTCAGCGTGCCCTGGGCCAGAAAGGTGCCATGGTACAGCCCTCCAACGGTTCCGGTGACTCCGTAATTTCCGCCAAAGGTAAGCGTAGGCAGCCGCTCATAGCGGGCGGCTCGGCTTTGGAATTGCGCCGATCGCAGCCTGGCCTGCATCTGCAGATAATCCTGCCGGTGCGCATAAGCCTCGCGGCGCGCCTGATCGAGCGGCATCGCGTCGAAATCCGCATAGGGCGCCCGGTCGGTCAGGTGAATCACCTGGTCCGCGGGCAATCCGATCTCGCGCTTCAGCGCGATCTCATCTTTCTCCAACTGGTTCTGGCGCGCGATCACCAGTTGATCTTGCTGCTGATATTGCACGCGGGCCCGGAGTTCGTCCAGCTTGGTTGAGACTCCCGCCTGGTGACTCAAGGTGGCCTGGCGGAGAATCTCCGCATTGGTTGCCAGCAGGCCGCGTGCGTTGGTTACATTCGCCTCGTCCGCCAGCACCAGCAGATAAGTTCCGGCCACGACCTGAATCACATCCTGCCGCGAGCCTTGATCGCTGTAGTCGACGGCCAGGATTTCCTGTCGTGCAGCGCGGTAGAGCTCGAAAGCCCGAAGATCGAACAGGCTTTGATTGAGGTTGGCTTGCGCCTGCACCAGATTGACGGTGACGACCGGCTGGAAGCTGGTCAGCGCCGAGGGTGGAAGGAAGCCCGGAGGGAACGAGTGCAGCACATTGGGGCGAAAACCCAGCGCGGCCAGATCGATCTGGTTCCTGCTTCGGACAGCGTCCCACGTGATCGTCGGCAGAAGCGCGTTGATGGCCTGCAGCCGGACGCCGGCGGCGTTACGCCTGTCCTGTCCGGTAAGCGCCAACTGCAGATTGTGCTGGAGCCCGCGGCGGATTGCGTCATCGAGGGAAAGAGGCAGGTCCGCCGCGACCGGCTTCGCTGCTGAGACGCTGCCGTACAGGGGATTGATCGCTGAACTTGAAGGGCTGCGTACCTGCGCGACCGCGGCCAGCGGCATCGTTGCCGCAACCAGCAGCGCCAGAAAGAAAGCTGGAGAAATCCGGAATTTTGAGTCGATTTGCAAAGCGTCTTCTATTAGATTGCGCGGAACTGCCGCGGTTGCCAAATCTGTGGCGTCAAATGCAGGTTTCTGGAACCAGAATAAATTTTAGTCCGCACGTGCGGTACTTCCCGCATCCGCGCCGGAGATCCTCCACACCGTCAGGTAGTGCTGCCGGGTCCAAACGATGTGATCCGGGGGAAGCGCAATGTAGCCGGCAGGGGCGAGCGGCAGGCGGGAATAGACTTCCACGCCTGTGATCATCCATTGCGGCTCGCCGTCCGGTCCGGGCTTCCAGGGCTCACACCTGTATTTCGTGCTTTCCAGGAACAGATGACCGCAGTAGGTCCGCCATCCCTCCTGTCCGAACGGCACATCGGGTCCGGCGAAGCCGTCCATGTGGTCCCGCCGGATAAAATCCCCGATGCCGCGCTGCGCCAGCTCGGTCTGAAAATTCCGGTCGGCCATCAGGCCATCCAGGGGAACCACCTGAAGCCGGGTGAAATAGGCCATTCCGCCAGGCTGATCATAGGCCAGAATGCGATGAGGGCCATTGGCTTCCAGAACAGTCCGCAGGGCCGGAATTGCGGTGTTTTCCGCAACCTGCTCCCGGCTGTGCCTCCAGCCCATCCTGTACCAGAGCAGTGCCGAAAGCAAGACTGCGAAGGAAATGGAGGCGAGTCGCAGACGGTTCCGGTCCGCCGGGAGAAATTTCGCACGGGCATTCGGAGTCGAACTAAAAAGACACATGGCCGCTCTTGCGGAAGTCATTGCGGCCAGGATGGCCCAACTGACGTAATACCAGGTCCAGCGGGTTTCACTGGTCATGCGCAGCGTGATGTAGCCCGCGTGGATCAGCACCCCCACAAAAAACGGGAGTTCCGCGAACCGCAGCCAGCCGTCCCGCTGTCTTCGCCAGAGAACCAGGAGAGAAACAGCGCTGATGACGAGCGAAAGAATCGCGGTGTGCGGCAGGTTGCGGCCCAGCAGGTGATCGTTGCCATTGTGGGACTTGAGCAGGCCACTGATCGGCATGATGATGTGAAACCACCACAGATTGCTGGCGAGATACGCGCCCCACAAAGCCGCATACAGCGGAATAAAGCCGAGATGGACGCGCATAGCCATACTGCCGCCAGCGCCGTTCTTCCGCTGGAAACACCAGAGCAGCACCGCAATCCAGAGCGAGGCAATGACAAAAATTGAATCCAGCCGGCTGAGAACCGCGAATGCCGCCAGAACGTTGAAGGCGAGCCCCGTCCTCCATGTTGCTTGCTGGAAGAACTCATACAGCGCGAGCAAGGCGCCGCTCAGCATCGCAGCGCTCAGGCTGGATTCCGTGCCGAGCTGCAGCCCAAACAGAAATGGAATCAGGATGGTCCACGCCACCCACGCGGGAGCGTGCAGATTGCGCAGCAGCCGCGTGATCGCCAGAAGGACCGTCAGATTGAGCAGCACGATGAGTACGGCCACCGCGTGCAGACCGGCGATTCTCCCAGGAAAGATGCGATACACCGCGGCGCACAGCAACATCCACACCGGGTGATATCCGTTCGTGGGCATCAGACGGTTGAAGGTGCTGCCGTGGCCCAGCGCAAAGTTTCGGCCCACCTGGAGATAAAAAAAGCTGTCATCCGCAAAGAACGGGCTCGGGTCACGGATTAGAAGCAGCGCATAAGCGGCGGTCAGAATAGCGAAGAAGATCCGCAGCCACGCCGGGACTGTTTCGGAGCGTACAACTTCAGTTGAGGCTGGCTGGCTGGCTGGCATTGTTGGGCAATTTCAAGACTATCGCACCCCGCTACGCGGGTGCCCGATCCCGGCGGAGCCAGCGCCCGGCGGGTTGGCGTTCCGCGACTCCTCTTTGCCGGCGAGCCACTCAGTAATACAGGTATTTGCGCCAGCGAAGGTCGGAGCTGCCGATCATGCGCATAATGTGCCGGCTGGTGTGCAGGGAAAAGGGACGCGGCTCGCGCAGCAACTGCATGTCCTCAAGTTCATGGATCATCTGATTGCCTTTGCGCCGGTTGCAGACATGGCAGCACGCAACGAGATTTTCCCACGTGGACAGTCCGCCGCGCGACCGCGGGATGACGTGGTCCAGCGTTAATTCAGCGGCGGGAAGCACTTCTCCGCAATACTGGCACGTGTTGCGATCGCGCAGCAGAATGTTCTTGCGCGAGAGAGCTCGGGTCTGGTGCGGAATGCGTCGGTATTCCAACAGGCGGATTACGGACGGCATCGGGACGCGAACACGCGCGGCGTGCAGTAGGGTTCCGTGCTCCTCCTCCGACCGGGCAACGCCTTTCAGGATGAGCACCAAAGCTCGGCGTGCTCCGCAGATGTTGATCGGCTCGTAGGACGCATTCAGCACCAGCACGGGAGTCTGCATCGCCGATGGCAGCGAGGCAGGGCGCGGCTCCTGCAGGAGATGAGTGGCGTGCCCCGGCACATGTGCATCATGTCCGGAGTGAAATTTACCCGGAGTTTTCTGCTTGCGGATGTGGGTTGTTGCTCGTCCCGCCGACATGGATTTCTCCCCCTGGTGCGTTTACACGATTGCGCTGTTTGCAACCGCAAGATTTGCGGCCGCGCTGGATCCCCAAAAAGCCACTCCCTCACGCTGCGAGCGCGCCAGCGTTGCGATAAATACACGCGCCGCCCCTGCCTGCAGCAATGTGCGTGTGCATTCGCGGGCTGTAGCACCCGTGGTATAAATGTCATCCAGCAGGAGAACAGCCCTGCCCGATATTTGTTCCGGGCTGGCAACGTAGAACGCGCCGCGCAAATTCTTTCTCCGCTGATGCGGGGTCAGACGCGCCTGGCTTTCCGTTTCCCGGCGCCGGCCCAAGGCGCGCAACGCCGCATGGAGCTGCAAATCCGGCCGAAGCCTGCGCAATTCGCGCAGCGCGTGTCCGGCCAGCAGGACCGTCTGATTGAAACCACGCTCCCGTTCCCTGGTGGCGTGCAGCGGGACCGCAGCCACTACCAGGGAAGAAGGCAGGTTCTCAAGTCCGGCGGCGGCCTCCGCCAGCAGGGCACCCATGCGGCGCGCGACCGTCCGCACCTGCTCATATTTCAGCAGATGGATCAGCGCACGCAGGGTATGTTCATAGACGCCATAGGCGACCGCCTGCTGAAACGGCGGCTTGGCCCGTTCGCACAGTTCGCACAGAGAAACCGAGCCGGATTCGACGGTGGAGCGTACCGGGAAGCGAAGATCTCCCCATCCAAGCTGCTCACCGCAAAGTCCGCAGAGGTTGGACTTGGGTTGCGGAAGCAATTTATGCCAGCAGGAAGCGCAGACCGGCGCAGCGGAAAGGTGCAGAAGGTATTGATTGCAGAGTCTGCAACGGGAGGGAAAAATCGCACAACTTACCGCGTCGACGGGACTTCGAAGGACCCGCGCTACAGCCCGCCAAGCAGCCATCTGCGATGGCGGAAAACCCTGGAGTCGGACTATGGACTGCCTATTCGATTGCCTGCGGAAGACGCACCTCCCGATCCATTTCGGGTTCGAGCGAGCAACGCTTGCCCGGCGCGCTGGAGTTCTCCGCCAACTGCGACCGGCTGAGTGCAGTATAAGCGTAATTTGCCCATCGTATCAGGCAAAAATGAGAACGAAGGAGCTTCGCTGGCCTGGACCTTGCAGCGCGCCGATGCATTCACTCTTTCCGGGCCTGCGGAGAATGCACTACACTCAACGCTTTGCAGCCGATTCACGGGGGCACCTCGTTTGAAGACTCCAGGCAAGTCCAGCGCGAAAGCCAGCTCGATTCCGCACCATAGTCCGCCCGTTTCCACTCCTGTCGAAGCCAACAGCACGACCACGACGACAGCATTCCGGCCGTACCTAAGCGACAATGACGCGCGTCCGGAATTCACAGTCCGTGCGATTTTGCTCGGGTGCATCTTCGGAGTTCTGTTTGGCGCGGTGACAGTCTATGTAGGTTTGCGCGCAGGCCTCACCGTCGCCGCTTCCATCCCCATCGCGGTGCTGTCGATCAGCGTGCTGCGGGCGCTGGGACGGGCCTCGATTCTGGAAAACAATATTGTCCAGACCACCGGCAACGCGGGCCAGTCCATTGCCGCCGGAGTCATCTTCACCCTGCCTGCGCTCATCTTTCTCGGCTTCGATCTGGAGTACGCGCGCATTTTCTTTCTCGCCCTGCTGGGCGGCTGGCTGGGCGTCTTCTTTATGATTCCGCTGCGGCGTCAATTGATTGTGCAGGAGCACGGGATTTTGACTTATCCGGAAGGGACCGCCTGCGCCGATGTGCTGCTGGCGGGCGAGCGCGGAGGTTCCTTCGCCAGCCGGGTGTTCTGGGGACTGGGCCTTGGCGCAATCTATACCCTTTTTCAAAATGAAAACCTGCTCGGGGCATGGCCCAGCACCCCCAACTATGAGCCGCGCTGGCTACCCGGTTCGGCAGTTCGCGCTGACGCCACGCCGGAGTATCTCGGGGTCGGCTACATCATTGGCCCGCGCGTGGCCGGGACCATCTTTGCTGGAGGCGTCTTCTCCTGGCTGGTGCTGATGCCTGCGATTCACTTCTTCGGTTCTCATGTTCCGGGGCCTGTCTATCCCGGCACGCTTCCGATCTCGCAAATGAATCCCAGTGACCTGTGGGCAGCCTACGTGCGTCCAATGGGCGCCGGTGCGGTGGCTGCCGCAGGAATTTTGACGCTGCTCCGCACGCTGCCGACGATCTGGGGGGCCTTTCGCGTGGGACTTAAGAATTTCCGTACCCCAGGCCAGCAGTCCGCCGTGGAGCAGCGTACGGACCGGGACTTTCCCATGTGGGTGGTTCTGGCAGGGTCGGGTCTGCTGGTCGTCATGATGTTTCTCTTCCTCACCTTCAAACCCGTGCCGGGCGCGCAGACCAGCTTGTTGGCGAACTTTGCGGCCTCTCTGCTGGTGGTGGTTTTCGGATTCCTTTTCGTTACCGTATCTTCCCGCATCGTCGGCCTGATCGGCAGCTCGGCAAATCCCATCTCCGGCATGACGATCGCCACCTTGATGGCTACCTCCGCAGTTTTTCTGGTCAAGGGTTGGACTGCGCCCGCCTTCGGCGCGCTGGCCATTACCATCGGCGGGGTGGTCTGCATCGCGTCAGCCAATGCGGGCGATACGTCCCAGGACTTGAAAACGGGCTTCCTGATCGGAGCGACACCCTGGAAGCAGCAGTTGGCCTTGCTGATCGGAGTCTGCATTTCAACCGTGTCGATTGGGCTGACGTTGACGGTAATGAACAAAGGCTTGGAGGAGTTCCGGCCCTCCAATCAGGCCTGGAACCTGGCCCAGCCAGTAGCTGGAGTGACCATCCAGCAGCAGCATTTTGCACGGCGCGAGTTCCGCGTCAGGTTCCCCGGCGGCAAGCAAGTCACCGGCTACGGAAGAAATTACGTTTTGTTGAACGCTCTCGGTTCGCACAAACTGGCCGACGGAAAATATCTTTACAATCCCGCGACCGGCCGTATTGAAGTCCAGTGGATTGAAGGGATCGGCAGTGAGCGGGCCGCCGCTCCGCAGGCGCGTCTCATGGCGACCGTCATCAATGGAATTCTGACCCGGCAATTGCCTTGGGGCTTGATCCTGCTGGGTGTTTTTCTCGTCGTCACCGTGGAACTGCTGGGTGTGCGCTCCCTGTCCTTCGCAGTCGGCGCCTATCTTTCCATCGGCACAACCCTCGCCATCTTCTGCGGAGGTGTCGTGCGCTGGATGGTGGACCGCGCTGTAGAGAAAAACGCGGCGGCGCAGGATGCTTCCGAAAGTGAGGTGAGCCCAGGATCTCTCTACGCCAGCGGCTTGATCGCCGCCGGAGGGATCGTGGGACTGCTTGGCGTGGCGCTCAAACTGTATGAATCAACGACCGGCAAATACGACCTGATCCAGATGTCTGCGGCCAATCCGGTGCACCATGACTGGATTTCTGTGGTGATGTTCGCGCTTCTGGCAGGGTCGCTGTTCTATTTCGCGCGACGCCCTCTGCACGCAAGCGGAAAGTCCTGATCCATTGGAAGAAACAGGAATTTGCGTGACCGGTCCCTTCGTTTAGACTAGCTCTGGCCAGACTCCTTCCGCCTCAACCCACTGGGTACGCGCGCTGTTTCCAGGTAGCCGGTCTCCCCGCAACTTTCCGGAGCAATGCGAACCACTGCAGCGCCAGCAGCACGAGGATGCCCGCAGGGTGTAGCAGTGCGCTCCTGACGGATTGCCGGAAACACAGTGCGCCGATGACCCGCGGCAGATAACAGAGGAGCAGCGCGCCCGCAGTCAAGCTCCACGCCACGGGTGCCCGGTCCGGTGTAAGCCGTTCGATCAGGAACACAGCGGCCAGCAGAGCAGGTGCGACCTGTCCGCCCAGCAAAAGGATCGTTGTGGGAAGGATTCGGGAAGGAGCGGCCAGTCCTTCGGTTGCATTCTTACTGAGCCCGCGCCAGACTTCACCGGCGCTGCGATACATGCGGCAGGCCGCCAGAGAGGTCAAATCTGCAATGTCCGTTCTTAACCCGTGTTCACGGAAATTATGCGGCAGCAGCAGCCCGTCATGCATGCTGGAGCGAATTGCCGCATGTCCTCCGCTGGCGAAGTAAGCTTGCCGCCGGACCAGCATAAATTGTCCACAGCCTGCCGAGTAGGCTGGCGCGGTGCTCCGTCGCATCGCGGCGACCGGCAGGAACCCGAGCAGGACAAAGTGGATCAACGGAAGCAGCAGCCATTCCAGAAATGTAACGGTGATCTGACGAGGAAATCCACTCACCAGGCTGGCATTCGCAGCGTTGAGGAATCCCGCCATTCGCGCGAGAGCCTCCGGTGCTACTTCGACATCCGCATCGACAAAGCAGCACATATCATGCCGGGCCATCTGTGCCAATCGCCAGCAGGCATGCTGTTTTCCGTTCCATCCCGCCGGCAGTCTGGGGGCTTTCTCCAGTCGAATGCGAGAATCTCCGGCCGCCAGTCTGCGGACAATCTCCGCGGTTCTGTCGGTCGAAGCGTCGTCCATCACGACGATCTCCAGGTCAACGCCGCTCGAACGAAGCAAGCTCTCAAGCGCGCTCGCAATGGAATTCTCTTCGTTGCGAGCCGGGACAAGAACCGAAATCCGAACAGGCGGGCAATTCTTCGTGGCAGGTGGCTCGCGGAAGAGCGAAAGATTGCGCAGGAACATGGCCGCAGGCCACAAAGCCATCGTGAATGCGAAGAGTGAGATTGCGACCAGCATCATCGGTCGCCAACGCTCCCGTGCTCCGGGTGGAAGTCTTTCCCGCGTAACCGCGCGCGCGCGTGCAGCCAAAGCTGGTAGATTCCTCCCACGCCCACGCTGCGGCTTGCGAAAGCCTGAAAATTCTTTGGATCTCGCGTTTGTGCCAATGCCGCGAGTTCGTCCATCGTCATTTCCAGAGGGCGGGCCAATTCCTGCGTCCAGTCACCCGCCGAGCGTTCGCGTCCATCGCGTACTTCTATAGGCGCGCCAAAATTGCACAGAACCTCAGGGAGCCGTTCATCCCAGAAGGTATATTCGATTGCCAGCGGGATAAGGCGGCATCTCGGCAAGCGGCGCACAAGCGCTCCCAGGCCGGGCATCAGTTCCACCGGCCGACAGCGAACGTCCGTAAAGCGGCCTTGCGGCGTAATCCATAGAACGGAATTTGGAGAGCCCAGAATGTCCTGCGCCGTGCGCAGAAAGGACAGCGCGCCGCGGGTGCTTCCCATCTCCACCGGGAACATACCCATCCTGCCGAAGAATCGATAACGAGCTAGCGCGGATGTCTCCATGGGCGCGTAATGCTCGCCTGCGGGTAAAAGTCCTCTGGCAATCCGGATGCAGACCAGCGGGTCCCACCAGGAAGCATGATTCAGAAAAATGATCGTAGGAACGGGCTGCCGATTTCTGGAAAGTTCCGCAAGCCGTTCCGCGTGCGCGATCCGCAAACTGCGAAAATGCAGCCATAGGTACCATGCGCCATACCAGTTGAATGCGCGCAGCAAAGGCCGGGAAGGCCGCCACTGGACAAGTGCGGCAGACTTGCGGGGAGCTTTCATGCGGGACGACCCGGTGTTCCGAACGCTCCAAGCGGATGCGAACCGCGCAGTCGATCCTCAGCCACAGATCGGGCCGCGCGCGCGGTCTCTGTCCCGCGGTAATGCTGGTCCAGAGCATCGGCGGCGATCCATCCGGACATCAGCACCATTGGCATGCCTGGCCCCGGATGCGCCGCTCCGCCAGCTAAAAACAACCCCTCCAGATCACCGCTTATGTTGGGCGGCTTGAACGCTCCGTTGAACCGGCCATGACTGGAGATTCCATAAATGGCCCCGTTCAAAACGTGATAGCGGTCATGAATGTCCTGCGGCGTCAACGCG
>DAHVZT010000071.1 GCA_027323885.1 Acidobacteriaceae bacterium
CTATCTATGAGACCCTCAGCCGTACGGCCATCCACACCGTCAAGCCCGACAACATCGCCACCTTCCTGGGCAAGAAACTCGTGCCGCAGTTCGAGGGCGAGATGGGCAATCGCTTCAACACCCGCATCGAAGGAACGCGGATCGAACACGCCATGGGGCCGGTTTCGCTCAAGCTCTACGACAAGTTCGGCCTCATCCTGCGCATCGAAACCACCGTCAACGACCTGACCTTTTTCAAGCACTGCCGCGAGGTAGAACACCGCGACGGCTCACGGGAAACCAAATGGACTTCTATGCGGAAAACCATCTACAGCTTGCCGGCGTTGCGCGAACTGCTGGCAGCCGCCAACCGCCGCTACCTGCAGTTCCTCTCCACCATCGAAGACCCGCGCAACGGTCGCAACAAACTCGACAAGCTGTCGCAGCCGGTCGAACATGAGGGCCGCTGCTAGCCCAGCTTCAACTTCTTCGACGAGGACGATACGCTGTTGCAAGCCATCGCCCGCGGGGAGTTCAACGTCAGCGGCATGCAGAATAAGAACCTGCGCCGCTGCCTATCGGGAAAGACCGGCGCCCAGGTGTCGCGGCTGCTCAAGCGCCTGCGCCTGCATGGGCTCATTCGCAAAGTTGGCCGCACCTAACAAGTACTACCTAACCCAGTTCGGCAAACAGGTCATCACCACCGGACTCAAGCTCCGCGAACTGGTAGCCATCCCGCAACTGGCCTTCGCACAGATCGCATAGCTTCACGATTTCCTGCCAGTTTTGCGCAGAATTTCAATGGACAGGTACTAATGCCCTGAAATCCTAATTCCAGCAATCGCGGTTCGGTGATACGCTGGTGCTGCACTCCCCCTTGTCAACGCTAAAAATGAATTTCTGACGCAGCGTCAGAGGAGGTTTGTAATGCATTCTGGAAATGACGCGGAAGGCCCGGTGAATCCTGGGCTGGTTTTTGAAATGCTGAACGCGTATCAGCGCACGGCGGCCCTAAAAGCGGCGATCGATCTGGATCTTTTCCGTGCCGTGGGGGAAGGGCCGGGTGACGTGGCTTCCATCGCGAGTCGCTGCTCCGCCTCGGAGCGCGGCATACGCATCCTGTGCGACTTCCTGACGATCAACGGCGTGCTGGTGAAAGAGGACGGGCGCTATCGGCACTCGCCGACGAGTGCGGCGTTTCTTGATCCCCGCTCACCTTCGTGTCTCGCCTCCATTGCACAATTCCTCGCCAATCCGGAGATGCGAGGGGCTTATGACAATCTGGCGGAGATCGTGCGCACAGGCCGCACCATTCTGCCGGGCGATGGCTCCGTCGAGCCGGAGAATCCGCTGTGGGTCCAGTTCGCGGAATCCATGGCGCCGATGATGGCCCCCATGGTGGGTCCGTTGGGCGCGATTGTGCTGGAGGGAAACGCCGGTCCGATGCGCGTGCTGGACATCGCCGCTGGTCACGGTTTGTTCGGAATCGAAGTGGCGAAGCAGAACCCGCAAGCGCACGTCACGGGCCTGGATTGGGCGCCGGTGTTGCGCGTCGCCCTGGACAACGCCCGCAAGGCCGGGGTCCACGATCGCTATACCATGCTGCCCGGCAGCGCCTTCGAGGTTGACTTCAACGGACCGTACGATGCCGTGCTGCTGACGAATTTTCTGCACCATTTCGACAAGCCGACCTGCGTGGGTCTGCTGCACAAGATAAAAGCTGCGCTGCGTCCCGGCGGGCAGTGCGCCACGCTGGAATTTGTGCCGAATGAAGACCGCGTATCGCCGCCCACTCCTGCGGCGTTCGCCTTGACCATGCTAACCAGCACAGCAGCGGGTGACGCGTATACGCTGAGCGAACTGACCGGCATGTACGACGAAGCCGGTTTCAAAGGAATGCGCGCCCATCCCATCCCCATGAGTCCGCACACCATCGTTACCGGGCACGCCTGAGGGGTTGAGAGTCGAAACCTAGGGCGGCAACCCCGGCGAAGCGAATGCCATGTTTGAAACCCTTGTGGAAATTTTTTCGCGAGGACAGCAAGAACCAACCAGGAAGGGAAACAAATTTGACCACTACCGCGCCGCAACCCGACCAGATACTGCAAACCGGCACAGGCTTCTGGGCCTCGAAGACACTCCTGAGCGCCGTCGAAATGGAGGTCTTCACCGAATTGGCCAAGGGTCCCGAAGACCTGCATACGCTCACAGGACGGCTCGGCCTGCATCCGCGCTCTTCCCGCGATTTTCTTGACGCGCTGGTGGCCTTGGGATTTCTCGAGCGCCACGATGGAAAATATTCCAACACGCCTTCCACTGATTTTTTCCTCGACAAGCACAAGCCGTCCTACATTGGCGGAATGCTGGAAATGGCGAATCGCCGCCTCTACGGACATTGGAACAACCTGACCACGGCCCTGCGCACCGGCCAACCGCAGAATGAGGCTGCGCATGGTGAACCCGATGTCTTCGCCACGCTCTACGCCGATCCGCAGCGGCTGAAGGGATTTCTTCGCGCGATGACCGGAATCAGCCGCGGCGCCAACCTTGCCATTGCTTCCAAGTTCCCCTGGGCAAACTACACGACCGTGGCCGATGCCGGCCCTGCCCAGGGCGATCTGATTGTCCAGGTGGCCCTCAAAAATCCGCACCTTTCCGGCATCGGATTCGACCTCGCCGAAGTTGCTCCCATCTTCGAGGAGTACATGGAGGCCAACGGTCTGTCGTCCAGGGTGCGATTCCAGGCCGGCAATTTCTTCCGCGATCCGCTGCCCAGGGCGGATGTCATCATGATGGGTCACATCCTCCACGACTGGAACCTGGAAGAGAAGCGCCTGCTGATCCGGAAGGCCTATGAGGCGATTCCCGAAGGAGGCGCGCTGATTGTCTACGACTCCATGATCGACGATGACCGGTCGAAGAACGCTTTTGGCCTGCTGATGAGCCTGAATATGCTGATCGAAACTCCGGGCGGCTTCGACTACGCGGGGGCCGACTGCATGGGCTGGATGAAGGAAGCTGGCTTCCGCCAGACGCGCGTCGAACATCTCGTGGGACCGCATTCCATGGCGGTTGGGATGAAGTAGCGCCCAGCCAATCCGCCGCGTCGCCGCCGCCTCGATTTTCGATGTTGCGGGTCGGTTGCAGGATTGGAGATGACCTGGGGAGTGTCCTCGAAATTTCAGAGTTTCAAGCTTGAGGCCCTGCGGTACTAGGTTGCTTGCAGCTTCTTTGCGCTGGATCTGGCAGGAATGGTGTTCGCCTAGATGTCCTGCCATCTATGCTTTGCCCAAGATGCGATAGTCATTTCCCGCTCCACTATTTGTTCAAGGCCCCAGTCTTCCTTGGCGGTAATCTCGCTAATCATTCGGAGTCGATGCCGTTCGTATAGAGCTTTCTTTTCTACGAACGGGCGCGCCTTAGCCTCCGAATTTAGAACTGTCGGCAACAAGATTAAATTGCCTATCCTGCCCACATGGTTTAGGACAGGTTCTTCGGGCTGACCTGCCATATGCATTTTCCCCTCCCACCCAAACCCAGGCGTCTGCGGAAATACATGCTCGATCGAATCGGACGCGCGTTCCTTCCAAATCGCTATCCTCTCGAGTTCGTCGAACGTTGCTCCAGAGCCTGACGCTTGTGCGAGATGTTCCTCGTAGTTCCAAAGCAGATAACGGCATGCGTCGGGCGAATCGTAGAAGTCTTTGCCCATCAATCCGTCATTGACTGCCGTTTCTATTGGGAATTCCCGGCCAAGGTTGTGGAGTTCGCCCATCATCTGGTTGTAGGTCCGTAATTCGATATCATTCGTCATGATGCGGTATCCGATCCTGACGTAATCGCCGACTTTTGCTCGTGAATCTCGGCCGAACAAACCAAATATTCGGAAACTCACGCGTTCCCACTGCTCTAGGAGTTTGTTCCTCTCGTCCTCACCCACCGCAGCCGCT
>DAHVZT010000055.1 GCA_027323885.1 Acidobacteriaceae bacterium
CGCGGCAAGGCACGCGCCACAGCATCGAGGATTCCGTTTAAGAAATTAATAGATTCCGGCGCGCAATACAGCCTGCCGATCTCAAGCGCCTCATTGATAATCACCGGCAGCGGCGTGGCCGGATAGCCGAGCATTTCCGCAACCGCCGCCCGGAGCAGGTTGCGGTCAACCGCAGCCATGCGTTCCAGCCGCCAGTGCTCGCTTGCCTTCACGATCAGATCGTCGATCTCGTCCTGCCGGGCCACAGCTACGCGGAACAGATCCTCGCTGAAGCCTTGCGTGGCGGGATCGACATTTTCCCGCGCCTGCCAAAACGTCCGCTGTACTTCGTCGGCATTCTGGCGTCCGACGTCGGCCTGGAACAGCATCTGCATGACCATCTCTCTGGATTTTCGGCGCTTTCCCATCCTCTACCTGTCCGCCGCTTTTGCCGCGATCTTGCGTTGAATGTCGACCATTTCAATGGCTGCCAACGCCGCCTCAAATCCCTTATTGCCCATCTTCAAACCTGCGCGATCCAGCGCCTGCTCCAGAGTTTCGCAGGTGAGAACGCCGAAGGAGTGAGGGACTCCAGTTTCCTGCTGCGACTGTCCGATGCCGCGCGAAACTTCGTTGTAGATCGCTTCGTAATGCGCAGTCTCTCCGCGCAGCAGCACACCCAGCGTCACAATGGCGTCCACCTGCCGGGTATCGGCCAGCATGCGCGCGGCTGCGGGAATCTCCCAGGCTCCGGGCACGCGCACAATCTTGACATCTTCCCTTCGAGCGCCGCTGCGCAGCAAGGCATCGAGCGCGCCCTGCAGCAGGCGGTCCGTAATCACGGCGTTCCAGCGCGCCACGACGACGCCAAATCGCATGCCATCGGCGCTCAGATCTCCCTCCACGGCAATCGGCTTGCCGTGAAACGGATTGTCGAACTCCCAGAATCCGAAAAGCATTCCCTGGACTGGCTCGGCGATAAACATACGTGACTTCCAGTGGGTCTCCGCGACAGGCCCGATTGCGTCCGCGGGCAGGCCTGTTCTTTCCGCCCAACCTTTCGCAATGTGATGGACGCTGTCCAGGCTGGTCGCCTCAATCAGGACCTCCGGAGTCTTCTCTCCGCTTACGGGCCAGGCTCCGTGGACGAACTCGAGGCTCGCCAGCGGCGCCAGGAAGGGAGCTCCGGTGCTTCTAGCATCCTGCCAGCCTTTCCCGGCCTCAAAGCCGAGAGCTGTGAAAAAGCCCATGAGTTTTTCCAGCTCCGCAGGTGTGGCCGCTGGCCGCACCAGGGTGATGCCCTTGATCATATTTCCACGTATCCTTTCCTTCGATGGTACAACGCGGCCACGCGACACTCCTGAGTTTGCAATCCGATTGCGCAGCTTTCGCACAAGTTGATACACTCTGCAGTTTTGAAAGAATCATTTTCGATCCCCGTGTAGGGATGAGGTCCTGGTCATGCATTTCGAAAATATTCGCCTGGAAATCCGCGACGGCATCGCCTTCGTGACGCTGAACCGGCCCAAGGTTCTGAACGCGTTGAACGCAGCCACGTTGCAGGAACTGCGGACCGCCATCGATCTCATTCGCGATGACGTTGGCATTCGGGCCGCCGTTTTGACTGGAGCGGGAGAAAAGGCTTTTGCCGCCGGAGCGGACATCCAGGAACTTGCACGGGTGAACGCGGTGGAAGGGCGCGAGCTTGCCTTGCGGGGCCAGGCGGTTTTCCGCGCGCTCGAAACCTGCGGTAAACCCGTGATTGCCTGCATCCACGGATTTGCCCTGGGCGGCGGATGCGAGCTGGCGCTGGCATGTCACTTGCGAATTGCAAGTGAAAACGCGAAATTCGGCCAGCCAGAGGTCAAGCTCGGTCTGATTCCCGGTTACGGCGGCACGCAGCGTCTGGCAAGGCTGGCGGGCAAAGGAATCGCGCTCCAGATGATTCTGACGGGCGAAATGATCTCTGCCGCGGACGCTCTGCGCGTTGGCCTGGTGAATGAAGTGGTGGCGTCCGATCAGCTTTTGGCGCGCGGTGAGGCGCTGGCGCGCCTGATCGCGAGCATGGCGCCCCTGGCTGTCCGGTACGCTCTGGAAGCAGTGGATGGCGGCTACGATCTGACGCTCGAGCAGGGGCTCACGCTGGAAGCGGACTTCTTTGGCCACTGTTGCGGGACGGCGGACAAGGCGGAAGGCACTGCGGCATTTCTCGCCAAACGCCCGGCGGTCTGGCAGGGGCGGTAGAGCGCAATCTTTTTTTTCGAGCGCTGGTATTCTTAGAGAGAAATGCGCCATTCCCGCCCCCGCTCTTCTGTTCGCGTAGCGTTCGCGCTTACATTTCTCCTGCTCCTGGCCGGGTGCAGGCGTGGCGAAAATTCCTTCGACATTCCGGCAAATTCATCCTCCTGGAAAGCGGCGAAAGATTCGGCCCGCGAGGAGTTGCGCACTCTTCCCGCTCCCTCAAAAAAACTCTTCATCGCCATTCGCCGCGAACCGCAGTGGCAGAATCCTTTCCTCAGCGTGCGCCGCAACATGATCCAGCTGCGCATTTATCTGCCGGACGAGAATGACAGTCCGGTGGATCGAGGAGGGATCACCCGCATTACGGCCGCACGACGGCAGGTGATGAACGTTCGGCTTGCCGATCTGCCGCGCGCGCTTGCCTCACTGCCAGAGGGCGCATGGCCCTATGGCCGAATTGTCGCGGTCGAGGAAGGCCTGGCAGATTCCGCTGACAGCGCGCAACTTCGCAACAACCTTGCAATAACCGTGAACACGGTGGAAGCACTTGGCCTTGTCGCCGAAGAATGGGACGAGCCGGGATTGGAGCGTTGACTTGAGCTCTTGTGCAGGAGACCTAAAGCTTTTCGAAATCCGTAATGTGCAACCGGAGCGCGCATGAGCACGCCCCAGTTCCCTATCCTGGCGGAGAAAAGACAAGCCCATCCACACGAGTCCTTTTCCGCACAGGCGGAACTGCATGCCGAACTGCGGAAAACATTTCGAGGGAACATCAAATTCGATCTGGGCTCCCGCGCGCTGTACGCCACCGATGCATCGAATTATCGGCAGCTTCCGATTGCGGTGTTGGCGCCGCGCGATGCAGAGGACGTGGAAGCCGCGGTCGCAGCCTGCCGGAAATTCGGCGCGCCGGTCCTGTCGCGCGGCGGAGGAACAAGCCTCTCCGGTCAGTGCTGCAATGTCGCCGTCGTTCTCGACTTCTCCAGATATGTGGACAAGATCCTGCATCTGGATCCGGAGCGCAAGGAGGCAACGGTACAACCGGGCATTGTTCTGGATCGCGTGCGCCAAGCGGCCGAGCTGCACCACCTGACCTTTGCCCCGGATCCGGCCACGCACAGCCGCTGCACCCTTGGCGGCATGATCGGCAACAACTCGTGCGGCGTGCATGCGCTGATGGGCGGCAAGACGGTTGACAACATCGACTCCATGCGCGTGCTTCTCTACGATGGCACAGTGCTCGAAGTTGGAGCGACTGCGGAAGACGAGTTGCAGGCCATCCTTGCTGGAGGAGGAAGACGCGGTCAAATCTATGCGGGTCTGAGGACCATTCGCGACCGGTATGCCGCACTGGTCCGCGAGCGCTTCCCCGACATTCCGCGCCGTGTCTCCGGCTACAACCTGGATGAACTGCTGCCGGAAAACGGGTTCCATGTAGCACGCGCTCTGGTCGGCACAGAAGGCACCTGCGTCACCGTGCTCGACGCGAAGCTGCGGCTGGTACACAGTCCACCGTGCCGTATTCTGGCCGGCCTGGCGTTTGCCGATCCTTTCGTTGCCGCCGATCACGTTCCCGCCGTACTCGAGCACAAACCGATCGGACTGGAAGGCTTCGATGGCATGCTTGTCGATTTCATGCATCGGAAGAGGCTCGCCGTTGAAGACATTTCTCTGCTGCCTGAGGGACGCGGCTATCTGCTGGTGGAGTTCGGCGGAGAAAGCGGAGATGAGGCCATGGAACGGGCGAAGGCATTGCTGGATGCCTGCAAGCATTTCTCCGCCGTACCGCGCATGCGGCTGTACACGCCGCAGGAGGCGGCGCGAGTGTGGCATGTACGCGAATCCGCGCTCGGCGCGACTGTTTTTGTACCCGGCGACCCGCATCGCTGGGAAGGATGGGAAGATTCCGCCGTCCCGGTCCATCGGCTCGGCGGCTATCTGCGCGACCTGTTCGCAGCCATGCAGCCCTATGGCTATTCCGCGCCAATGTACGGTCACTTTGGCCAGGGTTGCGTACACATGCGGTTCAACTTTGACTTCGAGACCGAAGCCGGTATTCAAAAGTACCGCAGCTTTATCGATGAGGCTGCGGACATTGTGCTGGCGCACGGCGGCTCTCTGTCTGGCGAACACGGAGATGGCCAGTCGCGCGGAGCACTGCTGCCCAAAATGTTCGGGCCGGAACTGATGCAGGCGTTTCGCGAATTCAAGGCCCTGTGGGACCCCACCAATCGAATGAACCCTGGAAAAATGATCGACCCGGTGGCCGTGTATGAGCCGCAGGACAATTTACGTCTGGGCGCGGGATATACGGCAAAGTCTGTCGAGACACATTTTCAATTTCCAGACGACGGCGGATCGCTCTCCAATGCGACCTTGCGCTGCGTGGGCGTGGGCGCCTGCCGCAAGGAAGATGCGGGAACCATGTGCCCGAGCTTTATGGCAACGCGGGACGAGCGGCACTCCACGCGCGGCCGCGCCCACCTGCTGTGGGAAATGCTGCAGGGATCTTTGCGCGAAGAAGGATGGCAGAGCGAGGCCGTCAAGGATGCGCTGGAACTATGCCTCTCCTGCAAGGCCTGCAAACATGAATGTCCGGTGAACGTCGATGTCGCGACGTACAAAGCCGAGTTTCTGTCGCACTACTATGAAACACATCGTCGGCCGCTGCATGCGTACGCATTCGGCATGATGGACCGCTGGGCGCATTTCGCCTCCGCTGTTCCGGCGATTGCCAACCTTCCGGGACGCGTGCTAGGGGTGCGTGACGTACTGAAGTCGGTCCTCGATATCGCGCCGCAGCGATCCATTCCGGAATTTGCGAAAAGAAGCTTTCAACGCAGCTTGAGGGCCGAATCTTCCGCCCACGCTGAGGACAGGCCCGCAGTTCTACTGTGGCCCGATACATGGAACAATTATTTCCACCCGAAGACGTCGCACTCCGCACGGCAGGTCCTCATCGGCGCAGGTTTTCGAGTGGAGGTCCCACGCGGGCATGTTTGCTGTGGGCGCCCGCTTTACGACTTTGGAATGATGGATCGGGCCAAGCGCTATCTGCTGCGGGTGCTGGACGCGCTCGCACCTCAACTCCAGGCCGGTACACCCATTGTGGTGCTCGAGCCAAGCTGCGCGACCGTCTTCCGCGACGAGGCGCGAAACCTGCTCGGCGGCGATCCTCGCGTGGAGAAACTGGCTGCGCAGACCTTTCTGCTGAGCGAGTTTCTGACGCAAAAAGCGCCGGCCTATGTGCCCTCAAGGCAGGAAGGACTCCACATCCTGGTCCACGGACATTGCCATCAGAAACCACGCATGTCCGAAGAGCTTCAGCTTCTGCGGGCCGCGGCCGGCAGCGTGGAAGCACTCGATTCGGGCTGCTGCGGTATGGCGGGCCCCTTCGGCTTCGAGAAGGAAAAATATGGCATTTCGACCACTCTCGCCAATCGGGTGCTGATGCCCGCCGTCCGGAATGCGGCAAAGGAAACAGTGATTGTGACAGATGGGTTCAGTTGCCGCGAGCAGATCGCGCAGATGTCAGACCGGCGCGCACTCCACCTGGCTGAAGTCCTGGCCGGGTCACTCTAATATCCTTCGTGAACCTGGTTCTGCAAAGGTTCCCCCGCAAGATAACGGCGCACCTGAGCGGCCGCGAAGGTGTAGGCGCGAACGAAAAAGCCTGCCACCGAGCCGGCGACGTGCGGAGTCAAAAAGCAATTGGGTGCGGACCACAGCGGATGGCCTTTAGGAAGCGGCTCCGGGTCCGTGACGTCGAGCGCCGCGTGCAGGCGCCGCGCCTGCAACTCGGCCACCAGCGCATCCGTCTCCACCACCGGGCCACGCGCGGCATTCACCAGCAACGCTCCATCTTTCATGCTGCGGAGCATCTCCGCGTTAAACATTCCGCGTGTGGAATCGGTAAGCGGCACCAGAAGCACGACAATGTCCGCGGCCGGAAGAAGCTTCTTCAGCTCGGCGATGGAGTGGACGCCCGGCTTGGCGGTACGCGCCACACGCAGAATCTCCACGCGGAAGGGCTGCAGCATACGCTCCAACTCGTTGCCTATGCCCCCATATCCGACGATCAGTACCTTTTTTGAAATCAGTTCATCGCCAAGCACGCGGTACGGTGTCGGCTGACCGCTGTTTGTCACCTCCTCGTCCGCAAGCTTTCCATTCCGCACCTGTCCATCCCAGAACTGTTCCCGCTGAAAATCGCGCAGCTCGGGAAATCTTTTCAACGAGCCGAGTATGGCAGCGACAATCCACTCCCCTACAGGAACGTTGTGGATTCCCTGTCCGTCGCACAGCAGAATGCCTTTGGACAGCCAAGGAGTAATCCAGTCCACGCCTGCCAGCAGGCTCTGAATCACTCGAACCCCTCGCAAATGCTGGAACATCGGTCTGGCAAGGCGTCCATGCATGGGTGGAATCCAGAATTCCACGTCCACGTCGCGGTCGAGATGTTCGGAAAGCGGAACAAATTCTACAGAGTCTTTGGGGAAATCCTGGAGCAGAGCCGGGGAGATATTTTCGGGAAGGCCGACGCGCAGCATGGCCCGATGATATCGAGCCACGCACGCCGGAGCAAATCCTGCAGCTATTGGTTCGCGGGACTGAGATGGAGAACGTGTTTGGCGATGTCCGGCCAGAATTCGCGGAATACGTTAAATCCGCCGTCGCGTATTGCCACCTGAATCAGCCAGCGCTGGCCGGTTTTCGTCCAGGTGCGATAGCGCTGCGGGTAATACAAGTCCCCCAGGCCGGCGGCTGCGCCTTTGCCGACAATTTCCGAGTAGTTGAACGTATTTCTTCCGGCATCGTTGGGGGTGATCAAAACGCGCGTGTAGGCATACAGCATGCGTATATACCAGTGGCCGGTGCCGAGCGAGTAGTAGCGGGAATCCTGACGTGTCAGCGTCGGAACGATCGTGTCGGTCATGTAGTTGCCAACACCTTTATCGACGAAGCCGTGCCAGTAGTAGCGTCCATACCCGACCATGCCGTTGCCGAATTCGGGATAGCTTTTCGTGACATAAGGAATCTCAGAATCGACTGCATTGAAGATGAATGCGGAATAGTCGAATGTGTTTTGAGTTCCGATAATGAATTTCTCTTTGAACGTGGGCGGTGGGGGTTTGGCCCCGACGCTGACGGCGCGGTAGTTGGGTATCCAGCCCATGATGCGCTTAGGCTGCTGGCCATAATCGAGTGGCGGAGGAACTCCCTTCTGCAGTTCGTCATGTCCATTGGGACTGTAGTGGACACGACCGCCCTTTCCGCCGGGAACCTGGTCCGGCGTTACCGAGGGGTTGGAAGAAGCAGGCGCCGCTGGACCGGAGGTTTGTTTGCTGCCGGAACCGGCGGCATTCTGGCCGGAGGCGGCAGGAGCTGGGGGAGTTACCTGAGGTGCTGGATCTGGCGGTGCTCCGGGCGAGCCGGAGGTTGCGCCGTCGGCCGTTTGGGGGCTTGCAGCCTGCGCATACACTTGCCGCGACGTCGAAATGGAGAACGCGCAGAATAAAAGCAGTAAGGGGAGCAAACGTGTTCGACTGAAATCCAATGGACCGCCTAGAGAGAAGGGTGGGAAGAGCTATCTTGCTGTTCAGACACAATCCGGGCAAGCCGGGTTCCAATTCTTGAATATCCGACGATCGTTCAGTCAGGAAGTTGCTGTCCTGGTACATCTTCAGTCTACTTTCATCCCTTGGTTTTGACCAACCAGCGACGTCTTGCGCGGCGTATCCTGAAACGAGAAGCGGGATAATAGAAGCTGAGGAGGAGTCCGGTTTCCAGGCCCGCTGAAGCGCTCCTGGAAGTTTGGCATCCTGGACTTGAGCACAGGGATACACCTATGAAGAGAAAATTCGTCCTGGCGGGCGCCTGCGTGGCGCTTTGCAGTGCCTTCTGCAATGCCGGAGTGGCGCAGAAGAGTGGTTTTGACAATTCTTCGCAACTCGACGCGGGCTTTCACGACATGTACAACCTGCATTTCGAGCAAGCGCACGCGGTTTTTGAAAAGTACATGGCCGAGCATCCAAAGGATCCGATGGGGCCGGTTGCGAATGCGGCAGCGTATCTGTTTTCAGAGTTCCACCGCACCGGCGTCCTCGATATGCAACTGTTCACGAATGACCAGAATTATCTGAAACACAAAGAGACTCCCGATCTGGAAATCAAGAAGAAGCTGGACGCTGACCTGACCAAAGCGCAGCAGCTTGCCGACCTGATTCTGGCGAACAATCCAAACGACGGGCGGGCGCTGTTCGCTGAAACGCTGTCCTACGGCCTGCATGCGGACTATGCCTCTCTGGTGGAACGAAAGGACATTCAGGGGTTCGAGTTCACCAAACAGGGCAGCTTTTATGCCCATCGCTTGCTGCAGGTGGATCCCAAGGCATACGACGCATATCTGGCGGTCGGGATGGAGAATTACATCCTGGGGCTGAAGCCCGCGCCGGTCCGTTGGCTGCTGCATATGGCGGGCGGCGAAACAGATAAAGTTCAGGGGGAAAAAGATCTTGAATTGACCGCCTCGCACGGGCATTATCTGCGGCCTCTCGCCAAGTTACTGCTGGCGGTAGCGGCGATTCGCGACAACGATAAGGCGAAGGCCCGTGGCTTGCTGTCGTCCCTGGCCAACGAGTTTCCGAACAATCCACTCTACGCCCAGCAACTGGCTAAAATCAGCTAGGCTCTTTGAGGAATCGCTGGCGCAAGGATCTCGAAGGGCCGGTCCGCTTTGCCAGCCGTCGCACTGAAGTAGCATGTGCAGGTCGCCCGATTCGGTCACAAAGGCCGTCCCGTTCCAGAAGCCGTACAGGTTGAGGTGATCGCCCAGCGGCGGCGTCCTTCCATTTTGCGCCCTTTGAAAGCTCGCAACCGGAACCTGCCGGTGTAGCATAAAACGTGCCTTCCAATCGGTCAGACCTGACTGCGAGCCTGCCCGGCAACGTTCCGCTCCTGGACTTTGCCCGCCAATACGCGGAAATCCGTGAAGATGTCCTTTCCGCCCTGGAGCGGGTATGTGACGGCCATCGATTCATTCTGGGCGAAGAGGTCGCGCAGTTTGAAAAGGCGGCGGCACAAGCTTGCAGCACTCCCGGAACGCACCTGTACGGCATTGGGTGCGCCTCCGGCACGGACGCGCTCTGGTTGGCTCTGGCATCGAAAGAAATCGGCCCGGGCGATGCGGTGGTCACAACGCCCTTCAGCTTTTTCGCAACCGTCAGCTCCATTCTGAGGGTGGGCGCGCGGCCTTTGCTGGCCGATATCGACCCGCGCACTTATAACCTGAGCGCCGCAGCAACCAAGGCTTTGCTGCAGGACCCGGGCCGGTACCGCGGACCAGCCAGAATCGCCGCAATCATGCCGGTCCATCTCTATGGCCAATGCGCGGACTGGGATGCATTTTCCAGGCTGCAGCAGGACTTCAATGTCGCTCTGCTTGAAGACGCGGCCCAGGCGTTCGGGGCCCGGTGGAATGGCAGGCCGGCGGGCAGTTTGGGGGACATGGCTGCGTTCAGCTTTTATCCCACGAAAAACCTGAGCGCATACGGGGATGCCGGTATGGTGACGACCCGGCACGAGGACCTGGCGGAGCGCGCCCGCATGCTGCGGGCCCATGGAATGCGCCAGCGTTATTACCACGATGAAGTCGGCTGGAACAGCCGGCTGGATACTTTGCAGGCTGCCGTCCTGCTGGTCAAGCTGTCCTATATCGATCGCTGGAACCAGCAGCGCCGCGAGCTTGCACAGAACTACGGAGAGCTCTTCCAGAAAGCCGGGCTTGCCGAGTGGGGAACATATCCTGAGCACGGGATCGTGTTACCTTACGTCGAGCCCAGAGGAACCCATGTCTACCATCAGTATGTCGTGCGGGTGCGACGGCGCGACGAATTGAGGGCGTTTCTGACCGGACGGCACATCGGTTCGGAGATTTATTATCCCGTACCCCTGCACCTGCAAGCGGCCCTGCGTGAGCTTGGATACGTTCAGGGAGATTTCCCGGAAAGCGAGCGCGCGGCTGCGGAAGTACTTGCGCTTCCGATGTTTCCAGAGCTTACCCGCCCGGAACAGGAGCAGGTCGTAGCTGCGATCGCGGAGTTCCTCAGCTAGCGGTGCGCGTGGCGGCGCCGTCTGGCCCGGTGGGCAGGATGAGCGCCAATCGCGGTTTGGGCCGGGGTGGCCTTCTCGCCTTGCGGTAACACCCTCCGCACCAGATTGCCCTCCAGCCTGTAGGTAACCTTCTCCAGGTTGGTGGCGTGAGGAACTCCGGTTGCGGGATCCAGACTGACCGCATTGTCCACGGCACGCTCAAAACTAAACTCAGGCGCAGGGGTCGCGGGCGGCTGCGAATCGCCGGGTGTCACAGTGACCGGGAAAAATCCCGGGACGTCGCGGAGGCGAAAGGCAGTCCCGTAGCGATGCCGCCGGACGTCCCAGGTGAAGACGCGCACCTGGTCGAAATCGAACGGCATTCCTTCTTTGTACGGTGTGAGCACAGTCAGATACTCTGGCACCTGGCCATTGGTTTTGCCGGAATCGGGATCGCTCACGGTGCGCAGCACGTAGGCGCCCACCATTTTTTCATTTTCCGCATACTGCGCAACGTCCTCCGGAACATCGACCTGCAGATCGCGAGAGAGCATCCAGCCGGTTCGCCCGGCGGCATCGCGCACCAGCCACCAGTCCTCCATGGGAACGGCCGGCAGAAACTGGCTTTCAAAACTCTGCTTCAACCTCTTCCCCGAACGGGAAATTGCTGCCTGCCGGGTCGCCGCTTGAGGTGTAGCGGCAAGGCCGGAAGCAGTTGACGGAGGATTACGCGGCACCGAGGCGCGCTCCAGAAGTTTTACTTTACTGTTTGCCGGAAAAAGATAGAAGCGCTGAGACTTCCGGTTCGGTTCCCGGTGGACATACATCTCGCTGTATAACACCGCCGTGGCCACCGCCTGCTGGCTGGCATGCGCTTTAGCGAGGGCCAGAAACCTGTTGTACTCGTTTTGGTCGACAACGGCGTGGACTTCCAGCCATCCGACACTCCCCTGCGGAGTCTGGACCTTGATAAAGTGCTTTCCCTGTTCCAGCACTCGCAGGCGTTCGCCGTTGGTCACCTGGGCAACGCGGTTGGCCACAACGGCCACATGGTCCCGCAGATAGATCTGTTTGACCGAGACATATACGTATGCGGGAGGCGCGGTTGGGTGGAAACGGCTGCAGCCGTTCACGGCAGTGAGCAAAAGCGCAACGAATAGGAAATTCGCCAGAGTTCTACAGCGACGAAAGTTCATCGCCCGATAGGGAGACCCGCCCATGTCATCTCAGATAAAGCTGGATTTCTGTCCTTGCCTACTTACGGTACTACGGACAAGGAAATCGCGCCCGCAGGCTGAGTCCCTGTCGTAGCGGACGCGACAGAATCCAGTTTTCCCGCAGTGGTGGCGTCGAACCCAAAGACCTGAAGATCGGGGTTCCCGCCGCTGCAGATGACGAAGATGTATTTGCCGGTAGGGTCCAGCGCCATCTGGGTTGGCCCGCTGCCGGTCTGGAAAGGAGAGCTGGCAAGCTGTTTCAGAGCGCCGGTGGTGGCCAGCGAATAGCCCGTGATCACGTTGACCGTGCGGTTCGCTACATAGACAAACTTATTGGTGGGGTCAACCACGATGGACTGCGGCCCAAGCTGCGATGGGAACGGCGAGCCGGGAATCTCGTTCAGGGTTCCGTTGGACCCGATGGCGAGAACGCGAATGCCAGCCCCGGCTTCCCCAATGAACAAGTATGTCGACTTGTTGTCCGAACCAAACGTGTTGTCGGAAGAGCCGCCGTTGATCAGGGGGCGAATATGCGATTGGTTGCTCACCATACCGTTGACAGGATTGAACAGGAAGGTGTCGGCGCCACCCAGCCCGAGACCCACGAAGACGTGCGCGCCGTTGGGCGTGACATAGATCTGAGTCGGATTGCCGTTCGATAGCTGAATGGTTCCCTGGTTGGTCTGCGTCAGCACACCATCCGTCGGATTGATCTGAAAAATCAGCAACTGCGGCGAACTGTTGGAGACCATAAACAACCAGTTGCCGGAAGGGTCCACCGTCATCCATGTGGGATTCAGGGTTGAGGTAACAGGCTGGCCGTTGTTCCCGAGCGTCAGCACGCCGGTGCTGGGATTGATCAGATAAACGAAAACTCCCCCGGCAGCGGTCGCCACAAACAAGAGGGTTCCGTTCGGGTTCGCGGCAATGGCGCTGGGCGGAGTTCCCAACGCGTAGGAAGTGCCCGACAAACTTGTAAAGGCGGTTTTCGGGACAGGAAAGCCCGCGATTGTTCCTGGATTGTAATTGGCTACGTACGCGTAGGAACTGTTGGCGCTTGTTCCTCCACCGCCGGAAGTACCGCCGCCTGAACTGGAGCAGGTGTTGTACGCCTGACACTCCGGAATAAAAAACTTGCCGGACCCGCAACCCTCGACAAATATCATGGAGAACGCCACAAGCAACGCCAGGCCTGCACCGGACAAGGACGAACGCATTCTCCGGCTTATATTCGCGTTCACGGTGAGTTCTGCCTTGACGTTGGACAATTCCAGTTCCATTCTCCGGGGTTCGCGGTGCGCAAACACCTATGGTGTGGAAGCGGTGATGTGTTGCGACTCCGCGCCCGAACCGGGGGCGCCATGAACGCCATGCAATAGTTCAGGCCTTGGCGTCCCGCCGGATATGGCGATCAGATGATCGCCGTTCGGTCCGAGCGAAAGCGCGGCGAGCGAAGCGGTGGTATTGGCGCCAATCGCCGAGACCGGCTTCAGCCTGCCGTCCGCAGCGACCGAAAACCGCCGAATGGTGCTGGAGCTACTATTGGCGGCGAACAAATTCCCACCGGAGGGCCCCATCGCGAGAGAGTTGAATCGAGTGCCGGCTGCTCCGTTTGGAGAACCAGCGACCTCCTCCACCACGCCGTCAGCGACAATGCGGAGCGTTCGAATTCCGCTACCTGTTTCCGCAACAAACAGGAACCTGGACGCCCCGTCCGAAACCAGGGCGGTATCCGCGGCTGCAGCGCCGCCAACCGGCGCAACGTGCAGCATCGGCCCAAGCGCTCCAGTGACCGCATCGAAGGAGAACCCGTCCACTCCGGACAGGCCCATGGCCGCGAACAGGTTGCGGTTATCCGGAGATAGATAGATCTGCGCGGCTGCGGGACCACTCAAGGGTACGCTCGCAACAAGCTGCAGCGTTCCCGTCTGCGCATTGACGTGAAACTCGGAAAGACGCGAGGTGCTGGAGGACGCAACAAACAGCCATTTCCCGGAGCGATCCAGCGACATCCTGACCGGGTGATCGACATGAGCCGCAGGAGCGCCGCCATTCGCGAGTTGCAAACCGCCGTGGCTCCCGATCCGGTAAACCTGGATGGATCCGGAGTCCATGGCAGCGAAGAGCCACTCGGCCTGCGGAGTAGCGGCGACGGCAGACGGTGCGGAGTTCCTGACCACGGCGGGATTGCCTGCGCGCTGGATCTGATCGTCAGAGATCGCGTACGGAGTGATGCTTTGCTGCCGCGCATCGGCCACAAAAATGAAGGACCGCGATCCTGTCATCCCGGTCCCGGTACCGCTTCCAGTGCCGGTGATACCCGTGGTGCCGGTCGTCGTGCCAGTGCCGGTCGCCGTGCCGGTGCCGGTTGTTCCTGTTGTGCCGGTTGTTCCAGTTCCCGTCCCTGTTCCTGTGCCGGTGGTTCCTGTCGTTCCGGTCGTGCCCGTACCTGTTCCAGTTCCCGTGCCACTGGTTCCAGTGCCCGTACCTGTGCCCGTACCGGTCGTCGGGGCCGTGCCCGTGCCGGTGGTGGTGGTCGTTGTGCAGGTGTTATAGGCCTGGCAGACCGGGATGAAGAAGTTCTTGCAGCCCGTCATCGCCGGTATTGCACCCATCAGGAGGTAGACCGTTCCACGCAGCAGGCTGCGGACGGGTTCGTTGTTATCCATAACGCTTTAGTGTACCGCCGGTGAGCGCCCCGCGTCCGGCAGACCCCTCGCCAAACCGTGATTGGAAAGCAGAGCGGAACTCCCGGAAATCCGCCTCTGACCTGGCCCTGATGCGCGCCGCGAAGCCATCGTGGGCGAATGAAAGGGATGGAAGGCCGACGAGAAAGCGTTGGGACTTGATGAACAACCATCGCGGCAGGGATCGTTGCAGGGTACCAGGCGGAGGTTACGGGCAGGCCGGGAAGAGAAGAAAATAAAAGGATTGCACTCCTCCATACCGTCCAAGTGAGGACCACCGGCATCCAATTCGCATAAGAGATTTTGATTGGGAGGAAATCAAATGAAACTCGTTCTTTCCGCTGTTTGCTGCATCGCCCTCGGCTCGGTTGCTATGGCGGCCCCCAAGAAACCCGCCGCGGGGGCGCCTATGACTGACCAGCAATTCGTGAACTTTGCGGCGCAAACCGACATGGTGGAAGCCAATCTTGGACAACTGGCCCAAAACGTGGCCGCTGCGCAGCCGGTGAAAGATTACGGACAGATGCTGGTCACCGAGCACACGAAGGACTTCGGCCAGTTGAACGCCGCCGCCCAACAGGCCAATCTCACGGTGCCGAACGCCATTGATACGCAACATGACAAGACCCTGATCAAGCCCATGGAGAAACTGAAGGGGGCCGCTTTCGATCGCCGTTATACGCAGGAAATGATCGCGGGACACACAAAAGCGATCGCGGTCTACAAGAAGGAAGCCGCGGACGCGCAGAATCCGGCAATCAAATCGTACGCCGAGCAGGCTTTGCCTGTTCTGCAGCAGCATCTACAAGGCGCAAAGGATCTCGCGAAGTCCAAGTCTTCCGCCAAGGGCAAGTAGCAAACGGTGCGTCCGGGGGGGGGAAATGTACCTCCGGATCGCCACTCCTCGGCAGCAGGCGCTCGCCAACGTCACGGGAAACTAAATTTTTCTTCTGAATCGCTGCTCCAGGGGGAGGATGATCGCGGGGACAATTCGTTCTCCCTCACGACCTTCGGTGCGCCGCGTGAATGGCCGACCACCGGCGGCCTCTTGAGGCGGAGCCTTACGGCTCCCGTTCCGGGGCGAGGCGCGATTCCAACGGCAGAAAGATCGAGAACACAGTGCCGCTGCGGGTTGGGCCAGGCCGGCTCTTGACGCGCATTTTCGCGCGATGCTTCTGCAGGATGTCTTTGCTGATCCAGAGGCCAAGGCCCGTGCCATTGGTTCCCTTTGTGGTGAAGAAGGGCTCGGCAATGCGCTGCAGCGTCTGACGGTCCATGCCATGGCCAGTGTCGCCCACGGTGACCCGAACGCCTTTTTCGCCGGACACGGGATCGGACGCTTCGCGCGTACGCAGATAAAGCGTGCCCTCGCCCCGGATGGCATCCAGCGCGTTTCCGATCAAATTGCCGAATACCTGTCGCAGTTCCGAGGAGTAGCACTGAACCTCGCTCCGGTCACTGAAGTCTCGCTCGATGCGGGTGCGGCGAGAGATCCTTTTCTCGTAGAGTGCGGCCGCCGAGTCGAGGACTGTGGAAAGCTTCTCTCGGGTCGGCACGGTGGATTGCCGATGAAAGCGAAGCGACTGGGTAACGATCTGGCTGACGCGGGCCAGTTCTTCTTCCGCAATCGACGCATAATTGCGGGCGTGCTCGTCCGTCGTGCTTGTTCTTAGGATGTAGAGCAGATTGGTGACCGATTCGAGCGGGTTATTGATCTCATGCGCGATCGTGGCCGCAAGGCGGCCGGCAAGCGCCAGTTTCTCCGTCTTGCGCAGCGTCTCTTCGGCCAGTTTCTGCCTGGTGACATCATGGGCGGCCACCGTCACTCCCACGACCTCGCCATCCGGGCCGTGAATAGGCTCGGCGTAGGTGTCATAGACCTCCTGGACGCCTTTTATGGTCAGCGTCATCTCCCGCCGGTCGGACATGTCGCGCTCCATCACGGAGCGCTTGAAGTCAATCAATTCCGTGAAGTCGCCGGAAGGATCGATTTCATCGTCGCGTCTGCCAATGATCTCGTTCACCTCGAACTTTGGATGGGGACGATGAATCCATGTGCAGCGCAGATCGCGGTCAGCCGTATAAAGAATCAGCGGAACGTTGCTGAGCGCTACCCGTATGCGCTCCTGAGCCGCCGCCAACTGCCCGCGCGTCCGCTCCAGCTCGTCTACCTCGGTACAGGTGCCGAACCAGCGTGTCACCTCTCCCGCGGCGTTGCGTACCGGAATCACCCTGGTGATGAAGGAGCGAAACACTCCGTCGGCGCCACGCAGAGGGAACACCATTTCAAAGGGATCGCCGGTCCGCAGAGACACATTCCATCGTTCCAGGACCGCTGGCAGGACTGCCGGATCATGGACCGATTGCCAGCCCCAGCCTTTCATCTGCTCGGCATCCGTGCCTGTATATTCGTACCATCGGCGGTTGTACCAGAAAACGCTTCCGTCCTTCTCTGCCATCCAGGCGAGGGTTGGAATGGAGTCCACCAGCGCCGTGAGACGGGCTTCGTTCTCCTCGATTGCCCTCTGAGCCATGCGGCTCTCGGTTATGTCCTCCACCGTGCCCAGGAGTTGCGCGGTACGGTCAGCCGGATCATGAATCACCCGGACACACACCCGCACCCAGACCACTCTGCCATCCTTGCGCACGTAGCGCTTGGTCATGACCACTTCTCCGGTGGCTCCCGTCTCGACGCTGCGGTAGAAATCCTCATTCTCGTCGCGATCCTCGGGATGGGTCAGGTCGTTGGACGTCATGCCCTTCAGTTCTTCACGCGTATAACCGGTGATCCTGGACATCTGTTCATTCGAGAACAACAATCGCCCACTCGCAGCGTCGGTGATGCCAACCCCGACGGGAACGAGATCGAAAAGCGTACGGAACCGCTCCTCGCTGCGGCGAATTGCTTCTTCCGCGAGTTTGCGATCCGTACTATCGCGAAAGTAAACGGAAAGGCCGCGTTCGGAGGGGTAGCAATGACATTCCAGCCAGCGGTTCAGCGGATCGGGATAGAACTCCTCAAAGTGGACTGGCCGCCCGCTTTCGACCGCGAGATGGCAGCCGTCGTAGAATTTGGTGCCCTTCGCATGCGGAAAAAGGTCCCAGACTTTGGCGCCCGTCAGGTCCTCCGGGCGCAATCCAACGATGCGCGCACCCTGCTCGTTGGAGTAGGTGTAGCGCCAATCCTTATCAAGAACGACCAAGCCATCCGTAATGCTGTCGAGAACGCTTTGAAGGTTGACCGCAAGAGCGTCCCGCTCGCGAGTGGCCAGCACCTCTCCGGTCACGTCCTGGCAGATGATAAGGATTCCACCGACCGCGCCACCCACGAGGCGGAGCGGGCTATAGCTGTAGGTCCAATAAACATCCTGAATGACGTTGTTGCGCCGCCAAGGGATCAGCACCTTTTCCCGATAAAAGCGCTCGCCGCGCTGCAGGACGGCCTCGAGTTGGGAGCCAACCACAGGCCACGATTCCGGCCACTGCGCGGGTGTGGATTGACCCAAGAGCGAAGGATGCTTGTCCGCTGCGAGCGGAATGTACGCATCGTTGTAGAACTGCAGCATTTCCGGGCCCCACAGGATCGCTGTAGGAAAGCAGCTTTCCAGCATGGTGCCGATTGCGCCCACCAGTGCCGGCGGCCACTGCGACATAGGCCCGAGAGAGGTGTTCTCCCAGGGAAACGCACGAATGCGGTCCGCCATTTCCCCAGTCGCGCAGAGGTGGTGAACGTCCTGGGGCGGTGCAGCACCGTCAAGCGTCTGGATTGACGTCTGGCTCCTCACAATTGCGCATCGCTCCGGAAGCAAGGCAGACCGGCGGCGTGATCCAGGCCGGGGTTTCGATCCATGGTGGGAATCCGGCGAAACACGAGAGCACAGGAGAATGATGGCTCGATTCCATCAAGTCGACACGCGCCACAGATCCACATACGATTTTCGGCTCAATTAGGCTTTTGCTTATGGGAGCGCTTGAAACGTTCATCCAGGGCCTGGCGCCCGGCAAATCCGGAATCCAGAGTGTGCCAATGGGTGATCTCCGTTTCTCCCATGCGCCAGCACAGCAATACGATTTCTTCGCCCAGGCGATAGGGAAAATCCAGCAGCCCGGAGTCCAGATCTTTCACCTGCACACCAATGGAGTCGATTTCGGCCAAAGTGTCCTTGACCTGCTGGACGGCTTTGTCATGTTGGGCACGCCGTTTTGCGACTTCCGAAATGCGCACCAGAGTGCCGCCATTCATGAAAATGCGCTGGCTCAACTGCTGCAACTCTTCCGCAATCGTTTCCGCCGTCTCTTTGGATTCCATGGCGTTCTTCATCAGCGATTGCAGGACAGGAAGCAGAGTCTGCGCTTCATCCAGCGAAAAGGTTTTCATTCCCCTTCTCCTTCCACTTACCCACGTATCTCCAGCATACGTGCCAGCGCGATACGGGACCAATGCTTTACATCATCCGCGACGCGGATGCGATTGACAACCCTGCCCTCCACCAGATTCTCCAGTGCCCAGGCCAGATGCTGCGGCGAAATGCGAAACATCGTCGTGCATAAACAACCCGAGTCATCGAGCGTAATGACTTTTTTGCCGAGCGGGGCGAAGCGCTTGGCAAGCCGGTTAACCAGATGAATCTCCGTTCCAACCGCAAACATGCTGCCAGCCGGAGCCTCTTCCACGATCTTGATCAGCCGTTCTGTAGAGCCGATCGCGTCGGCCTTTTCACACACTTCCAGGCGGCACTCCGGATGCACGATGACCTGAATCCCTGGATAGGCGGCGCGAACTTTGTCGGCATGTTCGGGCAAAAATCTTTGATGCACCGAGCAGTGCCCCTTCCAAAGGATGATGCGCGCGGAGCGCAGCCGATCTGGCGTGAGTCCTCCGTTGATCTGGTAGGGATCCCACACCACCGTTTCCGACATCGGAATTCCCATTGCATGCGCGGTGTTGCGTCCCAGGTGCTGGTCCGGCAGAAACAGAATGCGCTTCGCCCGGGCGAAAGCCCAGTCAAAGGCCGCCCTTGCGTTGGACGAGGTGCAGACCAGCCCGCCACGTTCGCCGCAAAACGCCTTGATGGCAGCGGTGGAATTCATATACGTGAGCGGCAGCAGACCTCCCGCGGCATCGCCGTTCAGGCCCGCGGCCTGCAGCTTCGACCAACACTCCTCCACCTGGGAGATGTCCGCCATATCGGCCATCGAGCAGCCGGCATTCATATCGGGAAGCACAACGTGCTGGTAGGGCTGCGCGAGAATGTCCGCACTCTCCGCCATAAAATGCACGCCGCAGAAAAGGATATAACGGCTGCTCGACTCGGAAGCGATCTTCGAGAGCTTGTAGGAATCGCCGGTGAAATCCGCGAAGCGAATGACTTCATCACGCTGATAATGATGACCTAGAATCAGCGCATCGGTTCCGAGTTCCGCGCGGGCGGCCGCGATGCGGTCATCCATGGTGTGGTCTGGGAGCGTCAGATAATCATCGAGTGAGCAGCTGCCTTGCAGCCGTTCCAGGGGCTGGTCCAATACGGACTCAAGTGAAATAGACACTGTCTTCCGCCTTCAGTTCCGGGTACGAGTAACGTCCGGGAACGGGGATGTTGAAAGCATTTCCTTTTGCGTGTTGCAGCGGACTCACTACCCTTCGGCCTTTCCGAAGGGCCCAGTCCGCGGGGATGTTGCAACACTTATTGGACGCGGTGGCCTGTCAATCGATTCATTCCAGGCCCTGCTTCCTTTAACTCCATTGTAATATGCCGCCGTTCCGGAGCAATCAGAATTCCATGTGCAGCGGTTCTATGCATGGATCATGCAATTGTTTGTTCGCCCTGCCACTGAGTATGATGGAATCCGATGAGTCTGCCCGATACAGTCTTTATCTTCGTCTTGGCCTTGATTATCTTCGGTCCCAAGAAACTCCCCGAAATCGGGCGGCAGATTGGCCGTTTGGTTGGGGAGTTCCGGCGGGCGAGCAATGAATTCAAGTTCCAGATCGAGGAAGAACTGCGCCAGGCGGAACGCACCGAAACTCCGCCCGCCCCAGCCAACACCATCGCGCCGCCTGTGCTTACCCACCCGGAGAATGCGGACCTTTCGATTTCGGCAGGCGATGATCCAAGGGCTGGGTTCAGCGATTCAAATTTTGGCGAAGGCATGCCTGCCGGGCAGCACCCAAATCCAGACGCCATGCAGGAAGTGGTAGACAGCAGTGCCGCTCTGCAACCGGAAGGAACGTGGAGCGACCATGCCCTGCTCCGGGGGCCTGAAATGCCTGTGTCACCGGCGGCGATCACCGCAGCTGCCGGTGCGGAGGCGCGGAGAACTGTCCCTTATGCGCCGCCAGCGGAGAGCAGCCCGGTGAACTCATCGGAGGCGAACGCCAGCGCAGCCTCGGAGCGTCAGGAGCCGCATCTCCAGAACGGAAATTCCGGCGATGCGCCTCCGGGCTCGACGCACCCTGCCGCTCCGGAGGCTGAAATCCACCATGGTTGATCTGCTGGACCGCGCCCGCACTGCCGTGGGCGAACGGGCTGAGTTGCCCGGAATGAGCCTGCTCGATCACCTGCAGGAGCTTCGAAAGCGGCTGGTCTACTCGATCGCTTCCATCGCGGTCGGCTTTTTTGTCGCCTACGGATTCCATCAGCGAATCTCACGCATGATGATCGCGCCTATTACCCGGGCATTGAGCGCCCACCACCTGGACACGCGCCTGGTTTATCTGAATCCAGTGGATCCGTTCAACTTTTATCTGAAGATCGGCATTTTCGGTGGAATTATTCTGGCCGCGCCATTCATCCTTTATCAGGTATGGCTGTTTATAGCTCCGGGCCTGTACCAGAATGAACGCAGATATGTGGTGCCGTTCATGGCGGCGACTATCGGTCTTTTCCTTGCCGGGGCGTTCTTCGGCTATCGCTATGTCTATCCCGGCGCTCTGGAATTTCTGATAGGTTATGGCGAACAGTTTCGTCCGATGGTCACCATCGGCGAGTACACCGAACTATTTCTGACGGTGATCCTTGGGCTCGGTATCATCTTCGAGCTGCCGATTCTGGTTTTCTTTCTCGCGCTGTTCGGCATTGTCAACTCGCGCTGGCTGTGGAAGAACATCCGCTACGCGGTGCTCATCATCTTTATCGTCGCGGGAATCATTACTCCCACGCCCGACATTTTGACCATGTGCGTCTTTGCCGCTCCCATGCTGCTGCTTTATCTGCTCAGCATTGGCGTCGCCCACATGGTGCATCCGGACTATCGAAACAGAAACAAGCAGGAGGCTTGATGCGCAATTGGCACCCGCGCTGGAACATCTTCCTCGCGCTTCTTGTTTGCGCCGCTGGAGCGTTGGCCCATGCTGCGACAGCGCCGGTGAATCATTCCGCGCATCTACAGTTTGACGGTGCGCGGGCCCTCCACTATGCGCAGGAATTCGTCGCCTGCGGACCGCGGTGGATCGGCAGTCCAGGCCATGTGTGTGCGGAGAATTTTCTAAAGAAACAGTTTGCCAGGGACAATCTCGAAGAGGACACCTTTACCACGCAGACGCCCGCGGGCGCCATGACAATGCATAACTTCATTGTGAAGTTTCCCGGCAAGAAAGATGGCGTGATCGTATTCGCGTCGCATTACGAAACCAACTATCCTCTGCGCAACATCAACTTTGTAGGCGCGAATGACGGTGGCTCGACCACTGGCTTTCTGGTGGAACTTGCGAATTACCTGCGCGGCCGCCAGTTAAACGGCTATAGTGTCTGGCTTGTTTTTTTTGACGGCGAAGAGGCGGTCCAGCAATGGTCCGCATCGGATTCGCTCTACGGCAGCCGCCATCTGGCAGCAAAATGGGACCGCGATGGAACGCTGAAACGCATCAAGGCGTACTTCATCATGGACATGATTGGCGACAAGTCGCTCGATGTTGTCCGCGACCAGAACTCTACCCCCTGGCTGTTGGACCTGGTCTACGAAGCCGCCAAAAAGGAAGGCGATCAGTCCTACTTCTTCGCAAGCTCCAACGCGATCGAGGATGACCATCTCCCGTTTGTGCAGCGCGGCGTTCCCAGCGCCGATATCATCGACTACGATTACGGTCCCCATGACGTGTTGCATCCCGACGGATACCACCACACCGCGGAAGACACCATGGACAAGATCAGCGCACACAGCCTGACGGTTATCGGGCAGACGATGCTCGAAACAATCCATTTGCTGAATCAGCGATAATTCACACCCGATCCGGGATAGCATCGAGGCATGCCTGTGGGCGCGACAACAATCCTGGGCGGAGCGCCTGTGTGGCTATGGGTGCTGTTCCATCTGGTCATCTTTGCGCTGCTGGGCGCAGACTTTTTTCTGACGCGTGATGCGCTGTCTCCGGCAACGATCGAACGCCGGTCCTACGGCCTGACCGGGGCGTGGATCGCAGCCGCACTGCTGTTTTCATGGCTGATGGCTCGAGTGCTCACGCTGCGATTCGGACTCGAATACCTCACCGGCTATGGCATTGAAGAAGCACTCAGCATCGACAATCTTTTTGTTTTCCTGGTCCTTTTTCGTGCCTTCAGGCTTCCACCAGCATCCCAGCGGCGGGTCTTGTTCTTTGGTGTGCTCGGCGCCATTCTGATGCGTGTTTTGATGATCGCAGCCGGCATTCGCCTTCTCCAGGCGTTCACCTGGACGAATTACCTGTTTGGAGCAATTTTGATCTACACGGCCGGGCATCTGCTTTGGAAGTCCGCAGGCTCCCAACAGGAGCGAGCGCCGCGCTGGGTCGATTGGCTGACCACAAAGCTATCGGCGAGTGGCAAAGACCATGGAACGCGCTTCCTGACCAGAGAAGGCGGCAGGCTGCGAGCCACACCGTTGCTGCTCGCACTCATCGCCATTGAGGGCACGGATGCAATGTTTGCGACAGACTCCATTCCCGCGGTGCTGGCCGTATCGCACCACCCGTTCGTCGTCTACTCATCGAACATTTTCGCAGTACTTGGCCTGCGCTCACTGTACTTTACTCTCGCCGCAGCACTGGAGCGGCTACATAAACTCCGTTATGGGCTCGCCGCTATTCTTGCATTTGTCGGCGGTAAGATGATGCTGACCGAAGTGGTGAACGTTCCCATCTGGGTCTCCATGATTGTGCTCGCGACCTCCGTAGGAATAACGGCGCTCTGGTCGTTTCTGTCGGAACCGGCCGCCATCCAGGATTGAGTACAACCCGACGCGGAAGGCTGGTTCGCTCGCGGCGCTCGAGCAAAGGTGCCTGAGCCCATTAGCTGACGATGCCGCGACGCTCCAGGGCCCGCTTCAGCACAGTTTCAAGCGCCGCCTTTTGCCGGTCGTACTCTTCGCGAGCGATGCGGCCCTCAATCCGCTCGGTCTCCAGCGCGAACATCTCCTCTTTCAGACTTTCCAGCAGACGGCCTCCAGAAACGGCTGGCGTGCGGGGCGTTCCCTGCGATGCCGCGGCGCCCGCCACACCTGTCGCACGCAGCGGAACGGAACTGTTTCCTCCAGCCGTGGCCGCCGCGGGCGCGGCATTCTGCTGCTTCATGGAAACGCCAGCGCCAATGGCCAGCAGAACCACCACCAGCGAAATGATCCACCACATGTACTTGTGCAGCGGGTCGGGAGTGTCTACGGGCACACCCAGCCCGATTCCTGGACGGGTATTGTTTGCTGCAGCAGCTTGCGCCGCAGCGGCAGCGTCGGTGTTTCCGCCCTGCTCCGGCCCCGCATTGGGCTGTGTCCCGTTCTGGTCTCCTTGTGTGGCCGCGGTTTCCACCGGCAGCTCTCCCGTACCGGCAATGCGGAATGCCACCGCCGATTTAGGCGCGAGATTTTTCGATAGAAATGTCTGTACCTTTACGTCTTCATCGATCGGCTGAAATGCCGCTGCGGGAATGGAGGTAAAGCGCATACTCTTGGGCAGGATGATCGCAAAGTTATCGACGGGAGACGCCACCCGCGCCGGGAGCTCCAGGGTGCCGGAATACGGCATTTCAAAGCTCGCCTGAAACCGCGTTTCTCCCGGGCGAATGGGAAAGACGAACGAGTAATCGCCGGGCGGCCCCAATGCGACAGGAGCGGACTGGACTGGCATGCTGCCCGGTCCCAGGGCCGCACCAGCAATTTTCTGTGCGCCGCGCGGCAAGTAGATCTCGAACGCGCGGGGCCCGAACTGGGTGAGCGGCGGCGAAGAGACATTCTTTACGAAAAAGTTTTCCGTGACATGCAAGGTCCTGCCCTGGGCCTCAATCCGCAGCACTTGCGCCTCGGTCGAGACGCCCGGCACCTTCTCGGCAGAGTTGTAAACATCCACGTCGACGGTATGCGCGCCGGGAGGCACAGGCTTGAAATAGTTCGCCTTATCATGCGTGACACGCACCAGATGCATCGGCTCCGCGTCCGAGACATCGAGCGTGTAATGGCCGTGCGCATCCGTCGTGGTTTGACCCGCGTCCTGCATTCCCTGCTGCAGCCGGACCAGCGTGACCGTATCGCCGGCTGCCGGTTTGCCGGTGGTCAGGTTGGTGACTGTGCCGGTGATAGGCGCCGCCCAGGCCGCTGAAACCGCGAAAACAAGCAGGATGAAAACGCCAAGAGCGGAAAAAACAGGGTGAATGAACGAGGGGACATTCCGGGAGGACAAAGAAATAGATTTCATCAGGTTCTTTCTAGAAATGATTCGAACACATCCATCAGTCATTCAGGAGCAAAGCGAAGCACCTGTTGGCTTGCCGAAAACGCAGGATATTTCGCTCAGAAGCCAATCTCTTCCGCAACTTGCAACTATGAAGAAATCTTTGATGCAATCCGGCTAAGCGGCATGAACATCGCCTTCCAGAAAATCTATTTCGGCCACAATTTGAGCCGCTTCATTTTCCAGGGCCGCGCGCTGTGCAGCATAGTCTTCTTCAGGATATTTTCCTGCCCGGTATTCGAAGTTCAAATCGCGCAGGTTTTCATAAACCACATCCTTACGCTCGCGCAAAAACTCGAGACGTGTCTTCTGCGTCTGTTCTTCCGCTTTTCTTTGCGGATAGAAGACATAGATAAAGATGCCGATCAAGAGCACTGCGCACGCGGCGAAAATCATATCTCCGTCTCCCTGCGAATTCGCGCCCTGATGGCGGCGGTTTTTTCATCGGCAGCGGTCTCCGCGGGCATGGCCACCGTGTGAAGCCTCCATTTGCGAATCAGCAGCGCCGTCCCAAGTGTCGCCAGCAGAAACACGATGCCGGGCGCGATCCACGCCACGCGGTTAAATCCGGTCCCGGTCGGCGCGGCGAGCACGGTAGGTCCGTATTTGTTGACGAAGTCGCGCAGAATCACGTGGTCGCTGTCGCCACGGTCAAGCGCCGCGCGCAACTCGCCCTCCATGTTTGTGGAAACCGTGCAGCCGACGTGATTGCACTCCAAGAGCACCTGGTTGCAACCGCAGGTGCAGATCATCTGGTGGCCAAGTGCGTTGTATCGGCCCGACACGTCGCCAGCGCCCACGGCGAAAACGAGCAGCAAGCAAGCCAAGGAGAGCTGCAGCCACAGGCGCAGCAGCCCACGATCCAAAATCCCCGACACCTGACGCATTCGGCTAATCCCCCACGCCGGCGGCCTGGGGGATGCCTTCTTCCGCGCGTACCGGCGGTCTGCGGCTTGGTGCTGTTCCCTGCGCTGCGCTCATATTGGGAACCAGGGCCAGCAGCGTTCCAAGCGCCATGACGATTACCCCAATCCATATCCAGGCCACCAGCGGATTGATGAAGACCTTAATGATCGGCTGGTCCGTGTCGGGGTTTTTCCCCTCGTACACAACATACAGGTCGCGCTGCAGCGTGGAGTGATCGGCGACCATGGTTTCCGTCTGCTGGCTGGCGTGATAGAAGCGGCGCTCGGGAGACATCCGCAGCAGGAATTTGCCGTTTTGATACACGTTCAGCAGTTCGTATTCGCTGTCGTAATTCGCGTTCGAGTCCTGCGTGTAGCTCTGGCAGACCAGCCGATAAGGACCGATGGACATGGAGTCGTGAAAGCCCATTTCCCGCTCTTTCGATCGATTGAACGCGGAACCAGCCAGCCCGATAAAGACGATCACCACGCCGATGTGTACCAGGTACCCGCCATAGCGCCTGGTATTGCGGCGCGTCAACTGCACGACGGAAAACAACAGGTTTTTCCCGGTGTGCCGCTGGATAACCCGCGCGCCGCGCCAGAATTCGCTTGCGATGGCGGTTGTGACGAGGGCCGCCAGCGAAAAAGCCATCAAGGAGTAGAGCGTCCCAACGTCGGTCCAGGGACGCATTCCCGCAGCCATCAGTACAACAGCCGTCAGTACTCCCGCCGCGGTGGGTAGAATGAAATTTTTGCGGACGCTTTTGAACGACGTGCTGCGCCACGCGAGCACCGGCCCGATACCTGTGAGGAATAACAGAAAAATCCCGATCGGCACCGCGACGCGATTGTAGAAGGGAGGCCCGACCGTCACTTTGTTGCCCTGCACATACTCCGAAATGATGGGAAACAACGTACCCCAGAGAATGGTGAAGCAGGCGGCGAGCAGCACGAGATTATTGAACAGGAAGCTCGACTCGCGGGAGACCAGCGATTCAATCTGGTGCTCCGTCCTCAGATGGTCCCGATTACGAAGATAGGTGAAAAGGCAGACGCTCAGGGTGATGACTTCGAACGTCCAGAACCAGGAGCCGATGGAGGATTCCGCGAAGGCATGCACCGAGCTGACCAGGCCGCTGCGCGTCAGCAATGTGCCGAGAATCGTCAGCATGAAGGTGACGAAAATCAGCCAGACGTTCCACGCCTTCATCATGCCGCGTTTTTCCTGCATCATGACCGAGTGGAGGAACGCAGTGCCGGTCAGCCATGGCATCAGCGACGCATTTTCGACCGGATCCCATCCCCAGTAGCCACCCCAGCCGAGCACGGAATAAGCCCAGTGTGCGCCAAGAAAGATGCCGAACGTTAAAAAGAGCCACGTCACCATGGTCCAGCGGCGCGTGATATGAATCCATTTTTCGCCCGGATATCGCATCATCAGCGCACCCAGCGCGAAGGCGAAGGGAACGCTGAATCCTACATAGCCGAGGTACAACATCGGGGGGTGAATGACCATTTCCGGGTATTGCAATAGCGGGTTGAGTCCAAACCCATCCGCAGGCACAGCACCCTGCACCAGCGCAAACGGGGGAGCGGCGAAGACCAGCAGCAATGTGAAAAAAATCTGAATTCCGGCGAGGATCGTCGAAGCGTACGCCGTCAGCTTGACATCCACTTTGTGCCGCAAACGCAGGACAAATCCATACCCTGCCAGCAGCCACGCCCAAAGTAGCAAAGAGCCTTCCTGACCGGACCAAAGCGCGGCGAACTTGTAGGGCAGTGGAAGAGCACGGTTGGAGTGGTGCAGGATGTAGGAAACGGAAAAATTATTGGTAAAGGAACAATAGACGAGTGCAAAGGCCGCGCACGTCAGGGCCACAAAGCTGCCGATACCAGCCCGGCGGGCAGTTTCCGCGAGCCGTTCCGGCATCGCGGTCGAGTCTGGGTGAACCGCAATTTGCCGCAGCGCCACAGTTCCGGCCAACAAATTGTAGGCGCACAGAACCAGGCCTAGAAGGATTGCAAAACTGCCGAATGCCGCCATAGCGTTTACTGGATAACTCTTCAATTGTCGCAGAGCGGCGTGGCAATCGCAATTGAGAGGCTGATCTGGAGGAACAGGCTGGAAGCGGCAAGCTCTCAGAACAGGGTCCGTTCAGGCATGTTCACAACCCTTTTTATGCGGCGAATCCGGCTCCAATGTGGCCATCGCAGCAGAGCAACGCCCGCTCCATTCGCCCCAACCTAGAATTGAGGGATTCATTGGGCCTGTCGGACTGCGCGCCGAAGTCGGGGACGAGATTTACCTGAACAACGGAACCTACAACAACTTCAGAGCTACTTTCGGCCCAACGATTCGGTTTTAGCCCTTGGCGCACGCGGGTTCCGGATCGGGCCGCCGTTCCGGAACCCCTAGTTCATCGCGCGTCGACCCTGGGGCGCCGGTGAGGTGACGAAGGCTCCGCTGATCAAATAAACCCCCGTTCCCTGGATGGGGAATCCTGGGTTGTTGTTGGTGAGGATCGCCAGTCCGTTGGCTCCCCACCGGACCAGCTTGACGGGGGTGCCTATCACGTTGGGAATCGGGATAGAACCGAGCAACGTGAACTGGGTCAAATCGAATGCCTCAAGCGTGTAGTCCTGGGTGCCCACCTGGTACTGGGTCTGCCCCAGAAAATATGCAAGGTTCAACCCCCCGTCCGGAACCATTATGTCCGTGCCGTAATTGAAGCCGCCTCCAATGGCATTCACTGGAAATTGTGCCACAATATTTCCGGTGGCCGGATCCATCACTTGCCTACCATCGCTATAGAGATATCCCGTGGAAGCGGCGTACTGCAAACCGGTCCCGAAGTTTCCAAAACCCGACTGCTGCCCGTTGTAGCCGGCTTGATACCCGGCCACAGCCTGCACACCGCTGGAGTTGACCGACAGAACGTAGAAGTTGTTCGCACTGTCCAACCCGCCTCTGGCGTAAATCGTACCGGCGTCGGATTTCCACCGGATCGTGCCAATAGTGCCGAGAAGCACGTCCTTTCCGATCAGGTGATACCCGGCTCCCGGGACAGATGTGCTCCGGGCCTGTGCGTCGTCGTAAATCACCACCCCTCCCTGGTCTTGAAGCGAGGGCATTGACAAGGCCCCTCGCAAAACGGCCACCGTGTGAGGTTGTCCCGGCGCGGACGCGATCTGCATCGCATAGTAATAGCCGAAAACTGGATCCGAGCCCAGCGGAATGCCGATGTCTGGGCCCAGTCCCGGCAAATGGAACCGCTGGACAGAGTGACTGCTGTCCAGACCGGCATACAGGTACGAACCGTCACTGGAGATCGACAGCTTATTTGGCGCGACTGTAACCGCCTGCGAAATGCCGATCTGCCCGGTGACGGGATCCAATGCCCTGATGGCGTTGGCCGGGGAGGTGCTGCTGCCTATCGCCGACAGATAAAGATGTTGAGACGATGGGGACCAGACGATGTCGTTGGCGAAGATGGGGACTTTTTCGATTTTGAATCCGCTGTTGCCCGACACCGGTGCGTCCGCGATGGTGAACCCCGCGCCAAAATTCAACGTGGAAGGCGGAGTGGTGACGGCGATGATGGTGAGCGTGCCGGGGTTCGCGATCGCGGAAGCGGGGATCTGCGCCTGCAACTCGGTGGAGGAAATGAATGTGCTACTGGTTGTCGCGATCCCGCCGACAGTCATGTCCGGCGCAAAGTTTTTCCCCGTCACGGTAAGCGTAAATGCGGGGCCGCCCGCCACCACGGAACCCGGACTGACCGAAAGGACCACCGGCGCTGTGGCGGAGGGCCTAGGCCCATAGATACCGGCGAAATTCGGAGCATTGCCGCATCCCGCCAGTATTCCCACGGTGAAAAGGGGCAGCGCCGCAGCCACGCAGCGAAACAGCGCTTTTCGAGGAGTCATAGGGGCACCCGATTCGGCGAAATCGTAAAGAGCTCTATCCAGTTGCACCGGAACGCCGGTTCTGCAACGGCGGCCTCGGTTTGGGACATCCAGCGGACCGGCTTTATTGGAGTGGTTGTCTCCGCAGTGCCGGCGATGTTACGAAAGTCCCGCTGATGAGATACACTCCCATTCCTGGAACCGGTGTGCTTGGACTGCTGTAATTGTTGTTCGTCAGAAATGCCAGTCCATTGGTTCCCCAGCGAATCAGCTTGACGGGAATACCAGCCACGCTGGGAATAATGATGGAGCTGATCCGGGAAAAGTTTGTTAAATCGAAGGCGGTCAGCGTATAGTCTGGGCCGCCTGCTTCCGCTGGGGTTTGTCCAAGAAAATACGCGACCTGCAGCGTGCTGTCCGGCACCATCGCGCCGCTGGTGGCGTACGACCCTACAACCGCGCCTGTCGATGGATTGACGACTTGCCCATCATCGCTATAAACGTAACCTGTCGTGGCGTCATAATGCAGTTTGGCATGCGTTACGAAAGGCCCGAGCCCGTTCTTGGAAGCAAAGGCACCCTTATAATCGTCCGCCATTTGTACGCCATTTGCATCGACCGACAACACATACAGGTCGGAGCTATTGTCGTTTTCACCGTATAGATGTGTGAGATCGGAACCCCATTGAATGGAATCGATCTCCGCGTAGGGGGCGCTGTCCACTCCGGGCATGGAGGTGGGCCGCGGGGTTGCGTCATCATAGATCACGACCCCGCCCTGTTCCGATGGAGACTCATTCGGGACGCCACGCACAACCGCGATGGTGTGCGGACTCCCCGGCGCCGCTCCCATTTGCATCGCATAGTACTGGCCCATACCGGGACCTGGCCCCAGAGGGATGCTGATGTCTTTCCCCAGATCGGGCAGCGTGAACCGCTGCACTGCGGCAGAGCCATCGATTCCCGCATACAGATACGAGCCATCACTGGACAGGGCAAGCTGGTCCGGCCCACTTCCCGCATTCTGGGCGATGCCGAGCTGGCCATTGGAAGGGTTCAGCGCGGTGATTGTATTGCCGTTTGTTGCATTGCTGCCCGAAACGGAAAGATAGATCTGCTGGGAAATCGGGTCCCAGACCATATCGTTGGCTTGAATCGCAACATGGGAGAGTGCGAATCCAGCCCCCGATTCGATTGCAAAAGGCAAGCTATTGGATGGGTTGAAGTTCTGTGTGTCCAGGTTAACGGTGGCTGAACCCGTGGTCGATATGTCCGAGGCCGCCACATCTGCCTGCAATTCCATGCTCGACACAAAAGTTGTCGGCAATGCATTGCCATTCCACTCAACGGTGGAGTTCGAGGTAAAGTTATTCCCTCGCACGGTAAGGGTGAATGCCGCGCTTCCCGCTATAGCCACATCCGGACTGATTGTGGTGATCGCCGGCGACGGGGGAATACCACCCCCAGGAGGAATATATCCCGTAAACTTGGCTCCGCCGCCGCATCCCAAGGCGCCCAGGATAAGTAAAGCCGGAACCATGGATACAGGCTTCCGCACAGTTCCGCGAAAAAGCTTTCGCATTTCTGCCCGCTTTCACCGAGTGAAAATTTATAAGGAATGTTCTGCCGCGAATTGTAGCGTATCGCCTTCGGCACGCCAAAGCTTTTTTTCGGCGCGTTTCACGCGTGCCCGTTCCCCGCATTAACGGAGGGCCATTTTCCGTTGCACTCTCTTGCAATCGTCTAATTCTTCTGGGCGGACTCTGTCTTCCGCAGGCGAATGTCCCCTATGCCGACATGGTCTCGGATGTGGTGCTTTCCGCTTGAGATTACGTTTTCCGATTTGCCCAGCCATCCCGATTGCCGTCCTGAGAACACGTCGTCCTGAACGTCTCCCACGTCCGTGCTGTTCTTCACGATTCCGTACTCAGCTGGGTTGAGACCCACAAGTTTCAACTCGCCCACCTTGACATCTACGTCCTTGTCCCCGCTGATGCCGTTGATCGTCACCTCCCCTATCCCAAGATCCACATCCAGGTCCGTCGGATCAGGCACATAGATCGTGACCGTGCCATTCCGATTGCCGCGTTTGGGCATGTGAAGGCGAATGTTGGCGTGATTGGCCTGGACCTCGAATCGCTGAATCCAGGATCGAACCTCCGCAGGAGAGACATCTGTCCTGGGTTGAATGACGAGGCGAATCTGAGGATCGCCGGAGCCGGACAAAATCCTGATGTCCCCGACGTTCACCTCCAGGTGAAGTTGCCGGCCGGGCGCAAAGCTCCTGGTTTCGGTCAGAGCGTTGGGCGCAAGATTTTTCTGGGCATGCGCCATGCCCAGGCCGAGCAGGAATGCAGCGAAACCGGTCCATTTCCTTGCGTAATTCGCATCCATTCTTCTCTCCCCGTGAACTTCCGGCATGGTGGAGCTTACGCCATTCACAAGCTGAAAGTTCCACGGTCTCTGTTGCGATAACCCATTCGCCACCTTACAATCAGGTATGTCACCCCTGATGCATCTGCACCGCCAGCAACCGTTCCCGCGTCCTTTGACGGGTATCTCCCTATGATCGAATTGCCGGTTCCAGAAGCCCTGACCTTCGACGATGTTCTTCTCATTCCGGCGTACAGCGAGGTGGTTCCGGGCCAGGTCAGCACCCAGACCCGCGTCACGCGCAATATTTCTCTGAATACGCCCTTGCTCAGCGCCGCCATGGATACGGTAACGGAATCGCGTTTGGCGATTGCCATGGCCCAGCAGGGCGGTATCGGTGTCATCCATCGCAACCTGTCCATTGAGCAGCAGGCCGCGGAAGTCGACAAAGTCAAGCGCTCGGAGAGCGGTATGATTGTCGATCCTGTGACCATTTCGCCGGAACAGCTCATTTCGGAAGCGCTGGAGGTGATGCGCCGCTATAAGATATCCGGCGTTCCCGTCACCAAGAACAAGAAGCTCGTCGGCATACTGACCAACCGGGACCTGCGCTTCGAAACCCGCACCGACATTCCCGTGGGCGAGGTCATGACGAAGGACCACCTGATCACGGTCGCTGTCGGTACGACCCTGCAGGAAGCCGAACTCATCCTCCACAAGCATCGCGTGGAGAAGCTGCTGGTGGTCAACGATCAGTATGAATTGAAGGGTCTGATCACGGTCAAAGATATCCAGAAAAAACTGAAATATCCAAACGCGGCGAAGGACGTCCAGGGCCGCTTGCGTGTAGCCGCCGCGATTGGCGCAACGGGAGATTTTCTGGAGCGCGCATCCGAGATGGTGCGCAATCGCGTGGATGCATTGGCCATCGACTCCGCCCATGGACACTCCTCGCGGGTCCTGGATGCGATCCGGCTGGTGAAGAAGAATTTTCCCGACGTGGATCTAATGGCCGGCAACATAGCGACCTACGAGGGAGCGATCGCGCTGATTGAGGCAGGCGCGGACGCGATCAAGGTCGGCATCGGCCCGGGCTCCATCTGCACCACGCGAATGGTGACCGGCGCGGGCATGCCGCAAATTACGGCCATTTCCGAAGCGTTCCGTGCCGCCAGGCAATATGGAGTTCCCATCATTGCGGATGGAGGCGTCAAATATTCCGGCGATGTAGCCAAGGCCATTGCTGCGGGCGCGAATACGGTGATGATCGGTTCCTTGTTCGCGGGAGTAGACGAAAGCCCCGGCGAGACCATCCTTTTCCAGGGGCGGTCCTTCAAAACCTATCGCGGGATGGGTTCTCTTTCCGCCATGGCACAGGGGTCCGGCGAACGGTATTTTCAGAGCTCGCGCGATCTGGCCGAACAGGGCGAAAGCAGTCCCGCCGCAGCCAGCCGCGAGGGCAGCGCGCAGAACCGGCTGGGCAAGTTCGTACCCGAAGGCATCGAGGGTCGAGTTCCCTATCGCGGTCCGCTGGAGGCCATGGTCTATCAACTGGTCGGCGGATTGCGCTCCGGAATGGGATATCTGGGCTGTAGCAGCATTGAAGAATTGCAGCAGAAGGCGCGGTTCATCCGCATCTCCAACGCTGGCCTGCGCGAAAGCCATGTGCATGATGTGATCATCACCCGCGAAGCTCCCAACTACCATGTTGAGTAATCGCGCATGATCAGCAAGCGTCGCCGTGTTCTGTTGAGTGCATGGGTGCCGGCTGCGGTATGCGCCGGCCTCATTCTCATGTCATCTTCCGATACGTTCTCGGCGGAAAATACCAGCTCGGTCCTTCGTCCATTTCTGGAAAGGATGATGGGACCGTTTGCCAACCCAACCTGGATCAAGCTGCTCTACGATATTCGCAAAACCGGCCATTTTTTTGCCTATGGGTTCGTAAGCTGCGTATTTTTTCGCGCGTGGCGAATGACCTTCCGCCTAAGCCGTTCCTATTCCGCCGTGACCGCGTCTTTGCGAGCGGCCGCGGTTGCGCTGCTTTCCACGCTGGTCCTGTGCAGCGCGGATGAATTTCACCAAAGCTTTCTGCCCAAGCGGACAGGCTCTCCATTCGACGTACTGCTGGACATGTGCGGCGCGGTCACATGCCACCTGATCATGTTCACCTTTGTCGGCAGCTTGTTGGAACTGACCAATACAACGAGTCCGGAACTATATTCCGGGCGCAGGCGGGCACAGACACTGGAGTGACTCGCCCGCGCCGTCGATTCAGCGCGCTTCCACGTGGGTTGTCCGCAAGGCGTCCCACTGGTCGGCGCCGAGCCGCTGGAAGATCTGGCTGGGGCTAAGAGTGTTGGGGAAATGCAGCGGTTGCGTCGATGTACGAACGGTCCGCAGCGCCGCATCATACGCGGAGATGGCCGCCGTCAGCAGCACGTCCGACAGCAGCACCATTCGATAGCCCAGGTCACCCACGTCACGCAATGAAAGCAAAGGAGTCTTGCCACCCAGCAGGATGTTCAGCACACATGGCCCATGCACGCGCTGCGGAATGTCCTCCAGTTCCTTGATTGAGACGGGCGCCTCCACCAGTGCCAGGTCGGCGCCGACGTCCAGAGCCGCGTTCGCTCTTCCCACCGCTTCCTCAAAACCCAACACGCCGTTTGAGTCCGTCCGCGCAATGATGACGAAATCCGGACTTACCCGCGCGTTGACCGCGGCATGAATTTTGCTGACGTACTCCGCGCGCGGAATGACCTGCTTCTGGTCGAGGTGCCCACATTTCTTGGGAAATACCTGATCTTCAATGTGTACTCCCGCCGCGCCCTGTCGTTCATACTCGTGGATCGTCCGCGTCATATTGAGTTCGTTTCCATAGCCCGTGTCCGCATCGGCAATAATCGGGATGTTCACGGTTGCGGCCATCGCCGAGGCATTCGCCACCATTTCGGACATGGTCGCGAGTCCGTAGTCGGGCAGACCCAATCGGCTGGCGGAGGTACCCATACCCGTCATGTACAGCGCCGGGAAACCGGCCTGCTCGACCGCGTTGGCCGTCAGACAATCAAACGCGCCCGGTGCAACGATCAATTCACCGTCCAATAGAAGCTGACGAAGTCGACTCACTGGTTTCATTCAAAATCCTCACTTGGCTAGTCTTGCAGTCTGATCTGCCGCTGCCTCGCTTGCGGCCCGCAGAAACTGGAAACAACCTGATATTCCGGAGCGAACGCTTTCGTTATTACCTACGTATAAAGGAATTTTCTGAAAAACCTCTGAAGATGCTCAATCGTGCGGAGGAACAGAACATCTCAAAGGAATTGCTGCATCAGTTTTTTGGGAATCGTTCCGTTCTGATTCTGTCAGACTCTCGTTCCTCGAAAAGGTATTGAAAATCGCCGCAGAAAGTTGTGGAGGAAAATGCATCTATGCCGCGAATGCAATGGCTGACTGGCGCGACGGTGGTTCAAAAGAAGGCCCTCCTGACCACTTCGCTTGGCTGGATGCTGGACAGCATGGACATGATGCTGTTCTCACTCGTGCTGGTGGATTTGCAGCGCGATCTGCATATGAGCGCCTCCGTGAGCGGGCTTCTGATGTCGCTCGCGCTGGTGTCAGCCGCATTTGGGGGCATTTTCTTCGGCTGGTTCGCGGACAAGGTTGGCAGGACACACGCGCTCATCCTCAGCATGCTGATCTATTCCATCTTCACCGCGTGCTGCGGATTGGCGCATACCGTTTTAGAGTTGGGAATTTTTCGGGTGCTGCTCGGATTGGGAATCGGCGGGGAATGGGCGGCAGGCGGCGCACTGGTGGCCGAGACGTGGCCCGATGAGCATCGCGGAAAAGCGATCGGTATTGCGCAGGCATCCTGGGCCTTGGGCTACGCGCTGGGCGCAGCCATTACGGCATTGATCCTTCCGCATTTCGGCTGGCGAGTCGTATTCTTCGTCGGCGTGCTCCCGGCCTTGGTCACGCTCTGGATTCGGAAATCTGTGGGAGAACCTGAGATCTGGAAGGCGAAGGCAGCCACCGTGCCGATACGCGCCATGTTCCAGGGCAATCTTGGCATCGCCACACTGGTGACCGCTTCCATGAATGCCGCCTCGTTATTCGCATGGTGGGGATTGTTTACCTGGGTGCCAAGATTTCTTTCGCTTCCCGCGGCGCAGGGCGGTCGCGGGCTCAGCATCGTGCAGGCTTCCTCCTGGACCATCGTGATGCAGGCTGGGACATTCAGCGGATATCTCGCTTTCGGATATCTGGCCGACTACTTTGGCCGCAAGAAGACCTATATCGCATTCCTGCTCATCGCCGCTGTGCTGGTGCCGGTCTACGCCCATGCGCCCGGCAACACTTCTCTGCTGCTGCTGGGTCCTGTTGTAGGATTCTTCGGCACCGGATTTTTCAGCGGCTTCAGCGTCATTGCCAGCGAGGCATTCCCTACCGCGATTCGAGGAACCGCGATGGGCATCGTATACAACCTGGGCCGGTTTTTGGGAGCGGGCTCCCCCTATATCATCGGATTCATCACAGACAAGAGCGGCATCGTGCTGGCGCTGTCGTCAATTTCTATCGCATTCGCTGCCGCGGCCCTGATCGCAACCCGACTGACCGAAACGAAAGGACACGCACTCACTTGATTCGCTAGAGCGAAATACCACGCTTCCAGGGAATGAAATCTTCCTGCCGATTGACTTCGGCTTTGGTATGTTTTTCTCCGCTGGCTACTTGAAGGATGTATTCCAGGATCTCCTCGCCCGACTGCTGGATTGTCTTCTCTCCCGTGATGATGGGACCGCAATCGAAGTCAATGATGTCGGGCATTCGATTCGCGAGCGCAGAATTGGTCGACAGCTTGACGACGGGGGCGATCGGATTTCCCGTAGGCGTTCCCAGTCCGGTGGTGAAAAGGACGATATTGGCGCCCGCTCCAACCTGGCCGGTGACCGCTTCAACATCATTGCCCGGAGTGCAGAGCAGGCTGAGTCCAGGACGTGTGGCATATTCGGGATAGTCCAGCACATCGACCACGGGCGACGTGCCACCCTTCTTTACTGCTCCCGCGGATTTCATTGCGTCGGTTATGATGCCGTCCTTGATGTTGCCGGGCGAAGGATTGCTGTCGAAGCCGCTGCCGATCGCCGCGGCGCGTGCGGCGTAGGCCTGCATCAAGGAAAGATACCGATCCGCCAATTCCCTGGTTACACACCGGTCGATCAAGCTCTGCTCCACACCGCACAGTTCCGGAAACTCGGAAAGAATGGTTCGGCCGCCCAGCACCGCGATAAGGTCAGCGGTATGGCCGATCGCGGGGTTTGCGGTAATTCCCGAAAAACCGTCGGAGCCGCCACACTTCAGCCCGACAACAAGTTGCGACAGCGGAGCGGGCTTCCGGGTGGCTTGATTTGCCTGGATCAGTCCCAGGAAAGTTTCACGGATCGCGCGCGATACCATGTCGAATTCCAGCCCGCTCGCCTGCTGATCGAAAATCAGGAGCGGCTTGTTGAAGTGCGCATCGCGTTTGGCAATTTCCTCACGCAGCAGAGATATCTGTGCGTGCTGACAACCGAGGCTCAAGACCGTGGCGCCGGCCACGTTGGGATGCCGGATATACCCCGCTATCAATCCACACAGCAGTCGCGCATCTTCGCGGGTCCCCCCACAGCCGCCCTCATGGGTCAAAAACCGAATGCCATCCACATTCGGAAAAAGTCTGTGCCCTTCCTGCGCAGCCGGTTCGAGTTCCGGAGCGAACCTTTGGATCTCCTCGATCCTGCCTTTTGTGTAAAGGTCAGCCAGCCGTGCAACCTGCCGTTGGTAAGCGTGGCCCGAAGCAAACCCCAGTCCGTACTCGAAGGCCTGCTGCAATGCGCGAATGTTGCGGTTCTCGCAGAAAACGAGCGGAATTACCAACCAATAATTGCGAGTTCCCACTTGTTCGTCGCTGCGGTGATATCCCAGAAACATGCGATCCTGCCAGCGTGAAACATCGGGAGCCGTCCAGGAAAGAGAGGCTTCACGTGGGTGAGTTTCCGCAGCCTCATGACGCACATTGGATGTAGCAATCAATTCCCCGCGACGAATGGGCTGGGTCGCCTTCCCTACCAGTACTCCATACATGATGACAGGATCGCCTGCCTTCAAGTCTCGCAACGCGAATTTATGTTTGGCTGGAATGGGAGACGCAACCACACAGGGCTGCCCGCCGACGAGGACGGTTTCGCCCGCAGAAAGATTGCGAAGCGCCACCGCCACGTTGTCTGTTGCATCGAGCTGGAGCACTCTTCTATGGAGAAGTGGGAATGGATTCTGAGTTTCCTGCATACTCGGCCTTTACGGCTTCTCCTCGTCTACTTGATGGACACACAATCTTTCAGGTTGTGGAGTTCCATGACGTGGAAGTCCTCAACCTGATGCAAAGAAAAAACGGGTGCGATGATCCGTTTAGGAGTTTTGACGCGGAAGAACTCCGCTCCATCCACGTTCTGCATCCAGAAGACGGGGCGAGCGTCCTCGCCTTGCCAGCTCAGCTCGACATTGGACAGAGCGATATTTTTCACATTTCGTATAAAAAAGCCGCTTCCAGGCATGGCGCCGAACATCGACGGTTCCGGATATTTCTGTTCATCTTCTGGCGGTGCGACGGCACTCGTCCGGCCCGTGCCCTGTCCGCGATATTGCATATATAAATTCGCGAACTGGAGGTCTTCAATAGGATGACCCGTTATGCCGCTGATGAGCCCCGCGCCGCCATAGGTGGAACTGGAGTTGTAACTCGACACGTTGCTGACCAGTATTCTTTTCAAGCTTCCTACCGGGACCCCTGCGGGTCCACGCATCCGGCTACCCAGCCTGAGGAACAGGGGCGTGTTCACGCAATCGCGCATGGTGATCCCTGTGATCGTTATATCTTCGAGCGTAGCGCCGTCCACGGTTTCCAGAGCAAATCCCCCGCAGCCTTCAAACACGCAGTTGGCAATGGTGATGTTCTTGAATCCCCCATTGGACTCCGTACCGCACTTGATGCGGCCGGTGCGAGGTGTTTTCGAGTCAGCAGGCCAGCGCTTCCACGTGCCATCCAGCATCGAGCCTAATTCGTACGCGCCTGTCACATAACAGTTGGATATCGTGACATTCTCCGTGGCTCGCGCATGACCCAGGGCAAAGGAGCTTTTCAGACATATTCCATCGTCCCATGGAGAGTTGACGCTGCAGTTGGAGATGCGCACATTGCGGCAGCAGTCGACGTCCATGCCATCGCGGTTCGTATCGATCTTCAGGTTGTCGATGGTCAGATTGTCCACGCCGGTGGCCAGAATTCCGAAATGGCCACCCTGCAAAATGGAGAAGTCCCGCAAAATGACGTTGTGGCAATTCTTCAGCGCGATAGACTTGTTCCCCATGCCAGGAGTCTCGGCATGGGGCAATTCCTTTCCGCCGCGGCTCAGGCCTTTGCCCCAGATCAGCCCCGGACCCAGAATGGACACGTTCTGGAGGTCCTCTCCCCAGATAAGGCTGTTGTGCCAGTGATTGTGTCCGTAGTCCTGATAGTTCTCCCAAGGTTCATTGGATTCCGCAGCATCGTAATAGGCGCCTGTGGTGGACCCTCCATCTGGCACGCTGGCGGCCAGAATCGTCGCTCCCTGCTCCAGATAGAGCGCCACATTGCTCCTGAGGCGAATGGAAAAGCTGGCGTACGTGCCTGCGGGGAACACGACGGTTCCTCCTCCGCTCTCGCTGGCCGCCTGGATCGCTCTGTTGATCGCGGTCTTATCGTTGGCGATTCCATTCCCTTTTGCGCCAAAGGTTCTTACGTCGTACAGCGTGCTCGTCAAGGAGCCATGCGTCTGCTGAGCCTGTGCACTTGCCGGGACAGCGTTCCCGGCAACAGTTCCGGCGAGCCCTCCACCGGCTATTTTGAAAAATTCCCTGCGGAAAATGTTCATATTTTTTTTGGGCCGTGTGATTAGAGTTTGTAGGCGCGTTTCGCCAGGTTGTAAGTCAAATCGACGGCAACTTGCTGCGCATCCTCTTCGTCGAGCCGGTGCTCTGCAACGAGCCGCGCCAGATAGGCGCAATCCATTCGCCGCGCCATATCGTGCCGACCCGGAATCGACAGAAACGCGCGAGTGTCGTCGTTGAATCCAACGGTGTTATAGAATCCCGCAGTTTCCGTGGTGCTTTCGCGAAAGCGCATCATTCCCTCCGGACTGTCGAAAAACCACCAGGGCGGCCCCAGGCGCAACGCGGGATAATGGCCCGCAAGCGGGGCAAGTTCGCGACTGTAAGCCGACTCGTCGAGAGTGAACAGAATTACAATCAGGCCGGGCTCATTGCCGAAGCGGTTCAACATAGGCTGCAGCGCATGAACGTAATCCGTGGCGGTCGGAATGTCCGCCCCCATGTCTCGCCCAAACTTCTCGAAAACTGCCCGATTGTGATTTCTAAAACTTCCGGGATGGATCTGCATGGTCAGTCCATCTTCCACGCTCATGCGAGCCATTTCGGTCAGCATCTGTGCGCGAAACAAAGCACGCTCGTCCGGCGTGGAACTGGCTGCGCAGACCTTCTCATAGAGCCGCTCGGCCTCCCCTGGGGCAAGATCGGCGGTTGCCGCTGTGGGGTGCCCATGGTCCGTAGCCGTACAGCCAAGCGCCTTGAAGCGCTCGCGCGTTTTTTCCAGCGCGCGCAGATAGCCTTTCCACGTTCCCACGTCCTCTCCGGAGATTTCGCCCAGGCGAGCGAGATTATTCTGGAATCCCTCATAATCGGGATCAACCACCGCGTCGGGCCGAAAGGTTGGCAGAATGCGAGCCTTCCATTGGGAATCGCGAATCTTCCGATGATCGGCCAGGGTCTCCAATGGCGAGTTGGTGGTCGACAGCACTTCAATGTGGAAGCGGTCGTACAGGGCGCGAGGTCGAAACTCCGGCAATGCGAGTTTGGCCGAAATGGTTTCGTAGTAAGCGTCCGCATTCGCCTCAGACAGGCTCTCTGTCAGTCCGAACAGTTCCTGAAACGCGTAATCCAGCCACAGGCGTGTAGGCGTGCCGCGAAACAGATAGTAGTGGCTGGCGAAGAGCCGCCAGACCGCTTTCAGATCATGCGGATTTCTCCGGTCCAGCCCGAGCTTCTCCAGCGGAATTCCCTGGCTGTAGAGCATGCGATGCACGTAATGGTCCGGCAGGATAAACAACTCTGCCGGATTCGGAAATGGAAGATTCTCGGCAAACCACTTCGCGTCCGTATGCCCGTGCGGACTCAGAATAGGCAGGCGCTCAATGGATCCATACAGGCGCTTCGCGATGGATCGCGTCACAGGTTCTGCGGGAAAAAGACGGTCTGGGTGCAGGAGGCTCAAGCCATGCTCCATTCCTTAAGTATTATTCGCCAGGCGGGAGGGAATGCCGCAGCATCTCTCCCGGGGCAAAACAGTCGCGTCTCCAACTTAGAACTTTCTCCAGCCCTTTGTACATCCATTCCGCCGAGCAGGCCAACCGGGACCGCCGAAACTAAAGAATAGTTGCGCAGAAGGGACTTGAACAACCATCCGCTCCTCCGATGGCTTCATGCGGTCGCAGCCGCGCCTGCGTTTACACTCGACACATGGCTGCATTTCTCAGGAGCGCTGGATACGTGCCGATTCGCCGCACTTCCTTGTTGCTTGCCTTCAGCATAGCCGCACTGCTCCCGCATTCCACTTTCGCGCAGACCTTCAAGCCGCAGGACCTTGCGCCGGCCCCTCCTCGCCCGTCCCCTTCAGTCCGGCAGCAGCCGCAATCTCCAGAGCCTGAATCGCTGGCGCAGCGCACGGATGCATTGAACAGGATTTTTCATGACTACTGGGAGGATGAGTTGAAGCATTCCCCGGAAATGGCCTCCACCATCGGGGATCACAGGTATGACGACCAACTCTCGGATGAGTCGCCACGCGCCTATGAGGAGGCCCTGGCACGCGGAGAGCGCTTCATCGAACGCCTTGGCGCAATCGACACCGCTGGGATGCCCGAGCAGGAGAAGCTCAGCAAACAACTGCTGGTTCATGACCTTGTCGACCAGCAGGAATCATCCGTCTGCAAGCCCTGGCAAACACCGGTAACGCAATTCTCAGGAATCCAGGTGGAACTGCCCGCGCTGGTTGAGATGTTGCGCTTCGCTTCGCCGGATGACTACGACCACTACCTTTCCCGGCTCGACAAAATACCGGGCGCGCTGATGCAGATCAGCACCAACATGATGCTGGGGGAACAGGATGGCCGCAGCGAACCGGCCTACATTATGCAAAAGGTTCTGGCCCAGGTAAACGCCATGGTGCAGGAAAAGCCGCAGAACACTCCGTTTGCGCGCCCACTGCAACACTTCCCGCCGGACATGCCTGCGCAGGAGCAGGAGCAGATTCGCACCCAGGTGCTGAATGCCATCCGGACCAGAGTGCAGCCGGCTTACAAGCAGTTTGCCGTCTATCTCGCATCGGATTACATCCCCAAGGCGCGCACCGATCCTGGCATTTGGGCCAACAAGGATGGCGATGCGTGCTATGCCTATCTGGTCCAGAGTTTCACCACCACCGACCTGACTCCCGAGGATGTTTACAAGATCGGCCAGGAGGATGTCGCGCGCATCCAGCCGCAGTTGATGGCGGTTGTCCATCAGCTCGGATTCAACGACCTGCGCAGCTTTCACCAGGCGCTCGTCGCAAATCCCAAGGAACACGCGCAGTCCGGGACGCAGTTGATCGAACTCTACCGGCACTACGCCGAACAGATGGAATCCAAGCTGCCGCAACTCGCGACGAAGCTGCCTAAAACTCCGCTCAGGGTTGTTCGCATGACAAGCTTCGGCTCAGCCGACCAGGTGCCTGCCGATTATCAGCCAGGAACTCCTAACGGCTCGCGTCCAGGCTGGATTCGCGTCAACACCGTCGATGCAAGCAAGCGCCTGCTGACGCAGGTCGAGCCCATTGCGTATCACGAGGGCGTCCCCGGCCACCATTTGCAGATTTCGCTGGCGCAGGAGCAGACCGGTCTTCCGGACTTCCGCCGGTTTGAAAGCTACACGGCGTTCGTGGAAGGATGGGCGTTTTACAGCGAGCAACTCGGCAAGGAAGTGGGCTTCTACCAGGATCCCTACAGCCAATACGGCCTGCTGGAAAATCAAATGTGGCGCGCCGTCCGGCTGGTCGTCGATACCGGAGTGCATTCCAAACACTGGACGCGCGAGCAGATGGTGCAATATTTCCGTGACCACACGGCCATGGATGACATCACCATCCAGGAAGAAGTGGACCGCTATATCGCGTGGCCCGGCCAAGCGCTTGCCTATGATATGGGGAGGCTCAAAATCCTGGAGCTCCGGAAAGAAGCGCAGCAGAAACTCGGGAGCAAATTCGACATCCGCACCTTCCACGATGAGGTGCTCGACTCCGGCGCACTACCACTCGACATTTTGCAGCAGCGCGTCGAGGGCTGGATTGCGCAACAGAATGCGCCCGCAAAATAGCTGGCGCCGGTTGACTTGCGCTCCTCCACCATTCCGCGGCTGCCATGCAGCCAGACCATTCATCGGCAATTCGACACGAAAGGACCACGTATTCATGACCACTCCAAAAACGCAGGACACCAAAGTCGCCATGCTGGGTGCGGGAAAGATGGGTGGCATTCTGCTGCAAGCGTTTTTGAAGAATCATCTGTTCCGTCCAGAAAATATCCGCGCCACCGTCCACCATGCCTCCCGCTGTGAGTCGCTTTCAGTCCAGTGGGGCATTTCCGTCACCACAGACAATCTGGAGGCGGCGCGTCAAAGCGATCTGATTCTGCTGGGAGTCAAGCCACGAACCATTCCGGAGGTGGTCGAGCAGATCCGTCCCGCGCTCACGGCCAAGAAGATGATCGTCTCCTTTGCCGCTTCCGTCAAAACCGGCGTCATCGAGCAGGCCGCCGGCGTAGATCTCGCGGTCATTCGCGCCATGCCGAACACGCCCTCGCTGGTCGGCTGCGGAGCAACCGGACTTTGCCGGGGAAAATTCGTCGCGCCGGAGCAGCTTGCTCTTGCGGAGCAGGTCTTCAACAGCGTGGGCCGCACCGTCACGGTGGATGAAAAGCACATGGATGCGGTCACCGGACTCTCCGCCAGCGGTCCGGCCTACATCTACATCATTCTCGAATCGCTCGCCGAGGCTGGCGTAAAAGTGGGTTTGCCGCGCGACATCGCGACGCTGCTGGCCGCGCAGACGGTGCTCGGGGCAGCCACGATGATGATTGAAACCGGCAGCCATCCGGCCCTGCTCAAGGACGCCGTGACTACGCCGGCGGGCTGCACCATCGATGGCATTCTGGAACTTGAAGAAGGGGGTCTTCGAGTCACTCTCATCAAAGCTGTCATGCGGGCTACCCAGCGCGCCAACGAACTCGCCGCGGGTTAGCTCAGGTTGCAACAAACACTCAATCGCGGGCTTCCGCAATCGTGGCAAGCCGGCGCCCCTTGATGTCCCGCATGGGCGGCTCGCCAAAGAATCGCCTGTACTCGCGATTGAACTGACTTGCGCTTTCATAGCCCACTTCGAAGCCTGCGCTCGCCGCATCCAGGCCTTCGTTCAGCATCCGCTCCCGCGCTACATGCAATCGCAGATGCTTCTGGTATTGCAGAGGGCTCATCGCGGTCAAGGAACGGAACTGATGGTGCAATGTCGAAACGCCCATGCGCGCCATTGCGGCTAGCTCCTCAACCCGCAGCGGCTTGGCATAGTTGGTCCTGAGCCATTCGACGGCTTTGGCGGTACGGTGGCTTTGCTCGCCCAGTGTCGCAATTGCGCGAAGATGCTTTCCTTGCGGGCTGCGCAGCAATCGGAACACGATTTCCTGCTGAATCAGCCTGCTGAGAAAAGGAATGTCCTGGGGCTCGTCCAAAAGGCCGATCAGCCGCAAGCATACGTCCAGCAGTTGGGGCGAGGTAACGCCGACTGCCATGCCGCGAGCCTCCGAAGATTCCTGCCGCAGATGAAATTCCTGCTGGGAAAGAATTTCGCGCACCGCCGCCATTTCCAGTTTGAGCACCAGGCCCAGAATCGGCTCCCTTTCCGTCGCGGCGATCACCTGGCTGACCACGGGCAAATCGACCGATGTCAGCAGAAAATTGGAACCATCGCACACGTACGTCGCTTTGCCAACGTGGATGCGCTTTTTTCCCTGCGCAAATACCACCAGACTCGGCTCGTAAGTGGCGGAGGTGCAAGCGCTGGGTACGGAACGGCGGTAGAGACGCAGACCGGCGATCTCCGTGGCCGTGTCCCCTTCCTCGAGGGTGCGTTCGGCAATTTTCCGGGCCAGTTCGGCCCGCAGGGCGGGTACGACTGTATCCTCTGAATCCGCGCTTGCATCCATATATGCAGCCACCTTCCCGGCTTTCGGTCCTTGGATCCAATCTAAAACCAAATCAGGTCGAATCGGGCACAAACGTGTGCGATGCGACAGGAATAGGCAAGAAATTGGCAGGATGAGGATACCGCCGGAAAGTGGAGCTTCTGTAGTCTGATGCCGAGCGAGTTGCTCGTTATTTCCAAAAGTCCGAGGTAATTCATGTTCCAAGCAAAAGCATATTCGGTTACAAGCGCAACATCGCCCTTCGCCCGTACCACCATTGAACGGCGCGATCCCACCGAGCACGACGTGCAGATCGAGATTCTCTTCTGCGGCATCTGCCACTCCGATCTCCACCAGGCACGCAATGAGTGGAGCGGCGCCATGCCCACGGTTTACCCGTGCATCCCCGGGCATGAGATTGTCGGCCGCGTGACCAAGGTCGGCTCCGCGGTTACCAAGTTCAAGCCCGGCGACCTCGCCGCGGTCGGCTGCATGGTCGACTCCGACCTTACCTGCCCTGAGTGCAAGGCCGGTCTGGAGCAGTTCTGCCCGAAAGGCGTGTTTACCTACAACAGCCCGGACAAGCACACCGGCGGTGTCACGTATGGCGGCTACTCCGACAGCATTGTGGTCCGCGACCATTTCGTGCTCCGCGTTCCCTCCAATCTCGATCTGGCTGGGGCCGCTCCTCTACTCTGCGCGGGCATCACCACCTACTCGCCCATGCGCCACTGGAATGTCACCAAGGGCAAGAAGGTCGGCGTGGTTGGGCTCGGTGGACTCGGACACATGGGGGTCAAGTTCGCCCATGCCCTGGGAGCACACGTTGTGGTGTTCACCACTTCCCCCAGCAAAAAGGACGATGCGCTTCGGCTTGGAGCGGACGAGGTCGTCATTTCGCGCAATGCGGACGAAATGGCGAAGCACGCCGGCAGCTTCGACTTTATTCTCGATGCGGTTGCCGCCGAGCATGACATCAGCGCCTACATCAACATGCTTCGCCGCGATGGCAACATCACCATGGTCGGGGCGCCGGAAAAACCGCTGCCCGTCTCGGTCTTTAGCCTCATCTTCGCGCGGCGCAGCTTCTCTGGCTCGCTCATCGGCGGCATTGCCGAGACTCAGGAGATGCTCGATTTCTGCGGCAAGCACAACATCACCGCCGACGTGGAAGTCATCCCCATCCAGAAGATCAACGAAGCGTACCAACGGCTGCTGAAGTCCGATGTGAAGTACCGCTTCTCCATCGATATGGCTTCTCTCAAAAACGAATAACGACGGGAGGGTCCGCCCTCCCTTTGTTATCGACCATGGCAGCAGACAGGAGCAACAAATGCAGAAACGCAAATTGGGAAACAGCAATCTGGAAGTATCGGCCCTCGGCCTGGGATGCATGGGCATGAGCTTTTCCTATGGTGTGGTCCACGACGAGCAGGAGATGATTTCTCTCATCCATGCAGCGGTCGACCGAGGCATCACGTTCTTCGACACGGCGGAAGTCTACGGCCCGTTCACCAATGAAGTGCTGGTCGGCAAAGCGCTCTCGCCCATCCACGACAAGGTAGTGATCGCGACAAAATTCGGCTTCAATATCACTCCTGGCGGCGCTCCGGGATCGCACAGCCTGAACAGCCGTCCCGAACACATCAAGAAGGTGGCGGAAGAATCCTTGAAGCGCCTCAACATCGACAGCATCGATTTGTTTTATCAGCACCGTGTCGATCCGGACGTGCCGATCGAACATGTCGCCGGAGCCGTGAAGGAACTGATCCAGCAAGGAAAGGTCAAGCATTTTGGCCTTTCTGAAGCAGGTGTGCAGACCATTCGACGGGCGCACGCCGTGCAGCCCGTGACCGCGCTGCAGAGCGAGTACTCGTTGTGGTGGCGTAAGCCGGAAGCCGAAGTGATTCCAACTCTCGAAGAACTCGGCATCGGATTTGTCCCCTACAGCCCGCTTGGCAAAGGCTTTCTCACCGGAAAGATGGACGAGAAAACCGAGCTCGGCAAAGGTGACTTCCGCAGCACGCTGCCGCGCTTTACTCCGGAAGCCCGCAAGGCGAACCAGGCGTTTGTGGACCTTCTGGCCAGCATCGCCAACCAGAAGAACGCGACGCCCGCGCAGATCGCGCTCGCCTGGTTGCTGGCGCAAAAGCCGTGGATTGTTCCCATTCCTGGCACGACGAAGTTGTCGCGTCTGGAGGAGAACATCGGGGCCGTTTCCATCGAGCTCACCGCAGACGACCTGCGCAATATCGACAGCGCCGCGTCGAAAATCCATGTGGAAGGGAATCGCTATCCCGAGCACCTGGAAAAGATGACCGGCCGGTAAGCAGCAGTTTCGGTCTGAGCTGAAGACAGACGGAGAGCCCAAACAGGGCGGAGGACACCAATGAAATTTCTACGGTATGCGCTGTTGACCGGCGCCGTCGCATTCGGTGTCCTCACACCTGC